>NZ_FNHL01000002.1:631206-946809 GCF_900103715.1 Halogranum gelatinilyticum | reverse complement strand
CTGGTGTTGTCGCCTTTCTTGAGACGGGCGACACCGCTTTTGGTGGCCTCGATAGCACGCCGAATCCCCTTCTGGACGAGGTTCGCAGTCAACTCCGTCTCGTTGCGAAGTCGCTCGTAGAGGGCTTTCTCGGCTTTCTGTTTCGAGGTGACGCAGTAGTCGTTCGGGTGTCTCCACGCCCACTCTGCGGTGGTGTTCGCACAGTGGAGGAACTGGTCTTTGGTCTGATGGAGGTCGTCGCACCGCTCGTCGAGTATGTCGAGTTTGACTTTGACGGTGCGAATCACCTCCATCGGTACTTCACATATTAGAGTGTTTCTTTATAATGTATACGATTGTCGTGTGGGAGTCGGACTGTATCGCTCGTGGGTGGTGAAGGGGACTGTCGGATTCCTCCCACGAGTAAACTCGTGGGCTTCCTCTTTTTTTCTCTGTGAACCGCCACCACCGAGAGGGGCTGTCACGACACGCCGTCTCGTGACTCTCCGGCACACAGTGCGGGCGTTCTCGCAACGGCTTTGAGCGGCGACTCGCTTGTCCGAGTACGAATGGATCTCACACTCGTTCTTCTGGCGACGGTGACTGGAATGCTGACCGGTGCGGTGTTCAACGCGGCTGGTGTCCCCATCCCCGCGCCGCCGAACTTCGCGGGCGTCATGGGCGTCGTCGGCGTCTTCCTCGGCTACCGCGTCGTCGAGTGGGCGATGGTCGCGCTCTTCTGAGTTCTCCCGACAGTTCGTCTCGAATGGGTTGTTTCGACGGTTCCTGTCGAAGAGCCGGCCGTTTATACTGACGGGGCGACCCTACGGCACATGGACACGCAGACGCAGTCGTTGCTCGCGCAGTGCTCGTCCGAGCGACGGGCCGCAATCGAGCAACGCGTCGAGACGCTCCTCTCGGAACTCACGCTCGAACAGAAGGTCGGCCAGCTGAACCAGCTCAACGCCGACTTCGCGACGGGGACCGCCGTCGGCGACATGGACGTCGAACAGGGCGTGCTCGACGGCGACATCGGCTCGGTGCTCAACGTCGGGGGTCTCGACGAGGCCCGACGGCTTCAGGAACTCGCCGTCGAGGAGTCGGACCACGGCATCCCGCTCGTCGTCGCGTTCGACGTCATCCACGGCCAGCGGACGATCTTCCCGATTCCGCTCGGCGAGGCGGCGTCGTGGAACCCCGAGATGGCGGAACTGTCGGCCCGCGTCGCCGCGACCGAGGCGGCTGCGAGCGGGATTCACTGGACGTTCGCGCCGTCGGTCGACGTCGGCCGCGACCCGCGCTGGGGGCGGGTTATGGAGGCGGCGGGCGAAGACCCGTATCTCTCGGGAGAGGTCTCGAAGGCGCGCGTCCGCGGCTTCCAGGGCGACGACCTCGCGGCCGACGACACGGTCCTCGCGTGTGCGAAACACTACGTCGGCTACGGGGCCGCCGAAGCGGGCCGCGAGTACAACACCGTCGACCTCTCGGAGACCGCCCTCCGTGAGGTTCATCTCCCGCCGTTCGAGGCCTCCTTAGAGGCGGGCGTCGGCAGCGTCATGAACGCCTTCAACGTCTACGACCGCATCCCGGCCAGCGGCAACGAGGCACTCGTCGACGAACTGCTGCGCGACGAGTTGGGGTTCGAAGACCTCGTCGTCTCCGACTGGAACTCCTTCGGCGAACTCATGCAACACGGCGTCGCGGGCGACCTGCGCGAGGCCGCACGGGCCTGCATCGAAGCCGGCTCCGACGTCGACATGGTCAGCGGAGCCTACGCGACCGAACTCGTGGGACTCGTCGAAGACGGCGTCGTCGACGAGAAACTCGTCGACCAGGCTGTCCGCCGCCTGCTGGTCGTCAAGGGCGTCCTCGGGCTGTTCGAGGACCCCTACCGCTACTTCGACGAGGACCGCAAGTCGAAGCGACTCCTCAGCGACGACCACCGCGAGGCGGCCCGCGAGGTTGCCCGCGAGTCGCAAGTGCTGTTGAAGAACGAGGACAACCTGTTGCCGCTGGACGAAACTGAGGAAATCGCGCTCGTCGGCGGGCTCGCCGACAGCGCGACCGATATGCTCGGCGCGTGGCGCGCCGAGGGGAGACCCGAGGACGTGACGACGCTCAAGACGACGCTCGACGAGCGTGTCGGGGGGCTGACGTACGCCGAGGGCTGTGACCGCGACGGCTCGGTCACGGACGACCAGTTGGCCGCGGCGGTCGACGCCGTCGCCGACGCGGACGTCGCCGTCGTCGCCGTCGGCGAACGCTACAGCCAGAGCGGCGAGGCGGCGAGTCGCGCCCATCTGGACCTCCCCGGCGACCAGCGCGCGCTGCTCGACGCACTCGTCGAGACGGAGACGCCCGTCGTCGCCGTCCTGTTCAACGGCCGGCCGCTGGCCATCGACTGGGAGACCGAACACGTCCCGGCGATTCTCGAAGCCTGGCTCCCCGGCGTCGAAGCCGGTCCGGCCGTCGCCGACGTCCTCCTCGGCGACCACAACCCGTCTGGTCGGCTGCCGATGACCTTCCCCGTCACCGAGGGGCAGATCCCGGTCTACTACAACCGGCTGCAGACCGGCCGCCCGCCCGAGGAGACCGACGTGGACCTGACGGAGTTCCCCCAGGGCCAGGCCGACAAGTATCTCTCGCGGTATCTGGACATCCCGAACGAACCGCTGTACGCCTTCGGCCACGGCGAGAGCTACACGGAGTTCGCCTACACCGACGTCTCGCTGGACGCGATGACCGTCACCGCCGACGAGACGCTCACCGTCGACGTGACTGTTGAGAACACCGGCGACCGTGCCGGAACCGAAGTTGTACAGGTCTATCTCCGAGACCCCGTCGCCAGCCGGGCGCGCCCTGTCCAAGAGCTGGTCCGCTTCGAGAATGTCAACCTCGACGCTGGCGAGTCCGCGACCGTCTCCTTCGAGCTGACGACGAGTGATCTGTCGTTCTGGACAGCAGCAGAAGAGTACGCCGCCGAACCCGGTGAATTCGAGATACAGGTCGGCCACGCGGCCGACGACATCATCGCCGTCGAGACGTTCGAGCTGGTCGAGTGAGCCGCACGAGTGGGTAAAGAGCCAGTTTCGGGGAAGACTCTTGTCTCTGCCCACCCACTCTCCGACCATGTCCGAAGCGACCCTGGACGGCCGCGGTCGTCTCACGCTCCCCAAAGAGGTCCGTGAACGGTACGGCGAACGCTACCACATCGTCCAACTCCACGACGGTATCAAACTGATTCCGATCGAGGACGACCCGCTCGATGCCCTCCGTTCGGAGTTCGCGGACGTCGAGAAGTCGGCGGAGGAACTCCGCCAAGACGCACGCGACGCAGTGCTCGACGAGGCTGGCCGCTGAATGTACGCAGAGACGGACTTCCTCCTGGCACTCATCAAGGACGACGACTGGCTCGGCGACGCCGCAGAGACCGTCTACCGCGACCACAGAGACGAGCTGTGGACGTCTCAGTTCACACTCATCGAACTCCTGATGGTCGCCTACCGTGAGGGGCGAGATACCGAGCGAGTCGTCACGAACGCGGCTGCGTTACTCGACGTACGAGGCGACGTGGATACCGTCGTCACGGCCGCAACGTACGTCGAAGACCACGGCTTTACGCCGTTCGACGCGCTTCACCTCGTCGAAGCCGACGGGGACACGATCGTGTCGAGCGACGAGACGTACGAATCGTTCGCGCCGCGACTCGACCTGAAGGCGGTCGGGGACGAGTCGGATTCTCAGTCCTGAACTGGGAGACGTGCGGACTCCTTGTGAACACCGAGACGTGCGGATTTTCAGACCGATTCGGTCGACGCCTCGCGCGCCACCATGAGTTTCCACACGCGCTCGACTTCGGTCTCGATGGACTCGCTACCGAGCACTGCGAAGCCGGCGAAGATGGTCGCGAAGCCGACGAGCGTCAGCGTCGACACCGACTCGCCGAGCAGTGCCGCGCCGCCGAGGGTCGCGACGACGGGGACGACGTAGAACACGAGGTTCCCCTGAATCGCGCCGACCTCGTCGAGCAGGCCGAAGTAGGCGATGTAGGCGATGGCCCCAGCGAAGATACCCACGTAGCCGAGCGCGAGGAACGCGCCGGGCGTCCACGAGATGGCCGCCGCAGACTCGCCCGCACCCCAACTGAACGCGTGGGTCATGAGCGCGCTGACCGGCAGTGCCCACGCTGTCCGAACCGTACTCGACAGGTCGCCGTCGGCCCAGCGGATGAGGACGCTGCCGAGCGCGCCACTCGCGGCACCGGCGAAGAGGATTGCCTTCCCGAACGCGTCGCCGCCGAGGAGGTTCGCCGGGTTCGGGTCGATGACGAGCGCGACGCCGACGAGACCGATAGCCATGCCGAGCGCGCCACGGGCCGAGAGCCGCTCGTCGGCGAGGAGGAGGGCCGCGAAGACGGGCGTCAGGATGGGGTTGAGGCTGAAGACGATGGCCCCCACGCCACTGGAGGCGTACTGCTGGCCGACGAACAGCAGGGCGTTCGCGAGACCGATGGCGAGGCCGCCGGTTGCGAGGATGCCGAGGAGGTCGCCGCGCGTCTTGGGAAGCAGGTCGCTCCGCGGCGTCGTGGCGACGACGTACACGGCCAAGACGGCCGCGGCGACGTCGAACCGCAGCGCGACGAACAGGAGCGGCGGGAAGAACTCCAGGCCCGCCTTCGCCGCCACGAACGTCCCGCCGAAGAAGACACTGGCGAGCGCGAAGAAGCCGAGCGCGCGCCGGCTCACCACTGCACACCACCCCGTGGGACCACGGCCGGACCGGCCGCGTCGCCCCGACTCGAATCTTCACTCATATCTGGAGAAACGGGCTGTTCACCCATACCGTTGGCCAGAAACCGTTTCACGCGAAGAAACGAGCCGACCACGGCAGTGGGGGTTCACACCGTGAAACTCTTTCACGACTCGAAACCGCTTTAGGAGTCGTCGGCGAAGAGGCGGCCATGGAATCGGCACTCGAGGAGATCGAGTTTCTCGCGCTCTCGCCCAACCGCGTCGAGGTCCTGACGCTGCTGGCCGAGGAGCCACGGACGCGGCGCGAACTCGCGGAGTTGACCGACGCCTCCCAGCCCACGCTCGGGCGGATTCTCGGCGACTTCACCGAGCGGACGTGGGTCGTCCGCGAGGGCAGCGACTACGTCGCGACGGCGACGGGGCAGCTGGTCGCGGCAGGCTTCGAGGACCTCTTGGACGTCCTCGACACCGAGGCGACGCTGCGGGGCGTCGTCCGGTGGCTCCCGACTGAGGCACTCGATTTCGACCTCCGGCGGCTCTCGTCGGCGACGGTCACCACGCCGAGTCAGGTGCGGCCGAACGCGCCGGTCAAGCGGGCACTCGACCTCCTGGGCGAGGCCGAGGACGTCCACATCTTCTCCTACGCGTTCAACGAGCAGAGCCTCGACGTGATCCACGACCGGACCGCAGAGGGAGCCCAGACCTTCCGGGGCGTCTTCGCCGCGAGTGCCATCGACGCGCTCGCCGACGACTCGCAGTTGCGGGCGCGGCTGCTCGAACTCCTGGAGACCGAGACGGTCGAGATCCGCATCACCGACGAGGCGGTCCCTTTGGCAGCGACCGTCGCCGACGACACGGTCCACCTGTTTCTCCGCGACGACAACGGCCTGCTCCAGGCCTCGCTCGACGTCACCGACGAGGCCGTCCACGGCTGGGCGACAGAACGCTTCGAGCGGTACTGGGACGACGCGACGCCGTTGGACCCCGACGACCTCTGAGAGCGGGCGAGGCTACCACCGGTGTCGAAAGAGGTTGTTCAGCGACTCGATATCCCGACGGCCGTGTGGCGTCAGTGCCGCGCCGACCTTCCGCCGCCACTCGGGGTCGACCTGCGAGTCGTCGAGGAGTTCGCGCAGTCGGGCGTTCAGCCGCCGGCCAGCGGGGTCGAAGTCGGTCAGGATGACCACTCGGTCCTCGTCGATACGGGAAGCGAGAGCGGCCAGCCCGCCCGCTTCCGAGCAGGTGTAGACGCGCTTCGTGAACCCCGCCGTTCGGAGGCCGCGCCGGTCGTTCGGTCCCTCCACGATGGCAGCGTCGACGGCGTCGTCGAGTTCCGCGACGAGCGCGAGGAGGTCTGTCCGCCACGTCGGCGGCCGTCGGTACGTCACGAGTGTGGTTGGGTCCGTGGACGGGTGTAGTTCACGGTGGCCGTCGTCGCGGTCGGTCGGAACCTCGTCGGGTTCGGTCGAAAATCGCTGCAGGGCCGCACGTTCGCCCACAAATTTGTTTGTCTCTCACTCCGAATAGAACACCGAGAAACGTATGCCCGCTATCGCCGGATACACGCCCCGAAAGTCGGCGTTCGTACTGCTCACTACCGGCGTCGTAGTAGTGACATGGTACTTCACCGAGCCGGCTGGCACGAACTTGGCGTCGTCGCTGGTCGCTGGTCTCGTGGTCTTTCTCGTCCTCCTTCTCGTGTTGCGACTGGACAGCGAGCGAGTGAAACAGACGCTCTTGGATCTGCTCCCGCTGTTGCCCTGACCGTCCCGCGTCGCCGACAGTCTCGAAGACGGACAGTTTCATGCACTCCTGTCCCAATCGCCCCCTATGGTCCGGCTCGTCGAGGTCAGCGCGCTCATCAGGGAGGCAGTTCCACCGGAGTTGGCCGCGGTTTTCGCCGTAATCACCGCCTTCGGCGGCGCGACGGGGCTCGTGTTCCTCCTCTCCGTGCTCTACTGGGTGGGCGACCGCCGACCCACTGCACTGGTGGTCAGCTTCACGCTGACCGCCCTCGCGGTCACGCTCGCGCTCAAGGCGGGACTCGGTCTCCCGCGACCGCCCGCCTCGGTCCAGTTCGTCGCCCACGACGCCGACCCCTACGGTTTCCCGAGCGGCCACGCCGTCGCCAGCGTCGTCGTCTACGGCGGACTCGTGCTCGCGACGGAGCGGTTCCGGTCGTGGCGCGGCGTCGCCGCCGCCACCGCCATCGCACTGCTGATCGGTCTCTCTCGCGTCGTCATCGGCGTCCACTATCTCGGCGACGTGCTCGTCGGCTTCGGTGTCGGTCTCGCGCTCCTCCTCGTCATGTGGCGCGTCACACGGGGCGACCCGCGGCGCGGGTTCGCTATCGCGGCCGTCGCGTCGCTTCCGGCACTCGCCGTCGTCGGCGTCGGTGCGGAGACGCTCGTCGCACTCGGCGGCTCGCTCGGCGGTGTTCTCGGGAGCTACAAACTCGACGACCTACCGTCACCCGGCTCCCGGCTCGAACGCGGCGTCCTCGCCGTCGTCGGCGTCGGCTTCGTCGTCGCGCTCCAGACGGGTCAGGAGCTTCTCCTCGACGGTCTCGTGACCGGCTTCGTGGGGACGGCGGCGGTCCACGTCCTCGCCAACCTCGTCCTCGTCGCCGGGATTCTCCTCCTCCCGCTGGCGACCGAGTGGCAGTGGCGTACCGCGCTCCCCGCACGGACGTAGTGCGGTCGCTCTGGGGTGTATCGGGTCAGTAAAACAGTCTCGTGGTCGTCGGACTACCGGAGGAACACGGACCGGAGGAACGACATCGGCGAGGAGCCGCCTCCCGTCGCTGTCGCCGCCGTCTCGGGTTCGGTCACGTCCACGCGCTGGGACGCACTGGCTGGCTCTGCCGGGTCCGCCTCGTGGCTGTACGGCTCCGGTTCGTACTCGGTGTCGTCGGCCTGCTCTGTCTCCGACGCGTTGTACTCGGCTGTCTCGGCTGGCCCGGCCGATTGGTCAGGCTCGGGCTTGGCCCCCCGACACGACAGACAGGCGGTGACGACGCGGTTGTTGTCTCCGAACACGCGGACGAAGTCGGGCGAAACGTATTCCTCACAGGTTGCACATTCTGGCATCTCTCTTCCCACCGCCATGTGGGACGGTCGCATGGGTCCTAAGTATCCGTACCGTACGCCGTGGTATGGGCCACATACCGACCGGGTCGACCGGGCCGAACGGGGCGAGCGAGCAGTGCTCGGCCAAACCCTTTTGCTACCGCCGGTCGCAGCCGTCGGCGTGAACCGCTGCACACTCGACGACGCCGAACGCGCCACGCTCGGGCCGGGTGTCGAGCGAGTCGACCTCGGGGAGTCGCTGGCGACGACGGCCGTCGCGTGCAACTGGTACCGAATCGCGCCCGAGGAGAGCCTTCCAGGCGGCCTGCACGCCCACGTCGACCAGGAGGAACTGTTCTACGTCGTCGAGGGCGAGGCCACGTTCGAGACGCTCGACGGCGTCGTCACGGTCACCACGGGCGAGGCCGTGCGGTTCGCGCCCGGCACGTTCCAGTCCGGGCGGAACGCGGGCGACGAGACCCTCGTCGTCCTCGCCGTCGGCGCGCCGCGGGCGACCGACGACGTCAGGATTCCGTTTCCGTGCCCGACCTGCGACGATTCGACCCTGCGACTCGACACCGAGGACGGCCTGACCTTCGGCTGTCCGGCCTGCGGTGTCGACCACGACCCCGACCCGTGCCCCGAGTGTGCGAGCGAGGAGTTACGGGCGACCGTCGGCGACGCTGGCCGTCCGGTCGTCGCCTGCGACGGCTGTGGGGCGACGTTCGACGCGCCGCCGGTGTCGGCTTAGCTGTCCGTGTCGCTCTCGGCCAAAAAAGTCCGTATTCGGTATTCGTAGTCGGTCGTCGCGCAGCCCGCCTACTGCGGGTTCGGGCTGCCGCCGCGGCCGACGCCGTCGAGGACGGTGTCGGTGAACTCCGCGACCCGCGAGGCGAGCGAATCCATGTCCGGCGAGCCTTCCAGCGAGTGTTTCAGCACCTCGCTGATGTGGGTGACGGGGACGATGTCGACGAGTTCCTTGTACTCGTCTTCGATCATCACGTCCTGCAGATTGGCTGCTGGGATGATGACCGTCTTCATTCCGGCCTTCGCCGCGGCCTCGATCTTGTGGGTGATGCCGCCGACGGGAAGCACGTCGCCACGCACCGAGAGCGAGCCGGTCATCGCCGTCGACTGGTCGACGCCGAGGTCCTCCAGCGCGCTGATGACCGCCGTCGCGATGGTGACCGATGCGGAGTCGCCGTCGACGCCGCCCTGTCCGGCCTGGACGAACTGGATGTGGACGTCCTTGCCGTTGAGACCCGTCCCGGAGAGTTTCTTGATGATAGCCGAGACGTTCTGGACGGCCTCCTGGGCGATCTCTTGGAGTTTGCCGGTCGCGATGACCGAGCCGGGACCCTGTGAGGGCGTCACCTCGGCCATGACGGGCAGGACGATACCGGAGTCCTCGCCCATGACCGCCAGCCCGTTGACCCGGCCGACGACCGAGCCCTCGGTCATCGAGATGTTGTAGTCCTTGCGCCGCTCGATGTACTCGTCGGCGATCTGCTGTTCGATGCTGCGCGCGCGGCGTTTCGCGTCGAGGACGTGCTCACGGGTCGTCACGGGCGAGTCCTCGCCGCGGGCCATGTCGCCAGCGACGCGCACCAGTCCGCCGAGGTTACGGAATTCGAGGGTCAGATGGCCCTTCCGTCCCGCGCGGCGGCGGGCTTCGAGGATGACCTCGGCGACCGCATCGTTGGTGAAGGGCGGCAGACGGCCGTCCTTGGCCACCTCCTGGGCGACGAACCGGACGTACTTCTGGCGCATCTCGGCGCTGTCCTCGATGGTGTCGTCCATGTAGACCTCGTAGCCGTAGCCCTTGATGCGCGACCGGAGTGCCGGGTGCATATGCGACATCGCATCGAGGTTGCCAGCGGCGACGAGCACGAAGTCCGTCGGGACGGGTTCGGTCTTGACCATCGCGCCCGAGGAGCGCTCGGACTGGCCGGTGATGGAGAACTCCCGCTCCTGCATCGCCGTCAGCAGATGCTGCTGGGAGCGGATGTCGAGCGTGTTGATCTCGTCGATGAACAGCACGCCCTTGTTGGCCTTGTGAATCGCGCCGGGTTCGACGCGGTCGTGACTCGGCGTTTCGAGACCGCCGGACTGGTATGGGTCGTGGCGAACGTCGCCGAGCAACGCCCCAGCGTGGGCACCCGTCGCGTCGATGAACGGGGCGGTCGCGTCGTCGTCCGTCGTGACGATGAGGTTCGGAATCGCCGCCGAGCCGCGGCGCGAGCCGTAGCGGAACAGCAGGAAGACGATCCCCGCCGCGAGGATGCCGAGGAGGAACTCGCCCGCGATGAGTAGCGAGTACATGAGCACGACGGCGATGAGTCCCCACATGATGAGGTTGCGGAACTGTCCGGCCTTCCGGGCCTCCTCCTTGTGAGCCTCGATGATCTGTTTCCCCTTGCCCATCGGGACCGTCCGAACCTTCGGCTGGTTGCCGTCCTCGGGGTTGTGGTAGACGAGCACGTCCTGAAGCGACTCCTTGGGCAACAGCTCGGTCATCGCCTTCGAGAGCATCGACTTGCCCGTGCCGGGCGAGCCGATCATCATCACGTGGCGACGCTGGCTGGCCGCCTTCGTGACGACGTCGCGGGCGCGCTCCTGGCCGATGACCTGGTCGATGAGCCGCTCGGGGACCTCGACGTCGGCGGTCGTCGCGATGGGGACGCCACCGAGGAGGTCGAGTACTTCGGGGTCCAACTCGGCGTCGGTCTCGGCGACGCCCGGCGGCGACAGCCCGCGGTCGTGGCCGTCGTCGACCGCCACGGCACCGCTGTCGGTGTCGGTGGCCGTCGGCTCGGGGCCGGGGACCGCGTCGGCGTGTGAGTGATCCTCTCGCACTCCATCGTGTGAAGTGCTGTCACTGGGTGAATCGGCAGGCATAGAACGTCAACATTACGCGCCGTGAGAATATATACTTTCCAGGCTCCATTGAAACTCCCTCTGATAGTCTGTTCGGGTCGTGGTGAATAGAACGCACCAGTCGGTCACACCAACAGTTATCAAATCGTAATGATGGAATTACTACGTACAGATAAGGCAGTTACCGAGCTGAAAGTTGCAGTTACCGATACCTGTCCACAGTGACGTGTGCTGAGAGATGTACCCATTCACTAGCTGCATCCAGGCTGTCCGCCAGACGGTTTCGGTTCTATTCTCGAAATCGGGTTTGATCACTGTTGAGAATGGTATAGCCGCAATTTAACTAGATGGTTAAATAGTCTGATACCGTATTCTCGACCGGATGGTTGAACAGGAGCCAGACGACCTGGATCTCGATGCGGTCTTCCAGGCACTCTCACACCCGATCCGTCGGTCTATCCTCGAACAGTTAACCGACGGTCCCGAGAGCGTGAGTGACCTAGCCGAGCCTCACGACGTTTCCCTCCCTGCCATCTCCAAGCACTTGCGTGTGCTAGAAGACGCTGGTTTAATCGACGTCACGAAGGATGGTACCGTTCGTCGCTGCCACCTCGATGCCGTGCCGCTTTCCGCGGCGTTCGGATGGTTAACCCAGTACCGGGTCTTCTGGGAGGACCGCTTGGACGCGCTGGCCAATCATCTGGAGAACGAAAATCAATGACAAACAATCCCAACGAAGGCGATGCATCGACGACGGAGTATCCAGTGGGCCGGGGACAGAGTATCACTGTAAACCGTGTGATCAAAGCACCCCGTGAACGAGTCTACGAGGCCTTCCTGAATCCTGTGGACATGGCTATGTGGGCAGCTCCAGAAGGATTCCGCGCCGATGTTCAAGAGGTCGAGGCTGAGGAGGGAGGATCCTTCCGTATCGAGAATGTCGGCGAAGCAGAGGGGATGGAGCAGTACTCTCACACGTTCGAAGGCACTTATCGGGAACTGGTACGCGGTGAGAAGATCGTCTGGATCGAGGAGACAGATGAGGGTGGTGATCACAGTACCGTGACGATTACTCTGGATAGTGTTCCTGACGGGACCGAGGTCACTCTTCGTTTAGAAGGTATCTCCCAGGATGTCGATATCGAGGAGTACGGGGTCGCGGATGCCTGGGAAGATTCCCTCAAAAAGCTCGCTGGCCAAGTGGAGGGCTGATTGTATGGCCGATACGACTGATGGAGAAGCAGAAGTACGTGAGGCAATCGCGGAGATGGAAGCACCCTTCCCCGAAGTGGGCGAACGTTTCCACGAGCTCATCATGGATAGTGGGCCGGGTCTCACACCCAGAACGTGGTACGGTATGCCAGCGTACGCAAAGGACGGCAAGGTCGTATGCTTCTTCAATGCCGAGAAAGGGTATATGTCGTTCGCGTTGACAGAAGACGCGAACCTCTCCGTCAACGAGGACGCGTCACATCAACTCATCGAAGCCTCGTGGTACTTCACTGAATTAGATGATGCGACCGAGGAGAAGCTCTCAGAGATCGTGCGAAAGGCCGTAACCTAAGCTCACGCTGTCTATACGACATATTTGTACTGTATGCAGTCCGACGTACCGGTTGATCCAGACGGACATTTCTGAATTGAACGAGCGGGCCGTGCAAAACTCACCCACTATCTCCAGCACGCCGTTTGTGTCCGCTTCAATGGGCTTCAACAGAGTCACTTTCCACCTCCTTGCCATTTCGGCGTGGAACAAACACCGGGGAGAACGCAGCTATCGCCCGTCTCGAGGGTATCTGCCAGCGACGTTATCCCTCTCACACCCCTACGTCTCGCAATGGTTACCGGTTCCCTCCGTCAGCGACTCACCTCCCTCGTCCCACCGCTCAGCCTCGGCGACGCGCCGGAGTTCTTCGGCCCGACCGACATCAACGCCCAGTCCGGCAATGGCCGGCTCTCGGTCGCGCTCAACCGAGAGGGGACCGTCACCGTCCTCCGATGGCCCCGCCCCTCCTTCTTCAACCACGTCAAGTACCACACCACCCGCCGCGACGCCCCGCGCTTCGGCGCGCATCCGAACGAGGGGGCGTTTCTCGGACTCCGCCTCGACCTCGGCGACACGCGTGAGACGACGTGGCTCCGCGACTGGGGGACGACACAGTGGTACGAGACGGAGGGAAGCGACACCGTCGTCACGGAACACCGTTCTGGACACTATGGCCTGACCGTCCGCGTCGTCGACACCGTCGCCGCCGACGCCGACGTGTTGGTCCGCGAGGTGACCGTCCACCGCGACGCCGACTCGCCGGTCGTCGCCGCCGACCTCGTCGCCTTCGCGCACTTCCATCTCGGGGTGTCGAAGAAGCCGAAGAACCCGATTCACGACCTCCGTCGGCATCCCGGAGACCGGACGCACGCCCGGTACCGCCCCGACGTCGACGCCGTCGTCGCCACCAAACGCGGCGTCGACGAGTCGACGTGTGACCGCCGACAGGTCGCGCTCGCGATGGGCTTCGACCGGCCGAGCGAGCGTCACCAGGTCGGCGCGGACGCCTTCGCGGCCCGCCGTGAGCGCGTCGGTCCCGACGCTCGCGACGCCCACGACGCCTACGAGCGCGCCAGCGACGGCGACCTGCCGAACCACGACGCCCACAGCGGCAAGCCGACGGCCGCGCTCTCGACGCGGCTGGGGTTCGGAGATGACGATACCGCCACTGCGACGCTCCTCGTCGCAGCCGACGAGAGCCGTGGTGGGGTTTCGGACCTCCTCGAAACAGCCCGCGAGTGGGACCCGGCGACCATCCGCCGGGATAAGGCGGCGTGGTTCGACGAGCTCCTCGGCGACGCGCCGCTGCCCGAGACCGACGACGCAGCCGTCCGGGCGACGGCCATGCGCGCGCTCGTCACGCTCGTGACCAACTACGACCGCGAGTCGGGAGCCATCGTCGCCTCCATCGCCACGCAGAGCCCCTACGCGCAGGACTGGCCGCGCGACGGCGCGTTCTGTAACCACGTCCTCAATCTCGTCGGGTTGCCCGAGTGGGTCGACAAGCGCAACCGCTGGTACGCCTCGCTCCAGCGGTCCGAGGAGCGGCGGTTCTTCGGCCACGCGCTCGTCCCGAAGGGCAACTGGCTGATGAACTACTACGCCGACGGCATCGCGGGCGGGCCCATCCCGTGGGAGATCGACCAGACCGGACTCGCCGTCTGGACGCTCTGGGACCATTACCGTGCGACGGGCGACGAAGGCTACCTGCGAGAGGTCTATCCGGCAATCAAGCGCGGCGCGGACTTCCTCGCGGGCTACCGCGACGCCGCGACGGGCCTGCACCGCGCGGCCCACGAGGACGACAACATCGTCCCCTCCCGCACCATCCACGGCGCGAGCACCGTCTGGCTCGCGCTCAACTCCGCGCTGAAGGCTGCCCGCGCGCTCGACGCGGTCGAGGACGCCGCCCGCTACCGTCGTCGCCGCGACGAACTCAAGACGGCCATCGACGCCCATCTCTGGGACCCCGAGGCAGGTGCCTACAGCCGCGGCAAGTCGCCGCTCGACCACGTCCTCGAACACCACTACGTCCCCGACATCTTCCGTGCGTTGCCCATCCTCCCCGGCACCGGCGGCAACACCACCGTCGCGTGGCCCGCGCGGTTCGCGCCGACGGACCATCCGCGGATGCGACGACATCTCGACCATCTCTGGGACGCAATCGAGCCGTCGTTCCGGGAACCCGAAGCAGGCGAGCGACGCTTCGGGATGTACGAGTCCCGCGCGCTCATCGCGCTGGCGACGGGCTGGGCCGACGACCCCGAGAAGATGACCCGCGTCCGCGACGGCGTCCGGTGGATCGCCCACAACCACGCCACGCCCGACACGCACGTCCTCGGCGAGGCGTGGATTCGCGAGGACGGACGGGTGCTGACGGCCGTCTCCCAGCCGCACACGTTCACACAACTGCTGTTCTACTACGCTAGCCTGCTGGCGTTCCCACCGGCGGAGTTCGAGCAGCCGACCCCCGCCTGAGAGACGCCACGTGCGGCCGACCGGACAGCGGAAACACTATTCGACCACCTCGTCTTCTCTCGCCTATGCAGACAGTCGTCCTCGCCGCAGGAGAGGGAACCCGGATGCGGCCGCTGACCGCGCGTCGTCCGAAACCGATGTTGCCGGTCGCCGACCGGCCGCTCGTCGGCCACACCGTCTCGGCCGCCATCGCGGCAGGCGCGTCCTCCATCGCCCTCGTCGTCGGCTACGAGGCCGATGACGTGCGCGACTACTTCGGCGACGAGTTCGAGGACACCGCCATCAGCTACGCCGTCCAAGCGGAACAGCGCGGGACGGCCGACGCGGTCCGCGCCGCGGCCGACGACCTCGCGAGCGACGAACCGTTCGTCGTCCTCAACGGCGACGCGCTCTACGACCACGAGTCGCTGTCGACGCTCTACGACGCGGACGCCGCCGTCGGCTCCTACCGCGTCGACAACCCCTCGAACTACGGCGTCTTGGAGACCACGGAGTCGGGACGCGTCACGGGCGTCGTCGAGAAACCCCCGGATCCGCCGTCGAACCTCATCAACACCGGCGCGTACGTCTTCCCCGCCGAGGCACAGGACTGGCTCGCCGTCGGCGAGAGCGAGCGCGGCGAACTCGAACTGACGGACGTCCTCGAACGCACCTGCAACGAGTACAGCGTCGAGTCCGTCCCCTTCTCGCGCTGGCTGGACGTCGGCCGTCCGTGGGAACTCCTCGAAGCCAACGAGTGGAAGGTCGAGGAACTGGAGCGCGACATTAGCGGCGACGTCCACGCGGACGCCGACCTCCGAGGGGATGTCGTCGTCGAGGAGGGCGCGACGGTCGACGCGGGCGTCGTCGTCGAAGGCCCGGCCCTGATTCGCGAGGGGGCCTCGGTCGGCCCGAACGCCTACGTCCGAGGGGCGACCGTCGTCGGCGCGGGCGCGAAAGTCGGCCACGCCGTCGAGGTCAAGAACAGCGTCCTCATGGAGGGCGCGACGGTCGGCCATCTCGGCTACGTTGGCGACAGCATCCTCGGTCGGGACGTCAACTTCGGCGCGGGCACGAAGGTCGCGAACCTCCGGCACGACGACCAGCCGGTGAAGCTGACCGTGAAGGGCGAGCGCGTCTCGACGGGTCGCCGGAAGTTCGGCGTCGTCGTCGGCGACGGCGCGAAAACCGGGATCAACGTGAGTCTCAACGCCGGGGTCGTCCTCTCGACGGACGCTCGCGTCGCGCCGGGCGAAGTCGTCACACGCGACCGGTAGGGCGACCGTACCGGGCGCGTTGGAGCGAGATCGAATCCGGGTCGCGCTGGCGCGGACCACCACGCCGTGGGCCGGTATCGCCCCTTCTAAGTCACGGCCATCCGAAGCCAGCGTATGTCAGTCATCGACTCGGTCATGGCCAGTGCCCACCTGCTCTTCGCGGGACTCTGGACCGGAAGCGTGTTGTTCACCGCCTACGCCGTCCTCCCGACGGCCGTCTCCGGGGAGGTCAACGCCGGTCCACTGGGTGCCATCGTCGGTAAACTCACGATTGTCTCACGAGCCAGCGCGCTGTTCTTGCTCCTCTCGGGCGGCCATCTCGCCGGGACGCGCTACACCGCCGAGTCGCTGTTCGGCACGCCGCGCGGCTATCTCGTCCTCGCGATGGTCGCGCTGTGGTTCGTCCTCGCCGCGCTCGTCGAGATCGGGTCGAGCAAGCTGACCGACGGTCTCGACCAGAACAAGGTCCGCACGCCCGCCCACGACGCCAAGCCCTTCTTCACCGCCGCGGCCGTCGTCGCGCTCTTGCTGCTCGTCGACGCCGGACTGCTGCTCGGCGGCCTGCCGTTCTAGCTGCGGCCCGCTTCCAGCCGACTTCTCACTCTCCGTCGGCCGTCGCCGACGTCGGTTCGGCCGTCGCTGGCTCCAACTCGGCCGACGGAGCCATCAGGTAGCCAGCGAAGCCGAGGAACCACAGGAGCGTCGGATACGCGACGTAGCGTTCGATTCCACCCGCGCCGAGCGGTGCCATCGGATGGACGACGCCCGCGACGCCGAAGCCGATGAGACTCGCGATGAGTAGCAGGACGAACGCGCCGATGGCGACCGAGACGTACCGGAACGGCGTCCGGATGAGACGCGCGGCGATGATGGCGGAGGCTCCTCCGGCGACGAACGTGAGCATGGCGGCCAGCCCGTGCATCGGGGCCTCACTGCCGTCGAAGACGCCGACACCGAGGAGACCGATACCGAGGAGCGCGAGAACCGCGGTCATCGCTCGGTCACCGAACGCCCGGTGGACGAAGTAGGTCCCACCGACCACGAGCAGCCCCGAAACGAGCATCGTCGTGTTGAAGATGGTCGCCGAGGGCTGGAGGATGACGCTGTCCGGCGGCCGCGTCGCACCGAGGTCGCTGATCTCCTGCACACCGGCGTTGTATCCCGGATAGAACGCCTCGGCGGTGATGATTCCCATCATGGCGACGACGGCGAAACCGAAGAACAACGCGCCCGCAACGAAGCTGCTGTCGACTCCCGCGAGCCGTGTTCGGAGGCTGTACTCTCCGCGTCGACGAGTGGTCGTAGACATGGTAAACACCTCAGTATCAGTTGGCTCGCATCGGCGATAACGGCCACAGACGGTTCTCACACGGTAAGAAGTAGCCGTCGAACTCGGCGTCGCCAACGGCGGGAGCCGACGTGGAACCGACGCCAGTCACCCGAAGCCGAGCACCCATCGGACGACCTCGGAACTCAACAGCGCGCCCCCCTCGACTCGCGAGAGTCGGTGGCCGGTCCACAGCGCGACGACGAAGACGCCGACGAGCGCGAGCAGCCACAGCATCCCGCTGAAGGCGGCCGGGTTGACCGTGATGGGCTGGATGGCGGCGGCGACGCCGAGGACGCCGAAGAGGTTGACGATGTTACTCCCGATGACGTTGCCGAGCGAGAGACCGGTACGGCCGCGGTACAGCGCGAGCAACGAGACGACGAGTTCCGGCGTCGACGTGCCGACGGCGACGACCGTCGCGCCGATGGTCCACTCGGAGATTCCGAAGCTCCGCGCGAGCGTCGTCGCGGCGTCGACGAGGACCGCGCCGCTGCCGACGACGACGACGAGACCGACGACGAGCTTGGCGGCGGCGAGCGCGAGTGCGCGGGTGTCGCTCGGCCCCCGTTTGCGTGCCGAGCTTCCGCCGTGGTTGCGGAAGAGCCACCAGAGATAGCCCAGCCACAGCGTGAGGAGGAGACCGCCCTCCAGCCGCGAGAAGCTGCCGTCGGCCGCGGCGATGACGGCGAGGACGGTCGTCGCGACGAGCGCGGTCCCGTCACGGCGGACGAGCGAACGCGAGACGGGTGCGGCGCGGATGATCGCGACGACGCCGAGAACGACCGCGATGTTGACGATGTTGCTCCCGACGACGTTGCCGACGGCGATGTCCGGGCGACCCGTGATGGCCGCGTCGATGGTCACGACGGCCTCGGGCAGACCGGTCCCGAAGGCGACGACCGTGAGACCGATGACCAGTTCCGAGATCCCGAAGCGACGAGCGATGGCCGCAGCACCGCTCACGAGCCACTCCGCGCCGAGCCAGAGACCGAGGATGCTGACGGCGAACAGCAGTGCAGGGACGAACAGGTCGGTCAATTCGTTTCAAAAAGGAACCCCTGCCTTATCACGGTTTCTGCCGAACCGCGCGGGGGACCGGCTCGACGGGAGCGACCGCTATCGTTCGGAGTGTCGCACCTGTCGTCGCTCGGAGGGTCGTGACCGCCCTCGCTCCGAGCGGCTCACTCGTTGTCGTTCGCGAACTCGCCGTCCTCGGCCGGGTCGTCGTCACGGAACGCCTCGACGCCCGGCAGTTCCTCGACGCCCGGATGGACGCCGTCGAACTCGCCGTCGCCGACGGCGGCTTGGAAGCTGTCGGTGTCGGGATACTCTCGGAAGGTGAGGACGCGGCCGTCTTCGACCGCGAAGACGACCTCGACGGTCCCGTTGTCGTATCGATACTGGTCCGCTTTCTGTGGGGGTCTCTTCGTCATGTTTGTCGTATTCGTCGTATTCGTGGCGTTCGTCGTGTTCTCGTGTTCGTCGTGTTACTTGAGATAGCGGCCGAGGCAGGCCTTGAGGCGGTCGTCACCGTCGAGCCGGATGGTGATCTGGACGGTGTCCGCCTTCGGGTCGTAGTTGACGGCGTCGATGTCGATCGCGTTGCGGACGGTCTCGACCGCCTCGGCGAGTTCGTCCTGCGGGCCGGTTTCGACGCTGAGGCCGTTCTCGGTCATCCGGATTGCGAGGCTGTCCATCGTGGTCCGGTACGCACCTTGCGTGACGACGCCTGCCTCGAACTGTGCGCATTTCTCGACCAAGCCGAGGTCGTGGAGCTGTCGGAGCCGTCGGTAGACCGTCGCCTCCGAGACGTTGCAGTGCTCGGCGAGGGTTTCGACGGTCATCACCTGGCCGTTACCGAGCCGTAGGATTTCCCGCGCAACGTCGTCACCGAGGACGTCGAGGAGGGGTGCGGTCCTATCAGCCTCCGACCCCTTGTTGTCGCTCGGGCCGGAAGTCGTAAACATACACCCAGTTACTGCTTCGAGGTCCTTAGGCAATCACTGCCTATTCTGCATTAACACGACGTTTATTTTGAACGCTTGTCATTTTTAAAGAACGTCACAACCGCGCTCAACGAGGAGTCTACACACCATACCAGGCAACCCAGTGACATTTTTCCCCTCGATAGGGGGTGAATGACGGCACGTTCAGCCGTCACTCGACAGCGGTGCGTGACGGCACACTTGGCTGTCACTCGCCAAGAGTGAGTGATGGCACCTCTGTCATCGCTCGACAAGGGTGCGTGACGGTACGTTCAGCCGTCACTCGACGGTCACGCACTTCGCGAGGTTCCGTGGCTTGTCGATGGGTCGTCCGAGCAGGTTCGCCGCGTGGTACGCGACGAGTTGGAGCTGGACGTTGGCCGCGACGCCCGCGAGATCCGGATGCGTCTCCGGAATCGAGAGCACGTGGTCGGCGAGTTCGGCGATCTCGCCGTCGGTACGGCTCGTGACCGCGACGACGGGCGCGCCGCGGGCCTGCACCTCCTTCGCGTTGTTGAGCGTCATCTCGTCGTGGCGGCCGCTGAAGACCACGAAGACTGGCGTCTGTTCGGTGACGAGCGCGAGCGGCCCGTGTTTCAGCTCGGAGGCCGCAAAGCCCTCGGCGTGTTCGTAGGAGATCTCCTTGAACTTCAGCGCGCCTTCCAGTGCAACCGAGTGGGCGATTCCCCGGCCGATGAAGAAGTACGCATCGCTCCCGGCGTAGGCGCGGGCGACCGCCTCGGCCGTCGAGGTGTCGAGGACGGCCTGCACGTCGCCGGGGAGCCGCGACAGCGACTCCAGGAGGTCGCGGCTCTCGCGGCTCGACGCCCCGGTCGCGTCGGCGACGATCCGCTCACAGAGGAGTACGAGCGCGGTCACCTGCGAGGTGAACGTCTTCGTCGCGGCGACGCCGATCTCGGGTCCGGCCCGGATGAGGAGCGTGTCGTCACACTCCCGCGTCAGCGACGAGGCGACGACGTTTGTCAGTGCCAGCGTCCGCGCGCCCGCACTCCGCGCCCGGCGGACGGCGTCGAGCGTGTCGGCCGTCTCGCCGCTCTGGGAGACGGCGACGACGAGCGTCCGGTCGGTCACCGGCGGCCGGGCGAGGCTGTACTCACCGGCCATGAAGGCGTAGGCCGGGATGCCCCGTGCCGCCAACAGCGTCGCCGCGTACATCGCCGCGTGATGAGACGTTCCCATCGCGACGAGATGGACCTGCTCGACGTCGGCGAAGGCATCGGTCGGGAACTCGTCGAGCGCGACGGTGCCCGTGAGACTGTTGACCCGCCCCTGGATGGTCCGGCGCAGCGACTCGGGCTGCTCGTGGATCTCCTTGTGCATGAAGTGGGCGTAGCCCGACTTCCCCGCTGTCTCGGGGTCCCAGTCGATCTCTTCGAGGGGTCGGTCGACGGCGTCGCCGTCGGCGTCGGTGATCTCGAACCCGTCGGCCGAGATGTAGATGTAGTCGCCGTCGTGGAGATAGCGGACGCGGTTGGTGTACTCGACGAAGGCGGGCACGTCGCTGGCGACGAACCACTCGTCGTCGCCCTCGCCGAACACCAGCGGCGAGCCGTGGCGCGTCGCGTAGATGGCGTGTTCGTCGCTGAAGACCGCGGCGACGGCGTAGGTGCCGTCGAGCACCGAGATGGCGGCCCGGAACGCCTCCATATTGGACGCCCCCTGGTCCAGCTCCTCCTCGATGAGATGCGGGATGACCTCGGTATCGGTGTCGCTGGCGAAGCGGTGGCCGCGGCGTTCGAGATGCGACTTCAGCGCGGCGTAGTTGTCGATGATGCCGTTGTGGACGACGGCGACCGAGCCGCGTTCGTCGGTGTGGGGGTGGGCGTTGAGATCCGTCGGCGGCCCGTGGGTGCTCCAGCGGGTGTGGCCGATGCCGACGGTCCCCTCGATGTCCTTCGATTCGACGAGTTTAGAGAGCAGGTCGACCTCGCCGGCCTGTTTGACCAGGCCGATACGGTTGTCGTTGACGACCGCGAGTCCCGCGGAGTCGTAGCCGCGGTACTCCAGCCGCTTGAGTCCGGTGAGAATCGGCTCCAAGCTCCCTTCCGCGCGGAGACAGGCGGTGATGCCGCACATCAGCACGCCACCTCCATTCCCTGGCTGACCGCCCCGTCGACGACCACAGCCGGACCCACCCGGGCGTACGCACCGACGCTGCTGCCGGGCAACAGCGTCGCGTTCGGGCCGACGACCGCGCGGTCGGCGACGACGCCGCCGGTCCGGCGGTCCTGTGAGCCAGCGTCGCCAGCGACGTCCGCCCGGCCGCCGGGCGAGACGGTGCCCGCGCCGATCTCACAGCCCGTGCCGACGACGGAGTCGCGGAGACACGCGCCGCCGCCGATGCGGGCGTCGGTGAAGACGAGCGTCCGGTCGAGCACCGTTCCGGGACCGACGTGGACGTTCGCCTGCAGACAGGTGCCGCCGCAGACGACGACGCCCGCGGCGAGTTCACAGCCCGGGCCGATGAGCGCGGGACCGTCGATGACGACCGACTCGTGGACGTTCGCGGAGTCGGCGACGACGACCTCATCGCCCGCGAGCAACGCCTCCGTCACGGCCAGGAGCTGCCAGGGCGTCGTCGGGTCGAGCCAGCCCTCGGTGACGAGGACGCTGGTGACCGGCCCGCCGAGTTTCTCCACGGCGTCGGTCAACTGGAGTTCGCCGTTCCGCGGCGACAGCTGGTCCAACGCCTCGAAGATGGCGGGCGAGAAGACGTAGACGCCGACGTTGACGAGGTAGCCGCGCGTCTCCGTCGGATGTTCGTCGATGTCGGCGATGACCCCGTGGTCGGTGATGACGACGCCGTACTCCTCGGGCGTATCGGAGTGTGCCACCGCGAGCGTGGCGACCGCGTCGGTGGCGCGGTAGCGTTCGATCGTCTGCCGGACGACGGCGGCGTCGACGACGGTATCGCCGTTGACTACGAGGAACGGCCCGTCGACACGGCCGACGGCCTGCGCCAGCGCGTGGCCGCTGCCGAGGCGCAGCCGTTGGTGGACGTACGAGAGCGCGAGACCGCGGTAGTCGTCGGCGAACTGCGTTTGGATGCGGTCGCTGCCGTGGCCGACGACGACCGTCGCGCGCTCGATACCGTTCTCGACGAGCGCGTCGAGGACGTACGATAGCACCGGCCGGTTCGCTACGGGCAGCATCGGTTTCGGCTGGTAGGTCGTCAGCGGTCTGAGCCGTCGCCCTTCGCCGCCGGCGAGAACCACTGCGTCGCTGATGACAACTGCGTCGTCGACGGTCATCGGCGGCCTCCGCCGACGACGTCAGTCGACCTGTGAAAGAGTCGAACAGTCATATCGCACCGCAGGTCGGCAAGTCGCTTTGTTATAGGGCGGCTTGCGGCGTGTCAGGGTGTGCCAAACCGGCGGTAGTCAGCCACTCCGTCGGTCGAATTCAACAGCGGCAGGCGGCGACTTCCACAGTCACCCACGGTGACCTCCCCGGTGCTTCGTGTTCTGGCGTCGGACCTGCCTGTCACCCTGCTCGGCAGTGGCGGTCGCTGGGTGTGGGTCACAATAATCGAAGAAATCGAAGAAGAACTACCGACCTGTTGGCCAAAGTCACTCGGAGAGCGTCTCGCTCACTGCGAGGACGAGCAGGGCGATGGTGCTGACGACGGCCCAACCGGTCGCAGGAAGGGCCGAGAGCACCGGCACGCCGAGGAGACCCGCGCCGACGACGGCGGCGACAGCGGCCGCGGCCGCGATTGGGAGTCTCGACACCGAGCCGACGGTCGGGATCTCGTCTTCGAGGTAGCTGTCGAGCACCGACGCCGTCGGTAAGAGGGCGATGGTGCCGCGGTCCTTGTCGAAGTCGATGACACCGAAGCTCGCCATCTTCGGCAGATGGCACTGGTACAGCCCGATGTAGACGCGTTTCCGCTGGCTGGAGGAGAGCGCGGCGACGTCGATGCCGTTCTCCTTAGCCGCGATATACTCTGCCATGTCGCTGAGCTTCGCCGTTCCGTCGTTCGCTTTCAGGTAGCGAAGCGCGTCGCGACGACGCTGGTTCTTTAGGATCTCGAAGAGTTCGTCTTTCGAGAGGAGCGGTTCTGTGGGACGCTGTTTAGTGCGTCCGCTGACGGTATCTGTGTGGAGCGTTTGAAGTTCCATGTTCCCTTCCCCTGGGCCGTAGCCGCAGTGCTGTCTGATGTGGGTTTCGTCGCCGATAACCGGCGAGAGACCGTATTAACATCCTGTTTTGCGGGGGTCGCATCGGATGCCTGGGTCGTCTCCCAACAGCTACCTTCTCTATTCGACATACATAATTAAATCATTGACTGTTAGTCGCACAGCGTGATTTTCTCAATTTAGTAGGCGCAAATTTTGCAACTATCAAGTTCGTCTGAAAGACTGTGGGCCGTGGTTGACTGTCAGTGTAAGGGTGAATATTCGGTAGCCGACACGCCCTTCGACGGTGTCGCGTCGGTCAGTCTAACCGCGAGAGATAGTCGTCGAGTCCGAGCGCGAATGGTTCGTCGGTCGGGAGGTCGACCCAGAAGAAGTGAAACCGGTCGCCGACCTCCTCGCCCGTCCCCGTCACGACGTGCGTCCACGTGTCGCGGGGTTCCTCGACGGCGAAGTGATAGAAGTGCCGGAGATACAGCCGAGCGCGGCGCCGTTTCCATACGTCGGCAGCGACCGGTTCGGGTCGGCCGAGGTCGGTCAAGCCCGACTCCTCTGTGACCTCGCGGTAGACCGCCCGCCGCGGCGACTCGTCCGGCTCGACTGTGCCCTTCGGTATCTGCAAGCCGTCGTGTCCCGGCCCGTGGAACACCAGCAGCTCCCGGCCGCCGTTGCGCGTGATGTAGGCACAGGCCTTCGGCACGAGTGTGGGTTGCTGGAGGGACATACGTGTTGTTCTAGCCCGTCTGCCTGCAAAGTTATCCTCGGACTACCGGATACTGTGGGACACCGGAGGAACGCAAGGGGTGGCAGGGGGGCGCGCCGTCGGTCACGCTACTCGACCGACGCCAGACACTCGCCGTCGGTCACGCTACTCGACCGACGCCAGACGCACGCCGTCGCTCACGCTACTCGACCGACGCCAGACACTCGCCGTCGCTCACGTTACTCCACCAGCGACAGGAGACACTCTTTCGCGGCGAGCCGTCGCTCTCGGGCGTACTGGGCGGCGACGAGCGCGCCGAGGACGACTCCCAACCCGGTCAGGGCGGTCCCGGCGGCCGACGGTGGCAGGCCGAGCAGTCCGAACGAGAACGCGAGACCGACCAGCAGACCAGCGGCGGCGACGACCGCGTAGCCCGTCAGCCACGGCGTCGACGACGGCGTCACGCAGTGGCCTTCGAGCGCGTTGCGTCTGAGCGAGAGCGTCCGTCGGTCCTCGTCGTAGTCGATGAGTCCACTCTCGGTGAGCGTCGGCAGATGCGTCTGGTAGAGCGAGACGTACACGCGTTGCCGTTCCTCGTTCGTGACCGCCTCGGGCGCGATCCCCTCCTCGACCGCCGCGATCTGGGCGGCGAGTTCCTTCAAGTCGAGGTCGCGGTCCGTCCGGTAGAGCTGGCGGATGATGAAGCGCCGCCGAGAGTTGCCCAGAATCTGAAACAGCGCGTCCGTCGAGAGTTGCCCACCGTCCGGGGTCATCCGGCACCGTACAGTCGGGCGGTAGACTGTTGCGGCCACTGCCGGTACGCCTGGTATCTCATACACCTGTGAAAACCACCTAGTGACTTGGTTATTCCCGGACTATCGGACGGTTCGGTAGGACTGAATGTACCCGGTTGGCTGGCCGTACCGCCCCGGCGCGACCCCCGTCGTAGGCCGGTCTTCCCGGTTACCGATGTGTTCCCGCGAGCGAAGTACGGTGACAGCGGCTCTCTCCCCCGTTCGTCGGTGGCTAACAATATCCAATGGCGTGTAATCTGGAGCCACGATGAGTCTGTTCGAACTGACCGGCTTCCAGCGTGACCTCTTGTACGTCATCGCTGGCCTGGACAAACCCTCTGGGCAGATGGTGAAAGAGCGCATCGAGCGAGATATCGGCGAAGTCAAACACGGACGGCTGTATCCAAACCTGGATACGCTCGTCGACCGCGGTTTCGTCACCAAGGGGCAGCACGACCGCCGAACGAACTACTACCAGATCTCGGAAGCAGGGATTCAAGCGCTCCAACAGCGGCAGGCGTGGGAGAGCCAGTTTCTCGACGCCGAGTGAACGACTGCTCGGATAAACGCAGCCCGATGCCCATCCCGGTCCGACAGACCCCGCGTCGGTGAACACAGACCGGTCGCAGCCGGTCGGTAGCCGACGACTCCGCCGCCGTTTTTCTTGCCCGTTACCCCAACACGCACCCGTCACTTCGGGCGAATCCGCCGCTTTCACTTGGACCTCACGCATGCGTCCGTCACTCTCTGCGGCTCTCGCACCTGGACCCGCCGCGCTCCCATCTGGACCCAACGCACGGACCCGCCACTCACTACTGCCACTCTCCCATCCGCACTCGACGCACGTGCCCGACACTCCCACTACCTGAACTCGTTCGTCCGCGAGTCCGTCCGTTTGCGAGACCGCGGGCCACACGCGACCCACATTCTTCGTCGGCTGAACCGCCCTACGAGGCTCACAGGGGCCGACTAACAAAGCCACACAGACACCTCCTCTGGGTCGAGGCTACTCCCCCGTCGTGGGGGACCACCACGAGACGATTATGACAACGATACTTCATCAACTCGGCGACGACCCGGCTGTCGACCCCGACGTCCAACTCGGCGTCGGCGGCGGGGAGCACCCGACGGTCGTCGGCGACCGCGCGACCATCCGTTCGGGGTCGATCCTCTACGGCGACGTCGTCGTCGGCGACGACTTCACCACCGGCCACAACGTCCTGATCCGCGCGGAGACGGTCATCGGCGACGACGTGCTCGTCGGCACGAACACCGTCGTCGACGGCCGCGTCGTCGTCGGCTCCGGCGTCAGTCTCCAGACGGGCGTCTACATCCCGCCCGAGACGGTCATCGGCGACGACGTCTTCGTCGGACCGGGGGCGGTCCTGACGAACGACCCCTACCCAGTCAGACAGGACGTCGGTCTCGTCGGCGCGACCATCGAGGACCACGTCTCCATCGGCGCGAACGCGACCATTCTTCCCGGTGTCACCATCGGTGAAGGCGCGTTCGTCGCCGCGGGCGCGGTCGTCACGCGCGACGTCCCACCGCGGACGCTCGCGGTCGGCTCGCCCGCGGTCCACCGACCGCTGCCCGAGTCGCTCAAAGGGGGGAACCACATCCGATGAGCTCGGACATCCCGACCGACGGCGGCGTCGACACCGCGGCCGTCGATAGCCCGAGCCGACCACAGGCGGTCACCCGCCGCACCCGACCCATCGCCATCGCCGCGCCCGCGCTCGGCGACGAGGAGCGCGCCCGCGTCGACGCCGTCGTCCGCAGCGGCCAGCTCGCCCACGGCACGGAGGTCGAGGCCTTCGAGAGCGAGTTCGCCGAGTTCTGCGGCGTCGACCACGCCGTCGCCACCTCCAACGGCACCACGGCACTCCACGCCGCGCTCGTCGCACTCGGCGTCGGTCCCGGCTCGCGCGTCGTGACGACGCCCTTCTCGTTCGTCGCCAGCGCGAACGCCGCCGCGCTCTGCGGGGCCGAGGTGGGCTTCGTCGACATCGACCCCCTCACCTACAACCTCGACGTCGACGCGCTCGAAGCCGCGCTCCGCGCGGGCGAGCAGGTCGACGCGGTCGTCGCGGTCCATCTCTTCGGTCTCCCGGCCGACGTGGCCCATCTCCAGGAACTCGCAGACGAGTTCGACTTCGCGCTCGTCGAGGACGCCGCACAGGCCCACGGCGCGGCCGTCGACGGCCAGCGAGTCGGGAGCTTCGGCGACGTCGCCTGCTTCTCGTTCTACCCGACGAAGAACATGACCACGGGCGAGGGCGGGATGATCACGACCGACTCCGCCGAACTGACCGAAGCTGCAGGCCGGTTCATCGACCACGGCCGCGTCTCGGGCTACGAGCACGCGACCGTCGGCCACAACTACCGGCTGACCGACCTCGCGGCGGCCATCGGCCGAGTGCAGCTGACGCGACTCCCCGGGTTCAACGACCGCCGCCGCGAGAACGCCGCGCGCTACGACGACCTGCTCGCCGACACGCCGCTCGTCACGCCGATGGAGCCGGACGGCTTCCGCCACGTCTACCACCAGTATACGGTGCGCTCCGCCGACCGCGACGGCCTAGCCGCCCATCTCGCCGCCGAAGAGATCGGGACGGGCGTCTACTATCCCATCCCCATCCACCGCCAGCGACCCTACGCCGGACTCGACGTCCGCGCACCCATCGCCGAACGCGCAGCCGACGAAGTGCTCTCGCTGCCCGTGCATCCGGGCGTCTCACCGGTCGACGTCGAGCGCGTCGCCGACGCGATTCACGCGTACGTGGAGGCGAACCGATGAGCGCGACTGTTGCAGCGGGTGTCATCGGCGTCGGCGCGATGGGGCGGAACCACGCACGCGTCTACGCGGAACTCCCCGGCGTCGACCTCGTCGGCGTCAGTGACGTCGACGACGCGCTCGCCCGTGAGGTCGCCGACGAGTTCGACACGGTCGCCTACGACCTCGCCGAACTGCTCGCTCGCGCCGACGTGGTCTCTATCGCCGTGCCGACCCGCTTTCACTTCGACGTCGCCCGCCAGGCCATCGAGGCTGGCGTCCACGTCCTCGTCGAGAAGCCCGTCACGGCGACCGTCGAAGAGGGACGCGAGTTGGCTGCCCTCGCCGACGCCCACGACGTCGTCGTCCAGGTCGGCCACGTCGAGCGGTTCAACCCGGCGGTCACGGCACTGTTCGACGTGATGGCCGACCTCACCCCGGTCGCGTTCGAAGCCCACCGGCTCGGGCCGCCGCCAGCGCGTCGCATCGACGACGGCGTCGTCCTCGACCTGATGATTCACGACCTCGACGTCGTCTGCGCGCTCGCCGGGAGCGGCGTCGAGTCGGTCCACGGCTTCGGGACGGCCGACGGCCAGCACGCGACGGCCCATCTCGGCTTCGCCGACGGGACGCTCGCGACGCTGACCGCCAGCCGCCGCACCCAGAAGAAGGTCCGAACCCTTGAAGTCACGGCCGAGGAGTGTTTCGTCACCGTCGACTACATCGACCAGTCGCTGCGCATCCACCGCCACTCCCACCCCGAGTACCGTCGGCAGGGCGGCGAGGTCAGCTACCGCAACGAGAGCGTCATCGAACAGCCGATGCTCTCGGCGGGCGAACCGCTGAAGCTCGAACTCGCGGCGTTCGTCAAGGCGGCGACCACCGGCTCGGAACCCGTGGTCGGCATCGACGACGGCCTCCGAGCACTCGCGCTCGCGATGCTCGTCACCGAGCGGGTCGGGGACGGCCCGACGGGGGCAGTCGGAGGGACGCCGCTCTCGGAGGTGGCCGAGTGACCCCCGTCTCGCTCTACGGTTCGTCGCTCTCGCCCGCCGCACAGCGTCGGGCGTTCGAGGGCGGCGACGTGCCGGTCGCCGTCTACGGACTCGGGAAGATGGGGCTGCCGCTGGCGATGGTCTACGCCGAGACGACGGGGAACGTCGTCGGCGTCGACGTCGACCAGGGAGTCGTCGACACGCTCAACGCCGGCGAGTGTCACGTCACGGGCGAACCCGGACTCCCCGAGGCGGTCGCCGAGCAGGTCACTCGCGGGGCGTTCCGTGCGACGGTTGATGCGAGCGATGCGGCGGCGACCGTCCACGTCGTCATCGTGCCGACGCTCGTCACCGACGACCACCGGACCGACCTCTCGATACTGGAGTCGGCGTGCCGCGCGCTCGGCGCGAACGTCACCGCGGGCGACCTTGTCGTCGTCGAGTGTACGGTCCCGCCGGGCACCGCACGCGACCTCGTCCGGCCGCTCGTCGCCGAAGTGAGCGGGCTGGACGAGGCGGCGTTCGGCGTCGCGGTCTGCCCCGAGCGCACCCTGAGCGGTCGGGCACTGTCGGACGTCCGCGGCGGCCATCCGAAGATCGTCGGCGGCGTCGACGCCGAGAGCACCCGCGTCGCGCGGCTGGTCTACGAGTCGCTGACGACGAACGACGTCATCCCCGTCGCGGACGCGACGACCGCCGAGTGCGTCAAGCTGTTCGAGGGGCTGTACCGCGACGTCAACATCGCACTCGCGAACGAGCTGGCGACGCTGACCGACGAACTCGGCATCGACGTCGTCGAGACCATCGACGCGGCCAACAGCCAGCCCTTCTGTGACATCCACACGCCCGGACCGGGCGTCGGCGGCCACTGCATCCCGTACTATCCGTACTTCGTCATGGACCGTGTGGAGCGGGACACCCCACTCCTCCGGACCGCACGGCAGGTCAACGACTCGATGCCGCGGTTCACCGCCGAGAAGGTCGAGGACGAACTCGCCGCGGTGGGGAAACACGTCGCCGACGCGACCGTGCTCGTCCTCGGGCTGACTTACCGCCCCGGCGTGGCCGAGATTCGCGCGACGCCCGCAAAGCCGCTCGTCGAGCGGCTGGCCGAACTCGGCGCGCGCGTCCTCGTCTGTGACCCGGTGCTCGACGACACGAGCGACTTCGCGGGCGAGCGCGTCGACGTGGACGACCTGCTCACGACGGACCCGGACGCGGTCGTCGTCGTCACACCCCACGCCGAGTTCGACGCTATCGACTGGGACGCCTTCGAGGACGTGGTCGTCGTCGACGGCCGCGGCAGCGTCGGCGAGACGCGCCACCCGGTCTACCGCATCGGCGGCGGGCGGCGCGTCGGGTCGGTAGAGCGGACCGCCGCGACCGACGGCGGGGACGCGAACACGGTTGCCGGAGGCGACCGATGAAGATCCTCTCCGTCGTCGGTGCGCGGCCGCAGTTCATCAAGGCGTTCCCCGTCTCGGACGCCCTCCGTCGCGAACACGAGGAGGTGCTCGTCCACACGGGACAACACTACGACGCCGAGCTGTCGGACGTCTTCTTCACCGAACTCGGGATTCCGGAACCGGACTACAACCTCGGCGTCGGCTCCGGCGGCCACGCGGCACAGACCGCCGAGATGCTGGTCCGGCTGGACGAGGTCGTCGAGGCCGAGGCTCCGGATCTCGTGCTCGTCTACGGCGACACGAACTCGACGCTCGCGGCCGCGCTCGTCGCCGCCAAGCGCGACCCCGCGTTGGCGCACGTCGAGGCCGGTCTCCGCAGCGGCAACTGGTCGATGCCCGAGGAGGTCAACAGAGTCCTGACCGACCACTGCTCGGACTTCCTCTTTGCACCCGCCGAGAGCGCGGCCGAGACCCTCCGCAGGGAAGGAATCACGTCGGGCGTCCACGTCACGGGCGACGTCGGCTTCGACGCAATCCTGCGGGTCCGCGACCGGGCGGTCGAGGGGTCGACGGTGCTGGACCGCCTCGAACTCGATGCGGGCGAGTACGTGCTGGCGACGGTCCACCGCGCGGGCAACACCGACGACCCGGCCCGGCTGGCCGCCGTCATCGACGGGCTCGCCGAGTCGCCGCTGCCGGTCGTCCTGCCGCTCCATCCGCGGACCGAAGCCGCGTTGAAGACCCACGGGCTGTGGGACCGCGCGACCGACGCGCTCCACGTCGTCGACCCGGTGGGCTATCTCGACTTCGTCTGCCTGCTCGACGGAGCCGAGCGCGTCGCTACCGACTCCGGGGGCGTCCAGAAGGAGGCACTCTATCTCGACCGCCGGTGCGTGACGCTCCGAGAGGAGACCGAATGGGTCGAGACGGTCGAGGCTGGCTGGAACGTCCTCGTCGGTGCCGACGCCGACGCCATCGCACGGGCACTCCGCGACGACGAGCCGCTCCCGCCGAAGCCGTCGCTGTACGGCGACGGCCACGCCGCGGAGCGGATCGCGGAGGCACTTCGCGGGTAGTCCGCTGGGCGACGACAGTTACAACGGAAACACGCTCTTCACGTCCTTCGCATTCTTCGCATTCTTCGCATTCTTCGCATTCTTCGCGTTCTTCGCGTTCTTCGCATTCTTCGCATTCTTCGCTTTCTTCGCATTCTTCGCGTTCTTCGCATTCTTCGCATTCTTCGCGTTCTTCGCATTCTTCGCGCTCGGCAGTCTCGAACTCGTCGAGCGAACGCGAGAAGAGCGACAAGCGTGCCCCGCCCCGTCGGTGGCGTCTCGTCGCCACCGTCGGAGCGGCCGTTCATCGGCAGCCACGATACCGCACGGCAGAGACGAACCGCAGGTCAGAACTCTCCCGCGATGATGTCCGCGACCTGCCCGTGGTCGAACAGCTGCTCGTCGGACTCGAACTCGGGATAGACGTCGCCGTTCTCGTAGCCCGGCCACGCGCCGAACTCGTCGGGATAGAGCTGCTTCGCCGTCATCTCGGTCTGAAAGAGGTTCATCAGCGGTCCCTGCCAGCGCGTTCCCTGAGCGTACACGCGGTCGTTTTGGACGGCGGTGAGCTCGCTCCCGACGGGGTCGTCGCGGAGGTTCTGCGTCATCGCCTCGAAGTCGACGGCGTCCGTGACCGTCCACAGCGCGAGGATGGCGTCCGGGTCGGCCTCCAGCAGTGCCTCCATGTCGACCTGTTTGAACGCACCGTCCCACTCCTCGCCGCCGAAGGCGTCGACCGCGCCGAGCGGTCGGGTGTGGGCGTTGAAGTAGCCGGGGGCGTTCAGCCGGAGCAGATAGATGGCCGAGAGATCCGTCGAGACCGAGAGATAGGCCACGGTCGGCCGCTCGGACTCCGCGGGGAGTCCCTCCTCGACCGTCCCGAGGAGGTCGTCGTGGACCGACGCGAGTGCCTCGTACCGTTCTCGCTCGCCGTACAGCGCGGCGACCTGCTCGAACAGTTCCCAGAGCGTGTAATACTGGTAGCCGTCGGCCCACGTCTCGGGCGGCGTCGCGTTGAAGTTGCTGTAGTAGTTGCCGAGCCACGGGCCGAGAGTGTCCGCGATCTCGTCGATGTCGGAGCGGTCCCAGTTGTCCTGCGTCGTCACCCACGCCGGGTCGACGAGATGGAGGTCGCTATCGAGTTCGTACAGCTGCTCCTTCGAGAAGCCGTACGACCCCGTCTTGTCGCGCCAGGGGATGTCGAAGTCGTCGAATCCGGCCGTGAAGTAGTCCAGCGTCGAGGCGGTCCCGTCCCACCAGACGTTGTTGATGCTCTCGCCGTGGCCGAGCGCGCTCGCCATGTCCGCGAACCACGGGAAATGCGCGAAGACGTCCGTCGGCGGCTCGTCGAGGCTCACGGTTCCGACCGGCGACAGCTCCGCCGTGTAGCCCGGTTCCGGTGTCGTCTCGGTATCGGTCGACTCGGTCGTCGGCTCGGCAGTCGTCGTCCCGTCCGATGTCGACTCGGCTGTCGACTCCGGCGACTGGCCCGCACAGCCAGCGAGCAGCCCGCCAGCGGTGAGACCCGCGCTGGCTGCCAGAAGTCGTCTGCGCGTCGGTGTCGGCTGCGAATCGCGTTCCATGGGTTTTGGCTCGCCTAAACAGTGAAGAGCGTTTCGAAAGTTAGGTGTGCCTAAAGCCTCGCCGGCGGACCGCGCAGGTGACGCGCGTCTCCGTGTATCGGCCGTCGAGGCGGGACGAACACGTCGGTTGGCGACTCTCGTCCCGACGCGGGCGGCGTGTTCGTGTCAATTCGTCTGCACGTATCAGTACCATGATATTATAACGCGCCAGTGAGGAGGGATACAGAGATGGGCTGGCAGGCGATTCCGTACACGCTCCCCTTGTTGCTTGCCAGCGGTATCGCCTTACTCACCACTGTCTACGTCTTGGGTCACCGCGACCGACTCGACCGGAAGCGGACGTGGGCGTTCGTGGCGACCTCCTCCGCCGTCGTCCTCTGGTCGACGGCCTACTGGTTCCAGCTCTCGTCGACGACGCTGGCGGGCAAGCTGTTCTGGAACCGCTTTGTCTGGGTCGGCGTCACGCTGATGGCGGTCGCGTGGCCGGTCTTCGTCTTCACCTACGCGGAACGACACCGTTGGACCGGGCCTGCCGGGATTCTCGCGCTCGGAGCGGTCCCGCTGCTGACGCTTCTCGCCGTCTTGACCCCCCAGTACCGCGGTCTCGTCGCCACGCCCGACGGACTCGTGACCGTCTCGCAGGGCGTCATGCTCGCTATCGAGCCGGGAATACTGTTCTTGGTCTTCCTGCTCTACACGTATCTCGTCGACCTCGTCACGCTGGGCGTGCTGGCGTACGACGCTTACAGCCACCACGGGGTCCGGCGGCGACAGAGCACGCTTCTGGCCGTCGCCGGAACGATTCCCCTGACCGGAAGCCTCCTCAGCGTCGCACAGCTGCTCCCGATGCCGTATCTCGACCTGACGCCGATCACGTTCGGCGTGACCATTCTGGTCGTCGCGTACGTGCTCTCTCGGTATCAGATGCTGGACGTCGTCCCCGTCGCCCGCACCCAGCTCATCGACGAGATGACGGACGGAGTCATCATCCTCGACGGCGACGAGCAGGTCGCCGACCTCAACTCGACCGCCCGAACCCTCTTCGAGGACGCGAACCGGCTCGTCGGCCAGCCCGCCGAGACGGCACTCGCGGACTACCCCACGCTGCTCGCTCACCTCACGGGGACCGACAGTTCCGAGGACCTCGTCGTCGACTGCGACGGGAGCCGGAAGTACTACGACGTCACCGTCACCCGGCTCGACGAGCCGTCAGGGGCAACGAGCGGTCTCGTTCTCAGCCTTCGCGACATCACCGACCGCCGCCAGGTCGAACAGCGCTACCGGACCATCGTCGAACAGGCGTCGACCATCGTCGCGCTCGTCGACACCGACGGCAGTCTGCAGTATGCGACGCCGTCGTTCGAGCGCACGCTCGGCTATTCGCCCGACGCGCTCCACGGGGAGCCGCTGTTCGAACTCGTTCACCCCGACGACCGCGAGGCGGCGCGTGAGGCGTTCGACGCCACCGACGGGGGCGGCTCCACCGATTGGGCCGACGTCCGCGTCGAACACGTCGACGGCTCGTGGCACGTCTTCGAGGCGAAGAGCGAACGGCTCCTCGACAATCCGGCTCTCGACGGCGTCCTCTGGACCGCCCACGACGTGACCGAACACCGCCAGTACGAACAGCGGCTCCAGGTGCTCAACCGCGTCCTCCGCCACGACGTCCGCAACAAGATGACCGCCGTCCAGGGCTTCGTGTCGATGGCCATCGACGCGACCGACGACGACGAGGTTCGAGGCTGGCTCGAGACGGCACACCGCTCCGGCGAGAAGCTCCTCGCTGCGAGTCAAAAATCCCGGTACGTCGACGCCGGACTCGACCGCGAGGCCGACCTCCGCCCCCAGCGGATCGCAGACTGTGTCGACGCCGCGGTTCGCACCGTCACCGAAGAGCGTCCGGACGCCACGGTCGACCTCGACGTGCAAGACGACGCGTGGGCGGACGCCACCAACCTGCTCGAAGTCGCCATCGAACAGCTGGTGACGAACGCCGTCGAACACAACGACGCCGACGACCCCACAGTGACTGTCTCGGTCGCGACCGTCGCGGACGACCCCACCGACGCCGTCGAGATACGCATCGTCGACAACGGTCCCGGCATCCCCGACTACGACAGGCACATCTTCCAGCGCGGCGGCGAGTCCCAACTGGAACACGCCAACGGTCTCGGACTGTGGCTGGTCCACTGGATCGTCTCCGCGGCCGACGGCGAACTCCACATCGACGAGAACGACCCACGCGGCAGCGTCGTCACGGTCCGGCTCCGGCGGTCGACGACGGCCGAGGGAGACCACCATCCGCCGACCGCGTCGGAGCCGTCGGCCATGGCCGACCAGTGGCGGCGACCCTAGCCGACCAGTGGTGCCGACTCGGAGGACTGACGCGCGTCCGGGCGACGTCGCGCGCGACAGTGCCACGGCTGGGGGCGGTGGTGACAGTAGAAACGGGTCCCTGCGAGTGCTACTCGAAGACTGCGAGACCGACGGCGGCGGCGAGGAACGCGAGCGTCCCGCCCAACACCGTGTTTGCGGCCCGCGTCGTCGCGTCGGGAGCGGGGGCGGCGAACCACGTCGTGACGGCGACGACGACCGCGACGACGACCAGCGCGCCGCGGTCAGCCGCGACGGCGTTCCGAAGCTTTTGGCGCGAGATCATCGACTCAGCCGAAGACGACCCCGACCACGCCGAGCGCGAGCGCGACGGCGGTGACGGTGGCGAGGGCGGTTTCGGTCGAGGCGTCCGTGTCGTCGCTCCCGAAGGACCGCCAGCCGCTGAGGATACCGACACCGACGACGATGGCGGCAACACCGCCGAGGAACTGTGCAGCGAGCGCGACGGACGAAACCGTCCCGACGGGATCCCCGCCGAGACGTGCCATCGTCCCCGAGAGCAGGACGGCCCCGCAGACCAGGGGGGCGATTCCGAGGGCGTTCTTGGAAGGCATTGTCCGGTGTTAACACGCGGATAATAAGTCGCTTGTGGCGGTTTTGGCGGCTCGACCCCGTTGCGCGCAGTCGAACTGTTATGCTCCCGCCGCCCGAACCGACGGACGATGCCAGCCAACGACCACACGACCGTCGCCGTCGTCGGTGTCGGTGCGGTCGGGTCGACCACCGCGTTCTCACTCGTGACCCACGGCGTCGCCTCCGAGCTGATTCTCGTCGACGTCGACGAGGCACGTGCGACCGGCGAGGCGATGGATCTGAACCACGGCGCGTACTTCGCGCCGCCCGTCGACGTTCGGACGGGCGACTACGAGGACTGTTGGGACGCCGACGTCGTCGTCGTCACCGCCGGAGCGTCACAGCAAGACGGCGAGACGCGGCTCGATCTCCTCGAACGAAACGCCGACATCTTCGAAGAGATGATCCCCGCGATTACGGAGGGGATGGCCGACGACGGCGTGCTCCTCGTCGTCACCAACCCGGTCGACGTACTCACACAGCTGACGTGGGAGCTGTCGGAACTGCCGGCCGAGCAGGTCATCGGCTCGGGGACGACACTGGACACCTCGCGGTTCCGGCACGTCCTCGGCGAGCGGTGTGACGTCGACGCGAACCACATCCACGGCTACGTCGTCGGCGAACACGGTGACAGCGAGGTCCCACTGTGGAGTTCGACCACCGTCGCCGGGCTGCCGGTCGACGACTATCTCGCACAGCACGGCGAGCCGTTCGCCGAGGGCGAGAAGGCCGACATCGCCGAGACGGTCCGCAACGCGGCCTACGAAGTCATCGACCGGAAGGGCGCGACCAACTACGCCATCGCGCTCGCCGCGACCGACATCGTGGAGGCGGTCGTCCGCGACGAGGAGGTAGTGCTACCCGTGTCGACGCGCATGACCGGCCAGTACGGGCTCGAAGACGTCTTCTTGAGCCTGCCGTGCGTGCTCGACCGCGGCGGCGTGCGTGAAGTCATCGAGCCGACGCTGTCCGCGTCCGAGCGGGATGCACTGGAGGAGTCCGCGGCGGTGCTACGGGAGAGCCGGGCGGCACTGGAGGAGTAGGAGTAGCCTCACTCGACCTCGCGGATCAGTTCCAGCAGTTCGTTGCGGTAGCCCGACGGATGGACGCCGAGCGCGTCGCGTTCGGCCGCGTCGAGCGCGCCGTCGAAGCTCGTGGGATGCGCGCCGCCCGCGAGCCGAAACTCCCTGCCGTCGGCCCAGATCGCGAGAAACCCCTCCGTCGGCAGGCTCGTCTCCTCGGTCTCGTCGCCATCGCGGGCGACCGGATAGTCTGCGGTGAACTTCGTCAGTCGGGCACGTTTTCCACCTCGGGTCCGCATCCGCTGGCCGCGGTGACGCTCGACGTTTCGGAAGCCGCGCTCGCGGAGGTCGTCGGCGAAGGCGTCGCGCGCCTCCGAGGCGACGGTGGGATACCAACTCGCCGTGCCGACGCCGGGGGGTGGCGGCGGCGAGACGGTCAGCCGCGTCGCGAAGAAGAACCGCCAGACGCGGTCGAGCGCGCCGTCGGTGGCTGTGCAGATGTCGCCCCGGAGCGTCGCGTCCTCGTAGACGAGCGTGTGTTCGCTGATTTCGGCATTCGGGAGGCTGAACACGACACCGGAGGTCCGTTCGTACAGGGTCCACTCGTCGTCGAGCGTCGCGGGGAGCGACGGAAACTGTCCGTCCATGGCCGTGGTTGGGTCGGGAGTGGAATGACCTTACCGCCGGTGGAGCACCACGCGCGGCAGCCACGACCCGGACGGACGAGGCGGCACCACAATCCGGAAATCGCCGGGTGGAGCTGCGGCTGGCGGTCGGTGAAAATAGCAGGAGAATCCGTCTACGATGCGATGTGGTATTCGTCGCCGTCGCGCTTGACGAGACCGTTCGTCTCTAGCGTCTGGAGGATGGGGTACAGCGTGATGGTCTTCATGCCGAGCGACGCGCGGAGGTCGGCGATGTCGCCGCCGTTGGTCGCGTCGAGATACAGGTAGACGAGCTTCGTCCCCGTCGAGTCGAGACTCGACGGGAGCGTGAAGTCGGCGAAGCTGGGAGCGGTCGGCGTCTCGGTACTCTGTTCCGGGCTGGTGTTGATGGTCTGGGGCTTCATGGTTTTGTCCGGCGAGTGAGGCCACGGCGGGGACACGTCGGAGCGACCCTCGCGGGCCGCACGACACGGCGTCGGTCTGTACCTCCTCGCGTTACCAGGAACATCTTGCCGATAACATATATAACTCACCTATTACGCAGATTTACGAATATAAGGTACCTAAAACAAAAATGTCTCTCGTCGTGAACGTCTCAGTTCACAGTGACGTGGAGAACAGCGAAAAGCGTTGCTAGGGGCGGTATATATCGGTACGAACGGGGTTCTACGGCTATAGAGTCGACACCGACTGTGGGTCGAGCGCGCCCGGGGTAAGACTACTCCGGCACGTCGTCGATGAGGACGACGGCCTCACCTTCGATGATCTGTTTCCCGTCCTCCTTGTGGACGTCGGTCGAGAGCAGATACCGGTTGTTGCCGAGGTCTTCGACGATCTCGACGGTGGCCGTCAGCCGGTCGCCGATGTCGACGGGTCCGGTGAACTCGACGTCCTGCGAGAGATAGATGGTCAGGCCGGGGAGCCGTGCGAGCGCGGCACTGATGAGTCCCGAGACGAGCGTCCCGTGGGCGATGTTGCGGCCGAACCGCGTGTCCTCGGCGAACTCGGGGTCCAGATGCAGGCGGTTGGTGTCGCCGCTCGCCTCCGCGAAGACCGCCACGTCGTCCTGCGAGATGGTCTTCGTAAACGCGACGTGGTCGCCGACGGTGATGTGTTCGGGCCGGTCGACGGTCCGCTCTGTCACCCAGTCCTCGCGGTTGTAGGCGACCGAGGGCGTCCCGGCGTCGGCCCGAGTGTCTTCCTCGCCGTCGCGGTCGACGAGACCGAAGGCGGCGAGTGTCGCCCGGTTCGCCTCGACGGCACTGTTCATCAGATGACTCGACGCCCGAAGCCACGCCTGCGTCACGTTCGATACACCCTCTGTCGCACTCGATTGTCGGTTACTCATCGTTGAAGGATCTCGTACCCATGTCCCTCGGTAACATCACGTAATATGGCTTGCGATACATTTTTGTTCGATGTCGTCGCGAGCTGCCGGGAGACCACCGTTCCAACCGCCCGAAACCATTCACTACCATCTCTCACCAATAGATGGTAACGAGAGGAAGATATTTGTATGTGGCGGCGGTTACACCTAGTCGAGATGACGAACGACGAGATGCCGTGGTCGCCCGCCGCCTTCGCGAGCCAGTTCCAACGCGCGAGCGAGGAGTTCAGCGACCAGCAGATGGAGTTGTTCGAACAGATGCTCTCGGCGGGCGGGATGGCCAACGGGGCCGGCCGTTCGACGAAACAGAGCGTCGGCGACGTCGACCCCATGAACGCCGCCGTGTTCAAGACCCGCGTGCAGAGCGGGGGTCGTATCAGCATCCCAGACGCCGAGCGCGAGGCGCTCGACATCGACGAGGGCGATCTCGTCCAGACGTTCGTCATCCCGATCAAGCGGACCCGTGGTGATTCCAATGAGTGAGACTTCCAACCCCTTCGCAGCAATGTTCGAGATGCAACGCCGTTCGATGGAACAGTCCCAGAAGGCTGTCCATCAGAGCCTGAACTTCCAGAAGCAGATGGCCAAGACCGTCCGCGACAGCCTCCACTCCGGGAAGGCGGTCCAAGAGACGAGCATGGACGTCTCCCAGACTGCTGTCGAGGCCTACCTCGACATGTTCGAGGCGACCGTCCCCGGCGACGAGACCGCCTACGACAGTATGCACGAGGCCGTCGCCGACCAGTTCGAGGCACTCCACGGTGCCAACGAGGAGACGTGGGCCGCCTTCGAGGAGACCCTCGAAGAGAACGGTCACGCCTTCGATGACTTCGTCGACCAGTACGGCGAGTACTTCGACGACTCCATCGACGCCTACCTGGAGACGCTCGGTCAGGTCGAAGACCAGACCGAGGCGGCGACCATCGAACTCGACGAGTAACCCCCGAGTAATCTTTTGTACCCCTCCCGCGAGGCTCCAGATATGTCAAACTATCCGTCAGAGATGTACGCCCCCGAGAAGTGGAGTGCGTTCATGGAGAACATGAACGAGACGTTCCTCGACCAGTTGGAACAGAACGTCGAGGCACAGGCGAAGTTCGTCGAGTCGTGGATGGACGCCGTCGACGAATCGGCGGACGAAGAGCGGCTCACCGAGGGACTCGAGGGCTACGCCCGCGCCTACGAGGTGTGGATGAACGCCGCCGAGACCCAGTTCGAGCGCGCGAGCGACGTCATCGAGGGCGAGGACGTCTCGCCGGAGGAGTTCCGTGACATCTGGCTCAACGCCGCCAACGAGTCGTTCAAGGAGGTCATGAGCACCTCCGCGTTCGCTGCCGCGACCGGCCAGACCGTCGAGGACGTCCTCGAACTCCAACAGGAGGTCGACAAACAGGCCGAAGACACGCTCCACCAGCTCGGCTTCGCCACCGAGGGCGACGTCGTCGAGGTGGGCGAACGGCTCGTCGAACTCGAACGCCGCCAGCACGCCGTCGAGCAGAAGCTCGACCGTGTCCTCGCGGCGATAGAAGAATGAGCATGAACCCGTTCGTCCGCGCGCTGGACATGCAGCGCAAGCAGTGGGAACGCTCGACGGAACTCATCGACAAGGCCTCGGCGGCTCCCGACCGCGCGGAGACGATGGCGGAAGTCGAGGTCGGCCAGACCCCGAGCGAGGTCGTCTACGAGGAGAACAAGCTCAAACTCCTCCACTACGAGTCGATGACGGAGGAACAGCACAGCGTTCCCATCCTCATCGTCTACGCGCTCATCAACCGGCCGTACATCCTCGACCTCCAGCCGGACCGCAGCGTCGTCCGCACCCTGCTGGAGAACGGCTTCGACGTCTACCTCATCGACTGGGGCGAGCCGTCGAACCTCGACCAGTCGCTGACACTCGACGACTACGTCAACCGCTACGTCGACAACTGCGTCGACGTCGTCCGCGACCGTTCGGGCCAGGACTCGATCAATCTGCTCGGCTACTGCATGGGCGGGACGATGAGCGTTATGTACAGCGCGCTCCATCCCGAGAAGGTCCGAAACCTCGGGCTGATGGCCGCCGGCCTCTGTTTCACCGGCGAGGGCGGCGTCTTGGAACTCTGGGGTGACGACGACTACTACACGCCCGGTGCGGTCGTCGACGCCTTCGGCAACGTGCCCGCGGACTTCCTCGACATCGGCTTCGCGCTGATGGACCCCGTCGACAACTTCGTCACGAAGTATCTCAGGCTCTACGACAACCTCGAACGCGAGGAGTTCGTCGAGAACTTCGCGCGCATGGAGCAGTGGATCGGCGACGGCATCGACGTCGCGGGGACGACCTACAAGCAGTTCCTCGAAGAGATCTACCAGCAGAACAACCTGATGACGAACGACCTCCATCTGGACGGCAAACACGTCGACCTCGCGAACATCGATATGCCGGTCGTCCAGATCATCGGCGAGTACGACCATCTCATCCCGCCGGAGGCCTCCAAGGGCTTCAACGAGGTGCTCGACACCGAGGTGACGACGATGGAGTTCCCGACGGGCCACATCGGCCTCTCGGTCTCCTCGAAGTCCCACGCCGAACTGTGGCCGCAGGTCTGTGAGTGGTTCGAGGAGCGGTCGCAGGTGAGCGACGAATCCGAGCAGACGGAGCTGCCGTCGACCGAAAGCGACGACAGCGACGCCGACGGAGCCGTCGCAGACGAGGCTGTCGAGGTTGAGGAGTCCGTCGAGGCTGAGGCAGAGATGGAGAGCGACGAGGCAGCCGACACCGACGACGCTACCGACACCGATGAGGCGGTCGAGGCCGACGAGACCGAGCTGACGGTCGAAGCTGTCAACGGTATCGGCCCGAAACGCGCCGAGCGGCTGCACGAGAGCGGTATCGACAGCCTCGCGGACCTCGCCGACGCCGACGTCGAGGCGGTCGCTGAGGCCATCGACGTCTCGCCCGAGCGCGTCGAGGACTGGATAGCACAGGCCCGCGACCTGCTCTCGGAGTAGTTGGATATCCTGACGGTCGGCCGACACCGTCGTGGCAGATTTCCGGAGAAACGTTCATTAGGGATTCGTGAGCTTCTAGATGTAATTGGCCCAGCAGGACCCGGAGCGGGCAGTCGGTTCCCCGGTTGCATCCGCCGTGGGCCAGCCCCAACCAATGAATCTCCAAGATCGCACCTGTGTCGTTACAGGCTCGTCGCGTGGTATCGGTCGCGGAATCGCAGAGGACCTCGGCGCACACGGCGCGAACGTCGTCGTCAACTACCGCTCCTCGGAGGGTGAGGCCCACGAGGTCGTCGACGCCATCGAGGAGGACGGTGGAACGGCAATCGCCGTCCAGGCCGACGTCTGCGACGAGGACGAGGTCGAAGCGATGGCCGACCGCGTCGCCGACGCCTTCGGGGGCACGGACGTGTTGGTCAACAACGCGGGCATCACTGTCGACAAGAAGTTCGAGAACATGAGCCGCGAGGACTGGGATCAGGTCATGGACGTCAACCTCGGCGGCGTCTACAACTGCACGCACGCCTTCTTCGACGACCTGAAGGACGCCGACCACGGTCGGCTCATCAACATCTCCAGCGTCGTCGGCCAACAGGGCAACTACGGTCAGGCCAACTACGCCACCACCAAGAGCGGTCTCTTCGGCTTCACCCGGACGGTCGCGCTCGAACTCGCGCGGCACAACACCACGGCCAACTGTGTCTCGCCCGGCTTCGTCAAGACCGACATGCTCGAAAAGGTTCCCGAGCGCGTCCAAGAGAAGATTCTCAGCCGCATCCCGTTGGACCGCTTCGCCACCGTCGAGGACATCTCCGGCATCGTCCGGTTCGTCGCCAGCGAGGAGTCGGCCTACATGACCGGCCAGATCCTCGGCGTCAACGGCGGCATGGAGTGGTGAGACGGCGGCCGTTCGGTGGCCGCAGCCGAGAGCACGCCTAAGACCCCCGAAGTCGTAGGTCATCGAACATGAACTGGCACAGCGAGTCGGCCGAGGCGGTCGTCGACGACCTCGAGACGGACCGTTCGGGGCTGTCGGCGGCCGAGGCAGCCCGTCGGCTCGACGAGCAGGGTCCGAACGAGCTCGAACGCGACGGAAGCGTCTCGCCGCTCACGCTCTTCGTCTCGCAGTTTCAGGACGCACTCATCTACTTACTCGTCTTCGCGGCGGCACTCTCGCTCGCGGTGGGCTTCCTGCCGGGGCGCGAACCCGAGTATCTCGACGCGACGCTCATCCTGGCAATCCTACTCGCCAACGGCGTCTTCGGCTTCGTCCAGGACTACCGCGCCGAACGCTCCATCGAGGCTCTGCGGTCGCTCGCGACGCCGACGGCCGCGGTCCACCGGGACGGCAAGACGGTCGAAATCTCCTCCACCGAGGTCGTCCCCGGCGACATCGTCGAACTGGAAGCGGGTGACGCGGTGCCCGCCGACGCCCGGCTGTTGGAGACGGCCAGCTTCGAGACCGACGAGTCGGCGCTGACCGGCGAGAGTGTGAGTGCCACGAAGTCGGTCGACCCACTCGACCCGGAGACGCCGCTCGCCGAGCGGGACAACATGGTCTTCATGAACACGACGGTCGTCCGCGGACGGGCCAGAGCCGTCGTCGTCGAGACCGGGATGGACACGGAAGTCGGAGCCATCGCCACCCAGCTGGCGACGGGGACGTCGCCCGACACGCCCTTCCAGCGCGAGGTCGGTCGCCTCGGCAAGCGCGTCGGGCTGGGTATCGTCGTGCTCATCGCCGTCGTCGCGGCGGCCCAGTTGGCCCTCACCGCCACCCCGCCGACGCTCGTGGTTCTCGTGGCCGTCACGCTCGCGGTCGCCGCCGTCCCCGAGGGGTTGCCCGCGGTCGTGACGCTGACGCTCGCGCTCGGCTCCCAGCGGATGCTCGCGCGCAACGCGCTCGTGCGGACGCTGCCGGTCGTCGAGAGCCTCGGCTCCGTCGACACCATCGTCACCGACAAGACCGGCACGCTCACGGAGAACCGCATGACGGTGACGCGGCTCCTCGCCGGTGGCCGTGTCCACGAGATGGAGAGCGACGGGGCCGACGCGACCGACGCAGCCGACGCGGAGAGCCTCGTCGCCGACGGCGAGGGAGCGAGTGGCAGTGAAGGGGGGAGTGGCAGTGAGGGGTCGAGTGACGGCGAAGGGGCCAGTGACGGCGGGGAGCGGGGAACACCGGACCGGGCGGCCGTCGAGGCACTGCTCACCTGCGGGGTCTTTTGCAACAACGCCGAGTTGGACACAGAGACCGAGGACGGCTTCCGCGGCGACCCGACCGAGGTGGCGCTCCTCCGCGCGGCCCGACGGGCTGGGGTCGAACCGACGGGAGAGCGGCTGCGCGAGCTTCCCTTCGACGCCGAGCGCAAGCGGATGACCGTCGTCGTCGACGGCGTCGCTGACGCCGAGGCGGCAGTGGGGAGCGACGTCGACAGCGGCTCTGCCACCGACGCCGACGTCGACGGCAGCAGCGGCGACGGACCGACGGCGTACATGAAGGGCGCGCCGCGAGTCGTCTTGGACCGCTGTGACCGCCTCCTGCTCGACGGCGAGGTCGTCGAAATGACCGACGAGCGGCGTGCGGAACTCGCCGACCGGGTCGACGCCTTCGCGGCCGACGCGCTCCGCGTCCTGGGCTTTGCCCGTCGCGAGGCCGTCTCCGCCGAGGCCGACGAGGACGAGATCGAGTCGGGGATGGTCTTTCTCGGTCTCCAGGGGATGCTCGACCCGCCGCGGCCGGAGGTCGAAGGCGCGCTGGCCGACTGTCGGCGAGCGGGGATTCGCGTCGTGATGGCGACCGGCGACAACCCGAAGACGGCGGCCGCAATCGGCGAGCAGTTGGGCTTCGCCACCGACGAGGTCCTGACCGGGGCGGACGTGGCGGCGATGGGCGACGAGGAACTCCGAGACAGCGTCGCCGACGTGGAGGTGTTCGCCCGCGTCGACCCCGCCCACAAGGTCGCGGTCCTCCAGGCTCTGCAGGCGCGCGGCAACATCGTCGCGATGACCGGGGACGGCGTCAACGACGCGCCCGCGCTCAGAAACGCCGACGTCGGTGTCTCGATGGGCATCAGGGGGACGCAGGTCGCCCAGCAGGCCTCCGACATGGTGCTCCGCGACGACAACTTCGCGACCATCCGCGACGCCGTCGCCGAGGGTCGGGGCATCTTCGACAACATCCGTACCTTCGTCAACTTCCTGCTGTCGGCGAACATGGGAGAAGTCCTCGTCGTCTTCGCCGGAGTCCTGCTGGGGACGCTGCTCTTCCCCGAGACCTTCGCGGGGACCGAAGAAGCGCTCGTGCTCACCCCGGCGATGATCCTCTGGATGAACCTCGTCACCGACGGCCTGCCCGCGCTCGCGCTCGGTGTCGACCCCAAGCGCGACGACGTGCTGGACCGGCCGCCGCGGGACCGCGACGCCGCCGTCATCGACGCCCGACTCGTCGGCTCGGTGCTGGCGACGGGTATCTTCATGACCGTCGTCGGGCTGTGGCTCTTCTTCGGGGCACTGGACCGGACGGGCAGTCTCCCGTTCGCCCAGACGCTCCTCTTTACGTTCCTCGTGCTTGCGGAGCTGGCGCGGGCGTATCTCGTCCGTCGCCACCACGGTCTCCGGGTCACCTCGAACCGCTGGCTGGCTGGCGCGGTCGCCACGTCGTTCGCACTCCAGCTTGCGGTGCTCTACACGCCGCTCGCGGCGGTCTTCCGCGTCGTCGCGCTCGACCTCGCTGACTGGGGGCTCCTCGCCGCGGCGACGGCCGTGTTCGTCGTCCTGAGCCTCACGCTGTCGGCCGTCGTCCGACGGGTCGCACCACGGTCGGCCACCCACTGAACGGTGAGACGAGGCTCCGTTTGACCTCGCGGTGTTGATGATTTTGAGGGAGCGTAGCGAGATGTCGAACGTCGAAGCGACCGGGGGAGCTGCGTTCTTGTCCAACCGTGGACAAGATGTGCAGAATGGTTATGGTCACTCGAAGGCTTCTGGCGCGAATGGATACTGGTCCGGACGAGCGTCTGTCGACGGGAGCGGGACACTCCCCGAGAGGCGACACACGTGGCTACCCGAACACTATCGAAGACCTGTCAACAGGGGCGTCCATCACATTCCTCGAACGCGGTGTTGACGAGCAAGGTGCGTACCTGCTGATGGACGGTGTCCTCCCGGTCGGAATCAACAGTGGCCCCGCCCGGCTTCACCCGCAGGCGGAAGCACGCTCGGAGGTGATCGCGGGCCAGGCCGAGGTGACGGTTCGTGGTGAACGCCGTGTCGTGCGTCCCGGCGACTCGCTGACCATCGCTGCCGGCGAGGCTCACAGCATCCGGAACGGTGGCGACGACACGCTACGTATTCGGACGACGTTGCGCCCGCCCGGCGAGTTCGAAGCCGCGACTCGGGCACTCTATGCAGCCGGTGCAGGGGGACGGCCGGACGTTCTCGCAGTGGCGGCGGTGCTCTTTCAGTTTCGGGCAGACATCCGTCTCTCGGGCCTCCCGTGGTTAGTTCAGCGGCCCCTCCTACGCGCACTCGCTGGCATCGCGAGGAGGCTGGGTCGGGACCCCCTCAAGTAGTCGCCGTCTCGTCGCGCCACAGCTACAGTGAAACATCCGCTTACCGCCACCGAGGACAGCGGCAGGTAATTTCCACAAAAGCCGAATATCGACATCTAGAGGCCGAATAACGCCGTTCTAGAAACGATTATTTCCTCAGCCGTCAAGGTATGTGGGTTGATCCCGTATGGCAACAACGACCGGACAAGCAGTGGATGATATCGAGCAGTCGCCCACGACGGGGTACTGGAACTATCTGCTGGTCGGTGGACTCGCCGCGCTGACGGAGGCGGCTATCTACGTGGCTGGCATCGTCTATTTCCTCGTCATTCTCGACTTCGCGAGCGTCAGCGGGGCACTCCAGCAGGTCGAGCTGTTCGTCGCGAACGAGGCCAGTCTGTCGGCGATGTATCTGCTCATCTACGTGGTGTTCGGCATCGTGCTGGTGGGACTCGTGCTGGCACTCCACGAGCGGCTTGCGACCGACGCACCGATGTTGATGCGGGCGACAACTGCCTTCGGGCTGATCTGGGCTGGCCTCGTCATCGCCAGCGGGATGGTCGCCACGCTCGCGACGGGCGTGGTCGTCGACCTCTACAACACCGACCCGGCGCAGGCGACGACGGTCTGGCTGGCCATCAGTCCGGTCGTCGATGGACTGGGCGGCGGCAACGAGGTCGTCGGTGGGCTCTGGACGCTGCTTGTGAGTGTAGTAGCCCTCCGTGCAGGGGCACTCCACAGATTAGTCAACTACCTTGGATTCGTCGTGGGAGCGGCAGGTATCCTCTCGGCCGTTCCAGCGTTCGGTGAGATCGGCGGTGGTATCTTCGGCCTTACCCAGATCGTCTGGTTCGTCGCTCTCGGAATCCTCCTGTTACGCGCAAGTCGCCGCAAGGCATCCGCCCCTCTTCACGGCGAGTGACTCCGCGAACGACAGAATAGACGAGACCGGGACGAGGGTGCTACAGACATCCTCTAAGTCCCACACGCGACTCCTGACAGTGAGTCGTGGGGTTTCAGTGTCGTGCTGGATATAGTGCGCGAGTCGGTCAGAGAGTTCAAACGATTCCAGCGAACCAGAGAACGGTATCGCTCAACGTCAGAACGGACAAGAGGATGCCAAGGATGCCGAGAGCACGTGCCTGCTCTTCGCTCGTATTGATACCAGAGAAACCGGAACTTCATTGCACTATCGACGGCTGAGGGAATGGTGAACGCACCCTCTAAATTCAGCACGCCACACGTATCAGAAATCGACCATCCCACCACACCGGACGGGGTTATTCGGTCGGCGTGACGGCCAAGACGGGTGTCTCCGACGTGCGGACCACTCGCTCGGTGACACTCCCCAGGATGAGCCGTTCCAGCCCACTGCGGCCGTGGGTGCCCATGACGACGAGGTCGACGTCGTTGCTCTCGGCGTACGCCGTGATCTCGGTCGCCGGAAGCCCGACCGTGACGACGCTGTCGGCGTCGACGCCAGCGTCCGCCGCCCGCCTGACGAGTGCGTCCGCGGCGTCCTCGGCGTACTGCTGGAGCTGTTCGCGGATGTTCGGCAGCGTCGGGCCGGTTTCGAAGCCGCCGGTGAACGCCCGCGAATCGACGACCGAGAGCACCGTCAGCCGTGCCCCGGCAGCCGTGGCGACCGCGACGGCGCGGTCCAGCGCGTCGCGCGCGCCCTCGCTGCCGTCGGTCGGGACGAGCAGATGTTCGTAGGTCGGCAGCGTCCCGCCGTCGCCGTCGAGATGCGTAGTGAGCACCGGCACGGGCGACCCGCGGAGGACGCGCTCGGTGACGCTGCCGAGCAGGAACCGCTCCAGCCCCGTCCGGCCGTGGGTGCCCATGACGACGAGGTCGACGTCGTGGTCGGCGACGAACCGGAGCACCGTCTCGTGGGGGATTCCACGTTCGACGTGGGTCCGGACGCGACAGCCACTCTCCTCGCCGACCTGCTGGACGCGCTCGACGGCAGCCTTGGCGGCCTGTTCGGCGATAGAGAGGTCTTCGCTGGCCGAGCCGACCACGTCGTCCTCGAAATGCCTGAGGTCGACGACCGACAGCGCGTGGACCGTCGCATCACCCAATTTGGCCAGCGCGAAGGCGTGGTTCGCGGCTGCCATCGCCCAGTCGCTGCCGTCTGTGGGTACCAGGATTCGGTCGTACATACCTCCTAGAACGCAGTCAACCTGCTTGACAGCTTGCCTGAAACGTTCGACTCCTGTTCGTCCGAGGTCGATTCGCGGTGGAGTGGCTGTCGGTCGGATTCGTGGCTGTCTCCCCTGTGTGGGACGTGCGAGTTACAGTTCGGCCGGCTCCTGACCTGCCTGCGCCAACTGCTCGGCTCTCTGCACCGCCACATCCGCAATGCCTGCATTCGCCGAACAGGAAGGACACGCGAGGATGCGTCCGTTCGTATCGGCGAAGACACGGGCAAAGTCGTGCGAAACGTTACTTCCACAGTAATTACACTCTGTCATGTTTTCTCTCGTCGGTCGTCGACTCTCTCTGCTCCGTGAGTGCGACCTTGTACATACACCGACGAGACCCACTGCCCAAACGGCGATACCTTACTGGTCAGGTTCTCGCGTCGAAGAACTCTGCCATCAGTTTCTGTTCCGCCGCTCGGAGATGTTGGTGGAACGTTGCGCGCGAGATGCCCATCGACTCGGCCAGTTCGTCGCCAGTCGTGGAACGGTTCGGGGCGTAGTACCCACTGAGATATGCCTTCTGAAGGGCCGTCACCTGACGGTCGGTGAGTTGCGCCTCCACACCGGCGATGAACTCCTGTTTCGTCGTCGCCGGGCGGTCGCGTGTCCGTGACGCGACGAGTTCGGTCCCGGTATAGCGGTCCCGGAGTAGTGTCGCAATCGTTCGCGCGTCGACCGCCGACGGGAGTTCCAGAGTGATGTGGGCCCGCCCGTCGGCCGCCACAATCGAACGTGTGATGACGCCGCGTTCCGCCAGCTCGGCAACGACCGAGGTCTCTGCCATCCGGAATTCGACGAGGTTCGCCTCGTCGTCGCCGCTGATTACCGTCGCACGGTCGACCTCGGCGGCCTCCTCGGCGAGGTCGACGAGTCTCGTGCGCGGTGCATCCGTAGAGAAGAACATCGACAGTGCGTCGTTCTCGGGGTCGATCGACCCGTGATATTCGAGTCGACAGTCCTCTCGGGCCGAGAGGTCGACGACGAACAGTGCCGGGTCGCTCACCTCGAACTCCAGGACGACGATGTTGTCGGCCGTGAGAATCCGTCGACTCTCTCTGGCGTTGATGGCCGTCCCAATCGTCCGACCGAGTGCCTCGAGGACGACCGTCTCGCGCTCGTCGAACACGTCGTCCGTGTCGGAGTAGACGGTCAGAACACCGTAGACGGTCTCCCGGTAGGTGACTGGAACGGCAGCCAGCGACCGTGCGCTGGGAAGCGAGTCCGAGCAGACCGTCCCGTCGACGGGGGCGGTCTGGACCGACCGCGTGTCGAAGGCTCGGGCTGTCGGGTCGTCGTCGGTGATTGCGACCTCGATACCCTCGAGTGAGTCGCCCTCGCCCGCCCACGAGGACGGCACGACCGTCTCCGAGAGCAGGTCCGGCTCACCGAACCAGGCGAACACGTACGGGTCGGCCGCAGCAATCCGTTCGGTCACCTTCCGTAGGTCCTCCTCCGTGGAGGTCGATTGCATCAACCGCTCCGTGACGTCCTTCATCAGACCGTTGATGCGACGGACGAGATGTTCGAGGTCTTCGGTGCGTTGGATGACCTCGAACTCTGCCTCTTTGCGAGCCGTGACGTCGTTCTGGAAGCCGACGTAGTGGGTCACCGTCCCATCCTCGTCACGAAGTGGAGCGATCGTCACCTCGTTCCAGAAGGCCTCACCGTTCGCCCGGTAGTTCACCAACTCGGCCGTCGTCTCCTCGTCCGCGGCAATCGCTTCGGACATCTGTCGGATGGCCTCTGGTGCGGACGCCGCACCCTGGAGAAACCGACAGTTGCGGCCGAGGACCTCTGTCCGTGGGTAGCCGGTCAGCCGTTCGAAGGCCTCGTTGGCGTAGATCATCGGGTTGTCTTCGCGGCTGGGATCGGAGATGGTGATTCCGACGGGTGCCTTGTCCATCGCACGCTCCTTGAGCTCGAAGTCCACCCCGGGTTCTCCCTCGGATTCGCCCATGAGTCGGGTAGTAGGACGAGTGGCTGCTATATATCTCCGACTCCGATTGACGTCCTCCTGCGCCCGACGTCGCGGGATGACTCACGAATGCTACACCTCGCGACAGTCAACAGGACGGTCAGCAGCCCGAGGCGTTCCACGGCGACCGGACTGGTAAGGTAATCTGGCTATGACTGTACCGTTCTTCTAATATATCGGAGTTATCCAATGATCGACCAGCAGCGGCGGAAATTCTTACGGACTGCGGGTGCAGCAGGCGCGATTCTGGCAGTCGGTGGCGTCGGCACGGCGTCGGCCCGCGAAGGAAAGAATACGGGAGCGTCCGGCGACATGACCATCGTCGACATCGCCATCGCGAACGGCTTCAACGTGCTTGCCGCTGCAGTGACCGAGGCAGGACTCGTCGAGACGCTCAGCGGTAACAGACAGTTCACCGTCTTCGCACCGACGGACGAGGCGTTCAACGAGGCAGGCATCACCGTCGACAACGTCGACGAGCTGGACGACGAGTTCCTCCTCGACGTCCTCCTCTACCACGTGACGCCCGGGCGACGCTACTCGCCGTCCGTCGTGAACGCCCCGAAAATCCGCATGTTGAACGGCCAGTTCGTCGACGTCGACGGGACCTCCCTGAACGGCGGTCAGGCCACCTTGTTCGACCTCGACCTCGTGGACATCGAGGCGTCGAACGGCGTCGTCCACGTCATCAACGGCGTGTTGCTCCCGTAGGGATATCCGACCGGAGAGCGGATTGTGTCTCTCCGAACCGACCCGACCCGATTTCGATTTTAACGTGAACTCCGAGCGAACAGCGAGCGCTCTCGTCAGCTACTGCTCGCCGTACTCGCCGACCACGACGACCTCGCCGTCGCGCATCTCGATGTCGACAAGCGACTGCACGTCGTGCGGCGACTCGTCCATCGCGCTGTCGGTCGCAGCCTTCCGAATCGCGACAACCACGTCGACGACCTCGGCACCGATGGCGTCCAGTGCCTCGGTGATGGCCGCGAGCGTCCCGCCGGTCGACAGCAGGTCGTCGAGGACGAGGACGCGGTCGCCCGCCTCGACGTCGTTGATGTACATCTCGGACTCGGAGTAGCCCGTCTCCTGGTGGAGCGACACCTCGCCGTCGAGACCGTACTGGCGTTTTCGGACGACGACGAGCGGGATGTCTGTCACGAGCGAGACGGCCGTGGAGATGTGGATACCCATCGCTTCCGGCGTGACGATCTTGTCGACGGTCTCCAACTCCGCGACGCGCGTGATGCCGACGGCGACCTCGCGCAACAGTTGGGGTTCGAGCATCGGCACGCCGTTGCTCATCGGATGGACGACGTACTGGTAGCCGTCGGCCTTCTCGATGACCGGCGCGTCGGCGAACGACTGGCGGAGACGTTCCATGTGGGCCGTTCACGAGGAGTGAGTAAAACGTCGTGGGGTCGTCCGTCGCTTCGAACACCGCCCACGGAGAACGAGACACCGAGCGCGAGAGACGGGACGCGGTGGCGTCGGAACGAATCGGTAGCGATAAGTCTCCGCTCCAGTTTCGAGAGAAGGGGTCATCATGGACGTAAGAACCGGACTCTCGTACGGCGACGTACTGTTGATACCGCAACGCTCCCCGGTCGACAGCCGGAGCGACGTGGATCTGACGAGCCAGCTCACGCCGAGCGTCGAACTCGACACGCCGCTCGTGAGCGCGGCGATGGACACCGTGACCGAGGCCGAGTTGGCAACCACGCTCTCGGAACTCGGCGGCATCGGCACTATCCACCGCTTTCTGAGCATCGAAGAACAGGCCGCGCAGGTCCGTCGCGTCGAGCAAGCGGGCGAGCAGGTCACCGCGGCCGTCGGCATCAACGAGGACTACCGCGAGCGAGCCGCCGCGCTCGTCGACGCGGGTGTCGACGCGCTCACCGTCGACGTCGCCCACGGCCACATGGAGGCCTGTCTCGACGCCGTCGAGACGCTCGACAGCGAGTTTTCGACGGATCTCGTCGTCGGCAACGTCGTCACACCGCAGGCGGTCGAAGACCTCTACGCGGCGGGTGCTGACGCCGTCAAGGTCGGCGTCGGTCCCGGCTCGCACTGCACGACCCGGCAGGTCGCTGGCGCGGGCACGCCCCAACTCACGGCGGTCGACGACTGTTCGACCACCGCTCACGACCTCGGAATCACCGTCGTCGCCGACGGCGGGATTCGGACCTCCGGCGACGCCGCGAAGGCACTGATGGCCGGTGCCGACACCGTGATGATGGGCAGTTTCTTCGCCGGCACCGACGAGGCACCCGGCGCGGTCGTCGACGTGGGCGAAGAGCAGTTCAAGCACTCGCGCGGCATGGCCTCCACGGCGGCCAACGAGAACCGGACGGACAAGGACCTCACCCCCGACGCCGACGAGGGCGTCGAAGGCCTGACGCCGTACAAGGGTCCCGTCGCGCCGCTCGTCGAGGAGTTCCTCGCTGGCATCCGCTCGGGCGTCAGCTACTGCGGCGGCCACACGGTCGCCGAGGCCCGCGAGAAGGCAGAGTTCATCCGCGTCGCCGCGAGTGCCCAAGAACGCGAGGGCGCACACCAGGTCTTCCTCGGCGGCGACGATGTCGAGACAGACGAGCAAGAAGAAGCACCTATTCTGCAGTAAGTCGCTCTCGGACGCCTGCTTCCCCCTGACGGGGGAGTGTGCGGTTCGCCAGCCACCTACTGTCGAATTCACCATCAGCCCCTCCGAACGCCCCGAACGCCTCGAACGCCCCGAACGCTTCGAACGCCTCGAACACCCCGAACGCCTCGAACGTCACGCTGGCGACGACGGCCACGAAGGCGGTACTGTTCAAGCGCGCCGACGTCACTGGCTGACCTGCCACGCGACGAGGATGGCGAGTCCAGCCAGAACGAAGCCGACGACCGGGTCCAGCCCCAGCTCGCGGGCGGCCAGCTGGCCGAGACCGTAGAGCACCCCCGCGAGGACGGTCGCGAGGAAGACGGGGTAGCGGTCGAGGAGGTTCATGGTGGATTCGTGTCGCCGACGCGTCGGTTCACTCGGCGGTCGGCGAGGTAAAGAAGCCGGTGGTCGGGGGTTATTCGGTGACTACCGCCCGCCGGCGACGCCGAACTGACGAAAGCTTCAACCGAGCGGACGGTGTCATTCTCCGACAGTGAAGGTCAGCATCATCGGCAGTGGCTACGTCGGCACGACGCTCGCGGCGTGTCTGGCGGACCTCGGCCACACGGTCACCGCAATCGACGTCGACGAGTCGGTCGTCGACCGAATCAACGCCGGCGAGGCCCCCATCCACGAACCCGGTCTCGCCGACCTCGTCGCCGAACACGCGGGCAACCGGCTCCGCGCGACGACGGACTACGCGGCCGTCCGCGACACCGACGTGACGTTCATCGCGCTGCCGACGCCCTCCCGCAAGGACGGCAGCATCGACACGAGCCTCGTCGAGATGGGGACGGAGTCGCTCGGGGAGGCACTCCGCGAGAAGGACGGCGAACATCTCGTCGTCGTCAAGAGTACCGTCGTCCCCGGAACGACCGCCGAGCGGGTCGCGCCCGTCCTGGTCGAAGCCAGCGGCAAGCAGTTGGGCGAGGGAATCGATGTCGCGATGAACCCCGAATTTCTGCGAGAGGGCCACGCCGTCTCTGACTTCCTCGATCCCGACAAGATCGTCTTCGGGGCGGAGCGCGAGGCGGCGTTCGCCACGCTCCGAGAACTCTACCGCCCGCTGACGGAGACGACGGACACTCACGTCGTCGAAACAGGCTTGAACGAAGCGGAGATCATCAAATACGCCAACAACGCCTTCCTCGCGGCGAAGATCAGCCTGATGAACGAGTTGGGCAACATCTGCAAGGAGTACGGCATCGACGCCTACGAGGTCGCCGACGCCATCGGACTCGACGACCGCATCGGCTCGCAGTTCCTGAACTCCGGTGTGGGCTGGGGCGGGTCGTGCTTCCCGAAGGACGTCGCGGCACTGATCGCCGCCGCAGACGAGGTCGGCTACGACGCCCAACTGCTGAAGGCCGCCGTCGCCGTCAACGACCGCCAGCCCGAGCGGCTCCTCTCCCTGCTCGACGACCATGGCGACGTCGCGGGGCAGCGCGTGGCGGTGCTCGGCCTGTCGTTCAAGCCCGGCACCGACGACATCCGCGAGTCGCGAGCCATCCCGGTCATCCAGGGACTGCTCGACCGCGGTGCCGACGTCGTCGGCTACGACCCCGTCGCGGCCGACCGGATGCGCGAGCGGTTCCCCGACATCACGTACGCCGACAGCGCGGCCGAGGCGTTGCGGGACGCCCACGGGGCCGTCGTCGTCACCGACTGGGACGAGTTCGCGGCGTTGGACGAGGAGTTCGACACCATGGCGCGACCCGTGGTCGTCGACGGCCGCCACGTTGTCGGGCGTCGCGAGGGACTGACGTACGAGGGGTTGACCTGGTAAGCCGCTACAAGAGCGCGAGGAGGTTCACGGCGAGCAAGAGGCCGAAGAGGTAGCCGAGGAGGACGAGAACGTTCCGCTTCGGGGCGTTCGGGGCGAACCCCGGAAAGACAGTCGAGAGCGACTGCCGGCGGGGAGGCTGTCGCGGAACACGGATGCCGGTACTCATTGTGCACTACACGTAGCGAGAGGATATACCAGTGGGAGATCGTTCACGACGGCAGCCACACCCTCCCGGTGACGCATCGCGACGTTTCCCCGCGGCACTGGCTCTCGTCTGCGGGTTTCGGCGATCTGTTTCTCGGCACGACCGTCCGGATATACGTTCGGTGAAAACCGAGAGACGGGGGAGACGCTATATCATAGGGAGTGCCGAACGATAACGTGGTACCCCGTACTTATGCCTACAACCCTCCGTCGGTCGATATCGCGACATCTCTCGGAGGGGTGACGAGACGAACTCATGGGAGGATTCAGCGACGACTGGGACGACGGTGACGCGACGAGCAGCCGCTCAACGCACGAAACGGCGTACGAGTGGAGCGAGTCGGTGAGCCTCGCCGTCGTCGACGCGGTCGCGGCCGTCACGGGCCGTCAACCGACCGCCCTGCCCCCGCTGGCGGACTGTATCGAGACGGACGCACTTGACGCGCTCTTCGGGTCACCGCCGGACGGGACGACGCCCCGTCTGCTGACTTTCCGGTATGCGGGCTGTACGGTGACCGTCGGCGGCGACGGCTGCCTCTCGATCACACTCGTCGAAGAAGTACGGGGCGTGGCCCACACGGACTAACCCGGATTGACTCGGACTGACCCGGACAGTCCGGTTATGCCGCCTATACTAATCGCTTCTGCCCGGCTACGTGAGCCATGTTTGGAACGAGCGGGATCAGGGGTCCCGTCGGAACGACCGTCACCGCTGAGCTAGCCCTCCGTATCGGCCGCGCCGTCGCCAACGGTGCTGATACCGTCGTCATCGGCCAGGACGTCCGGACGAGCGGCGGCCTCCTCGCCGACGCCGTCAGCGTCGGCCTGCGGGAGTGCGGCGTCGACGTGATTCGACTCGGTGTCGCCTCCACGCCCACTATCGCCCGCAGCGTCGGCTGGCTGGACGCGGACCTCGGCATCGCCGTCACCGCCTCGCACAACCCCGCGCCCGACAACGGGCTGAAGTTCTGGAACCCCTCCGGGCAGGCGTTCGACCGGGCACAGAGTCGAAAGATCGTCACCGACGTCATCGGAAACGGCCACCGCGTCGCCGACTGGGACGCCTTCGGCACCGAACGCGTCGTCGACGACGCCGCCGACCGCCACGTCGCCCATCTCGTCGACAGCTTCGAGCCGATGGACGTGCCAGTGGTCGTCGACCTCGGTAACGGCACGGGCCGCGTCACGGTCGACGCGCTGTACGAACTCGGCTGCACCGTCGACACGCTGAACGCCCAGCCCGACGGCCGGTTCCCCTCCCGCAGGAGCGAGCCGACCGCCGAGACCTGCCACCGGCTCCGCGAGACAGTCGCCGCCACCGACGCCCTCTTCGGCATCGCCCACGACGGCGACTCCGACCGGATGGTCGCCGTGACCGACGACGGCACGTTCGTCCCCGGCGACGCGCTCCTCGCGCTGTTCGGCCGCGAGGCGGTCTCGGAGGGCGACCTCGTCGCCGTCCCCATCGACACCAGCCTGCTCGTCAGCGACATCGTCAGCGGCGTCGGCGGCGAGGTCGTCTACACGCCCGTCGGCGATGTCCACATCGCCGCGCGTGCGACCGACCCGGACGTCGTCTTCGGCGGCGAACCCAGCGGCGCGTGGATCTGGCCCCACGAGACGCTCTGCCCCGACGGCCACTACGCGGCCTGCAAGCTCGCCAGTCTCGTCTCCTGTGAGGGGTCGCTCTCCGGGCTCCTGGCGGGCTTCGACGGCTACACGACGAAACGTGAGAACCTCCGCCTCGACAACCCCGACCGTGTGATGGACGGCGTCGTCGGCCGCGTGCTCTCGGAGTACGACACGGTGACGGCGACCGACGGCGTCCGCGTCGACACCGACGACGGCTGGTTCCTCGTCCGCGCCAGCGGGACGGAGCCGTTGATTCGACTGACTGCGGAGGCTCAAGACCCGGAGCGGGCGACGGAACTCTTAGAGGAGGCGCGCTCGCTCGTCAGCACGGCGCGGGTCCGAGTCTAACCCCCTGACGGGAGAGACTTTATATTCTTTCGATGGGTAATCTTACTTGTTCCGGGCCCCGCGACTGACCGGTTCGCGTGCCATAACGAACGGCAGTCACCCCGGAACCCTTACTTCTCGCAGAGCCACGGCTGTCGTTAGTGCCCCGGACAGCGGAGACACCAGAAGGGTATCCCGGATAGCGTGGCCTGTGCGGCGTGTGTGGGTGCTTCGTGCGTGGGAATGCTGCGTGTCTCGTGTGTGGGACCACTGTGTCTCGTGCGTGGGGACGCAGCGGGTCTCGCACGTAGAAATACGAATCCACCGTACTAGTGGGGAGAGAAGGAGTCGGGTCGTCGCAGCAGCTGTCCCGCAGGCGTCGTCAGTCCTCTATCGCTTCGGCCTGCCGCGTTGTGGGCCGTTCGGCACGAACCCGGCGTTCGGCCTCGTCACGGTTCTCGGGGTAGCCCACGTCGATCCGCCAGCCGTCCAGCGGGATGGCGCGGATCGACCGACCACTGCGAATCAGGAGGTCGATGGCGTCCGGCAGTTCGTACTCGCCGCGGTCGGAGGGCTGGACGAGATGGCAGGCGTGGAAGATAGCCGGTGAGAAGGTGTAGAACCCCGTCATCACGAGATTCGACGGCGGCTCCTCGGGCTTCTCGACCACGTCGACGATTTCGCCCGCGTCGTTGGTGACGCAGACGCCGTAGCGCGAGGCCTCCGAGAACGGGACCTCCTCGACGAGGAAGGCGGCGTCGACGTCCGACTCCGTCTGGACCGCGACGACGGCGTCGAGGTTCGCCCGGAAGACGTTGTCGCCGAGCATCAGCATGAACTCATCGTCGATGTGGGGTTCGACGGTCAACAGGGCGTGCGCGAGACCGAGTTGCTCGCGCTGGTGGGTGTAGGTGATGGGGATTCCCCTGAACTCGTCACCGTAGTGTTCGATGATCTGTTCGGCGCGGTAGCCGACGACGACGACGAACTCCTCGGCACCGAGTGCCCGAAGCTCCTCGAAACAGTGGGTGAGAAGCGGGTCGCCGTCGACTTCGACGAGTGCCTTCGGTCTGTCTTCTGTCAGGGGTCGGAGTCGGGTTCCCTCTCCTGCTGCGAGCACGACGGCTTTCATAGATGCCCTAGCGGACGCGAGACACGGGTTTCGTTACACGGTGGATAACCGCCGAACGGGTCGTCCGCAGCGTCCTCGTCGCGACACTCGTCGGGTATTAGCCGAGCGAGATGTCGAGATAGAGCATCACGATGACGCCGAAGATGGTCCCGAGCGTCGCGACGCGTTCGTGGCCCTTCGCGTGGGTCTCGGGGACGATCTCGTCGCTGATGACGAACAGCATCGCGCCCGCGGCGAACCCCATCGCGTAGGGCAGGAGTGCCGACACGGTCTGGACCGCGTACGCGCCGAGCACGGCGAGCGGAATCTCGACGACGCCCGACCGGATGCCCGCGAACGCGGCGTAGAACCGCTTGTCCAGTCCGGCGTTGATGGCCGCCACCGAGACGGCCAATCCCTCAGGGATGTTCTGGATACCGATGGCGAGCATGAGCGGGATGGCCGTCTCCAGGTCGCCGCTGCCGAAGCCGACGCCGACGGCCAGCCCTTCGGGCATGTTGTGGAGCGTGATGGCGAGGATGAACAGCACGACGCCGGCGAGCCGCTCGTCGTCGACCGGGAGGTCGGTATCGGGGTTCGCGGCGTCCGCCCGACGCCGTCCCGAGAGCAGATAGTGCGCGTGCGGCACGAGCTTGTCCGAGCGGTCCAAGAAGAGCGCGCCGAGTGCGACCCCGAAGAGGACCGGGAGCGGGTTGCCGTTGGAGTACGTCTCGATGCCGGGGATGATGAGGCTCGTGAAGCTCGCGGCGAGCATCACCCCGGCGGCGAAGCCGAGCGTCCCGTCCATCGCCCGCGCCGAGGGATTCCGCCAGACGAAGACCAGCGACGCGCCCAGGAGGTTGAGCAGCGCGATGACGACCCCACCGACCAGTCCGTGGACGACCGGGTTCGAGCCGAACAGTCGCATGAACTCCTCGACTACCACCGAAGCCACCTCGTCTGGTCACGTCTCATCTGTCGTACAGAATCCCGACACTACCCAGCCGTATCAATGTTGAGTTGGCGACCTCCCACACCGACCAAAGGGCTTTGCCGCTCACCGACGGAGCCTCTGCATGGTCCCGCTGGAGATGGGGTGGCGACACCTCCTGTTCGAGAATTGGCCGGTCGACCCCGACGTGATGGACGCCCATCTCCCGCCGGGACTCGACGCCGACACGTACGACGGGTCGGCGTGGCTCTCGGTCGTCCCCTTCACCAACGTCGCCGTCCGGCCGAAGGGCGTCCCCGAGGCGTTCGGTATCCGGCTCCCCGAACTCAACGTCCGGACGTACGTCACCCGCGACGGCGTCCCCAGCGTCTACTTCTTCAGTCTCGACGCCCAGGGCGTGTCGAGCGTCGTCGGCGCGCGGCTGTTCCACCATCTGCCGTACTACTACGCCCGCATCTCATTGCAAGTCGAAGCGGACCGCGTCCGGTTCCGCAGCCGACGGCTCCACCCCGGCTCGCGGCCCGCCCACTACGAGGCGACCTACTGGCCGACAGGCGCGCCGGTCGCCGCCCCCGACGACCCCTTCACCGAGTTTCTCGTCGAACGCTACCGCTTCTACACGGAGGCACAGGACGGTTCGATGCGGTACACCGACGTCGACCACGAGCCGTGGACGCTGTATCTGGCAGCCGCCGACGTGACGACGGACACGCTGCTCGCCTCCCACGGCTTTCGCACGCCGGACGCCGACCCGGTCTACCACTACAGCCCCGGTCTCGACGTGGTTACCTCGCGGAGCAAGCGGCTGTAGCGGCTGTCTCGGGGTCCTGACCACTCCCGAGAGGCCCGCCGACCGCCTCTGCCGTTATCTCCCCTGAGTACCTATGTCGACTATGCGGAGTTTCACGGTCGTGCGGCTGTGGGGGATCCCCATCCGGGTCAACCTCTCGCTCGTCGTCTTCCTCCCGGTCCTCGCGTGGCTCGTCGGCAGTGGCGGGCAGATCGCCCTCTATGCGAGTGTCATCGACCGGTTCGCCCCCCAGCCCGTCGACGTCGCGGCACTCACTGTCGGCTGGACACCGTGGCTCGTCGGCTCGCTCGCCGCGCTCGGTCTCTTCGCGGGCGTCACGGTCCACGAACTCGGCCACGCGCTGGTCGCGCGTCGCTACGGTCTCCACACCGAGTCGATCACGCTCTGGATATTCGGGGGGTTGGCCCGCTTCGACCGCATCCCCCGCGAGTGGGACCGCGAGTTCTGGATCGCACTGGCCGGCCCGGCCACGAGCGTCCTCGTGGGTGTCGCTTGCGCCGGTCTCGTCCAGGTCGTCCCCGGGCGGTTTCCGGTGGCCGTCTTCGTCGCGGGCTGGCTCGCCGTCGTCAACGTGACGCTCGCGCTGTTCAACCTCCTGCCCGCGTTTCCGATGGACGGCGGGCGGGTGCTGCGGGCACTCCTCGCCCGGAACCGCCCCTACGGCGTCGCCACCCGCATCGCCGCCAGCCTCGGCGTCACCTTCGCGCTCGTCTTCGCCGTCCTCGGCGTCCTCCTGTTCAATCCGGTGCTCATCCTCGTCGCGCTGTTCGTCTACAGCGCGGCCAAGAGCGAGGCGCGGGTGACCGTCCTCGACGACCTGCTCGACGGGCTGTCCGTCGCCGACGTGATGGACCCCGTGACGACGACGCTCGGTCCCGACGACACGGTGGCGACGCTCGTGACGACGATGCTCAGCCGCCACCGACTCTCGGTGCCAGTCGTCGACGACACGGGGGTCGTCGGCGTCGTCCGCCTCGAGGACCTCCGGGACCTGCCGCGGGACGCGTACGAGACGACCCGCCTCGACGACCTCGTCGTCGCCGAACCCCCCGTCCGCGTCGACGCCGCGGCCGACGCCTTCGAGACGCTCGTCGACCTCGGGCAGCGCGGTGTCGACGACGCGCTCGTCGAGTCGGGGGGCGAGGTCGTCGGCACCGTCTCGCAAGGCTCGTTCTTCGCCGCAATCGAGATTCAGCGCGAACTCCGTCGGTCGGTGTGACCCACGACGGTGCCGCTTTTGTGTTCTTGAAGCGTCACTACGGCTATGAACCGTTCGACCAAGTGGCTGGTCGGTGTCGTGGCCGTCGTCCTCGCCCTCCTCCTCGTCGTCGGTGCGGTCTACGTGGGCTTCGGTGCCCTGCTCGTCGTGTCCGACCACGCGACGTACTACGCGCCGGGACAGAACCTCGGCGACGTCGACTACGACGCCGTCGTCGGCGACGCCCGCGCGGCGGGCTACCGGGTCGAGGAACCCCGGTACGTCAACGCGCGGTCGCCGCGGGCTTACGACGGCGACACGCCCGAACTGGAAGCCCTGTACGGCGACGACGTGCGCGTCTGGTACGTCACCTACCAGTACGGCAATCTGTCGACGGTAGAACTCACCTATCCGACGGCCCCCGACGAACCCTCGCGGGTCGTCTTCTCGAACTGGTCGCGGACCGGCGACCGTTACACTGTCGCGGACCTCCCGCCCCGCGAGTGGGTCGCGACACGACTCGCCGCCTCCTTCGAGATGGACGAGGCCACCGCCGCCGAACACGCTGCCCGGTTCGAGATGCGGGTCGCCGAGACGAACCCGGACCTTCCGACCTTCGAGGTCGACGCCCGCCCCGACCCGACCGGCGCGCGCGCGTTCCTCCGAGCCGAGAGCGAGACGACGGGCTTCGAGCCGTCGGTCGGCGAAGGGACGTTCCGCGAGACCTACGTCGTCGGCGAGAACGTCGGCACCGTCACCTACCTCGTTCCGAACGCGGCCGTGACGCTCCGCGACGGCGACGTCCGGTATATCGCCTACGTGGACCAACTGGGCGGCGTCCGCCTCGAAATCCGCCTGCCGCCGGGCGAGGAAATCGACGAGGCGAACTACCGGGCGACCTTCCGCGAGCTGTTCGAGACGGTCGGCTTACCGCCCGACGCCGTCGACGGCTACGAGTTCGAGTACAGCCCCGGCAACTGGTGACGCCGCGACCGCCCGCCTGAGGTAACCAGTGTCGGTTACGAAATCTCTTTACTGTCGTCACCACTGGTTTCGTTTAGTGGCGCGAACGAGACGACAGATCCTCCGGGTCGCAGGCGGCGGTCTCGGCCTCACCGCGGCCGGAGCCGTGGGATTCCGGGCGACTCGTGGCGACGCGACCGGCGATACCGCTGCCGACGACGTCGACGCGCTCGTCGCCGGGAGCCTGCTCGTCCTCGCCGACAGCGTCCCCGGCGCGACCGTCGAGGCCCACGGCAGTCTGACCGTCCGCAACCTCGTCGTCGACGGCGCGCGCGACCCCGACGTGCTCGCGCTCGCCGACCCGACGCTCTTCGAGGGCATCGCCGACGAGGTGACGCTCTTCGCGACGAACGCGCTCGTCATCGCCTACAATCCCGACTCCGCCGCCGCCGACGCCATCGCGACGGACTGGCGCGAGGCACTCGCCCGCGACGACGTCCGCATCGGCCGCACGGACCCGAAAGCCGACCCGCTCGGCTACCGCACCGTCTTCGCGCTGGACCTCGCCGACCGGCCGGATCTCCTCGAACACTCCTCGATATTCCCGGAGACGGCACTGATGCAGACGCTGGAGACCGGCAAACTCGACGCCGCGTTCGTCTACCGCAACATGGCCGTCGAACACGACCTCCCCTTCGTCGAGCTTCCGCCGGAACTCGACTTCTCGGACCCTGCGTTCGCCGACGAGTACGCGCAGGCGAGTCTCGACCTTCCCGGCCGGACGGTCCGCGGCGCGCCGATCCGCTACGGGGCGACGGCGTTGACCGACGCGGGCGAGTCGTGGCTCGACGCGCTGGTCTCCGACACCGACCGGCTCCGCGAACACGGCTTCACCGTCCCCGAATCGTATCCGGCCTCGGCTCGAACGCCACCGGGCGGCCGCTCCGACTGACGCCCCCGCGGCCGCCGAGCGGTTAACCCCCTGCCGTCCGAAGGGCGACCATGCCGTTCACCCCCGACGCCGTCTCGACGCTCACGTTCGACTCCTACAGCACGCTCGTCGACGTCGACGCCGCCGAACAGGCACTCGCGGCGCGCGTCGACGACCCCGAACCCGTCTCGAAACTGTGGCGGGCGCGCTCCTTGGAGTACACCTTCGTCGGCAACCAGATCGACCGCTATCAGCCGTTCTACGAGATCAACCGCGACGCGCTCCAGTACGCGCTGGACGTTCACGGAGTCGACATCAGCGAGGAGGAACGCGACGAGATTCTGGCCGTCTACCACGAACTCGACGTCTTCGACGACGTGCGTGACGGCATCGAACGCCTGCGCGACGCTGGCTACGACTGCTACGTCGTCTCGAACGGCAATCCCGAGATGCTGGCGTCGATGGTTGACCACGCCGACATCGGCGACCTCATAGAGGATACGATCAGTGCCGACGAGGTGGAGACGTTCAAACCCGACGCGGAACTGTACCGCCACGCCGCCGCGCGGACGGGAACCCCCATCGGCGAGATCGCCCACGTCACCGCGGGCTGGTTCGACGTCATGGGTGCTCAACACGCCGGAATGCAGGCCGTCTGGGTCGATCGGAAGGGGACGCCCTACGAGACGTTCGGCGACGACCCGGACCTGACGGTCGAGACCTTCGACGACCTGGCCGAGGCACTCGGTGTCTGACTTGACTGTCGGTCTTCTGTCGACCAGTCAGCCCGAGCGCCGTCAGTCGGCCGCGAGTGGCTCCTTCTGCCGCACCTCGGCCGACAGTCGGTCGGCGTATTCGAGCCGGATCTCTCTGGCCTCCTCGGCCGAGACCCGTCCCTCGCGGTCGATCTCGGGTGCGAGGGGGCTGTAGGCGTCGACGTCGAATCCCATCCGGTCGAGATACGCCCGGACCTGTTCCGAGGACAGGCCATCACGGATGGCGCTGTCGACGTGGTCGACCACCGTCGCGAACTCGGGGAGTACGACCTCGTCGTTGACGCGCCCGCCGGTCTGTCCGTCGATACGCACGCTCGTGTCGCAGGCGTGTTCGACGACGTCCACTACGTCGTCGGCGAGTTGGGCGACTTGACTCGGCAGGGCCGTATCGGGCGAACGCCACTCGACGGTCCCGAACTCCGACCGGAGCTGGACCGGGGTCCACACGGCACTCTCCGCGTCGAACGCCGACTGCAGTGCACGCCGACCGACACCGGCGTCCAGCGCGGCCGTGGTGAAGTCCTCGTACCGCCGTTCGAGTCGGCGGGTCCACTCCTCGGTGTCGTCGATGTACGGCCAGAGGCGTCCCTGGTGAGGCACGTCGTCGTAGGCCATCCACCGGTAGAGTTTCGAGCGGGCACCGGCCGCCAGCCGCCCGCCGCGGAAGTAGCGCGACGAGTTGACGAGTGCCAGTGCCGGGTCGAGCGCGACGAGCGTGTTCAACTGGTCGGCCGCACGGCCCGGCTGCTGCTCGACGTGGATGTGTGTCCCGGCGCAGTGGCGAACGTACTGGAACGCGTCGCCGACGACTTGGTTCTGAATCCGTGTCCGGTCGCTCTCGATCTCTCGGATCTCCTCGTGGTTCACCGGCGTCGCGAGCGGGACGAGCCGCTTCCCGAGGCCGTCGGCCCGCTCGACCGCCGTCCCGACCCGGTCGAACAGCTCCGCCCGCAACTCGGCCGTCGTCTCGCACGGTGTCGTCTTGATCTCGACCATCGGTTCGACGAACTCGCGTTCGACACCCTCGGCTGCATCGATGATCTCACCGGGCTCGACGAGTTTCCCACGGTCGTCGACAACCCAGTACTCTACTTCGATACTCCGTCGTATCGGCTCTGATTGGTGTGGTGGCACGTATGCCTCACTGTGACGCTCTCACGCCGCTGGCCGCGTGGTCGCTTCCAGGCACTCCCGGTCGCTGTTGCTCCCACATTCCGCGATTTGGGAGTAGGTACTAAAATCTTACCTAGAACAACGTATGGTTGGTAACTGTCCAAAAATACAAACAATCACATACTAGTGATTGGAATCGTGTGAATACGTCGTTTAGGTGTCGGCAAGCGGGTAACGAATGCGGGAAATCGGCTGAACAGTCACGAGCGGGTGACAAAAGCGGGAAATCGGCCGAACAGTTACGGACGGACGACAGCAGGCTGCCGTCGGTAGCGACTCACCCGGTCGGGTGTGGGACGCCGAAAGCGGGGTTGCGGGACGCCGAGATGCCGAAGGGGGTCCTCGCTCGCGAGGGGCTTATGCCCCGGTCGCGCCGGCGAAGAAGTACACTGCGGGCTGTTCCTGCGAGCTGTTCGCGTCCCACGTCAGGGTCGCATCGCCCGTGAGGGTGAAGCCCTGGTCGAGCCCGTCGACGTCGAGGAACGCGCAGTAGCGTTCCGGCTCGTTGTCTGCCGGGTAGCTCGCGTTGTCGAACGCGCTGAGTGTCGGGACCGTGGTGTCGATGCCGCTGGAGGGGACCTGCAGGCGCAGGTTCTCGACGACGGCATTGGAGACGGTGCCGCGACCGCGGACCGTCACACCGACCGCGTCGGTGATGTCGGAGGCCACGTCGATGTCGACCGTGTCGTCGACGTCGTCGACGCTCAGGTTCGCCGTGGTACCGTCGTAGCTCAGCGTGAACGACTGGCTCGTCCCGTTCGGGACGTTCGTGCCGTTCAGGGGGTTAGAGACGTTGGTCACGTTGTTCTGGAGCGTGTAGGCGAACGTCCCCTTCTGGGGCGACTGGCCCTTCCGGATCTTGCCTTCGAGCGCGACGGGTTCGACGAGACCGTCCGCGCCGGCGTCGTTCTTGCCGAAGCCCTCACCGACGACGTGGCGGAAGGCGGGCGGGGTGTTGTGGCGGCACTGGACCGCGTTGAAGCCGAGTTCGAACGACAGGCGGTCGGTCTGGGCGACGTTGACGTCGCGGGGGATGCCTGCTGCGTCGAGTTCGTCGCCGATGGTGCCTTGCGCGATGGCGTCCGAGGGGAGATCGAAGTCCTCCGGCTCGCAGATGAAGTACCAGTCGAAGGCGACACAGTGGACGCCGGGGGCGAAACAGCCGTTGTTTCCGGCACCCATGAGCTGGAGCCCGTCGACGGGCGTCTGGGACGATGCGGACTCGTTGACCGCTTCGACCAGTCCGGCGAGCGAGCCCTGGTAGAGGGCCGTCTCCTCGCCGTTGAGGGTGTTCGAGCAGTCGTCGTCCATCCACACGCGAACGTAGATGTAGTTGGCGAGTTCGCCGTCGTCGCTGCTCACGTCGCCCGCGCTGTCTTCCGGTTCGACGATGCCGTTTTCGCTGTTTTCGAGGACGTTCGCGGTCACGCCGATGTAGCCGGGGTTGTCACAGAGGTGGAGGCTGATTGTCGCCTCGCCCTCGTCCTTCGGCTTCACGTCGTTGAGCGAGAACATGAGGCCCTCGTCGCCGTCGACGTAGCCCGTGTAGAACGAGTCGCTGTCGTCGTCCGGGGTGCCGTCGACGTACTGGTCCTGGTCGAGTTCACTCCGGATGTCGGTCGTGTTCTCGTACTGGCAGGCGTCGATCGCGCTGGTCGCGGCGGCCCACGCCGCGCCGGTGAGGACGTTGCCCTCGCTGTCGCGCCAGTCGGGTGCCTGGCCGACGACGTAGGTCATCTCGTCGCCCGGGACGGGATAGACGGGACCGTCGACGATGAGGTCCGTGCTGGCCTCGCCGAGCCAGGTCTTGTACGTCGCACGGAAGTCGACGAGGAGGTCGAGTCGGCCAGCTTCGATGCTGGCTTCGACCGATTCTGTGTCGCTGAAGAAGGCGGTCGTCCCGAGACCTGCGCCCGCGGATGCGACACCGATGGTGCCGAGACCTGCGAGGACGCTACGGCGGGAGATGCGGAACGATTTGTCGTTACTCATGGTTTGAATACCTCGACTCGGTGGTCACGGCCGCGCCCGCGAGTCTGCCTCGCAGGACGGCCGAGTGTGACCTGTCTTTCCGAACAGAGGACATCCTCTACACCGACAGCGTGGGGGATAGGTAAGCGCGACCGGCCGACCGCCTATGGCCGTCTTAGAACACCGCTTGCCCCTGTTGCAGCCGGTAACGACAGCCTACGATTCGGCTCCAGTCGTTCGGTTTTGCCGTATCGTGACCTGTGCGAGCAGCGGTCGCTTAGCCGGTTGACATAACGCACTCCGGACAGCCACGACCACCGCTCACGCGGTCAGTACCGGGGGCGAGAAACGACCTCTCACTGTTGCTTCCGGCCGTCAGCTCACAGTTCGGTCTCGGTGTCGAGGTCGACGCTGCAGACGAAGTGGCGGCTCCGGTTGGCGGCGACGTACTCGTAGACGCGCTCGCCGACCGCCGCGACCGGCCGCGTCCCCATGGCCCAGACGACCGGGTCGAAGACGCGGAACTGCCGGAGCAGTTCGCGGAACGCCCAGTAGCCACGGTACGGCGTTCCGTCGGCGTCGAAGACGTACATCGCGGTCGTGTAGTCGACACCCGGCCGGTCCAGATACGTCGCCGGGAGGTCCGACTGCGAGTAGAACGTGATGGTGTCGCCGATGTCGAGGAGTTTGATCGGATACAGACTCCGCGCGCAGAAGTAACACTGCTCGTCGAACACCACGTCCAGCTGGCGGCTCCGGACGAGTGCCCGGTAGGCGGTGTCCCACGCGACGAACATCGCGAAGAAGAGGATGGCGTCGCCGAAGAAGATGCCGAGGAGGACGATAGAGGAGAACTTGAACCCGGCGAGACCGACGAGAAATGGCGTCACGGGTCGCTTTGCCAGTATCGCGACGAGCAGCCCGGCCTCGAGCACGAGCACCGTCGCCGACATGACGAAGAGCAACGCCGGATAGTTCACGACCTCCTGGGCGACGGGGAACAGCTGGTCGCGCGTCGAGTGGAAGATGGTGACGATGCGGGCCAGGTTGTACGGCATGACCCACTCGGGCTGGAACTGCTGGAGGTCGGGAAACAGCTTGTCGAACGCCGAGCCGAAGTAGATGATCCCGAGGGCGAGCAGGCTGTACTTCAGCGCGTCCATCCGGTACACAGGCGTGCTCGACGACTTGAGCCGCGAGACCAACGACCCCAGCGACCGCGTGCCCGTCCGCCGGACGCCGTCGGCCGAGAGCTCGTCCTGCGAGGCGAACAGCGCGAAGAAGAACAAGAAGTAGACCGCGATGAACATGGCAGTCGTCACGCCCGAGCCGTTCATCGCGAACAGGAGCAGCCCGAGATGGCCCAAGAGAAGCCCCGAGATGAAGCCGGTCGCCCGGATACGGTAGCCGACCGCGAAGAGCACGACGGTGACGAGCAGGAGATACTTCTCGACGACGAGCAGCTGCGGGAAGCCGTACGGGACGAGGAAGGCGTACTCGTCGAACACGATGAAGGGGACCTCCATGAAGACGCCCCAGTCGACCCAGACGGTCTTCCAGACGACGTACGTCGCGAGCACGAACCGGGCGGCCGCGAGGTTGACCGGCGAATTCCGCTTCGGGTCGGCGACGTAGTTGACGCACGCCGAGAGGAGCGACCGCAGTCGGGCGGCGATCACGCTGCGACACCTCCGTGGATTCCGAGGGCGGATGCGACAGGGGCCGTGGCGACGCGCGCGGCGACGGCCGTGCCGACACGCGCGGCGACGTCAGTGCCGACACGCGGGACAGGAGCCGCGTCGAGTCGGCTCTCGCGCGCTCCGGTGTTGTCGACGACGACGCCGCGAGTCTCGTCGTACTCGTAGACGAGCGTCTCGCTGTACGACGTCACCTCGCTGCCGTCTTCGGACATCGTGAAGTCGACCCGGTAGAGCCGGAGCGTGGTGAACTCGCCGTAGTCCTCGAGTGTCGCGGGCGTCCAGCTGTTCGACAGCCCGTGTCTCGGGAAGGCGAGATACCGGGTCCAGGAGTTCGCCTCCACGTCGGCACGGTGGACAGCCGCCCGGTCTAACATCCACTGGGCGACCTCGACGTTCTTTTCGGGAGTGAACTCGGTACGCATCCGCAACTGGATGGACGTGAGTGCGACGCTGCCCATCTCGAGGGTCGCGTCGTCGTCGTAGCCCAACTCCGCGCCGTCGGCGTCGACGACGCGGAAGACGTACTCCGTCTGCTCGGTGTCGCGGACCTCCGAGAACTTGTGCCACTTGACGAGCGGTGCTGGCGTCACCGGCGCGGCCAGGTTGACCACGAGCAACAGCGCGAAGAAGCCCGCGATGTAGACGTTTCGCACCGTCCGGTTGCTGTTCAGCGCGATTGCGACCAGCGAGACCAGAAAGAAGCCGACGACGAACGCCGGGACGATGACGGACAACACCGGTTCGAGGAGTGAGAGCAACTGCGAGGGAGCGACGAGCGACACGGCTCAGCGCTCCTCACGGTCGCCCGTGGACCGCTCTCCCCGTCGCTGTCGACCGATACCGGTGCGTCCTCGGACCCGATTCTCTCGCTTCGACTCACACGGCCGTCCGTGACGCCTGCCGCTCGTTCTCATGCCGTACTAGGTGCGGAGGGAGCCACATAGTTATCATCGGGCTGATGGGTGACTGCAGTCGGTTAGTGGCTTACTACCCCCCGGAGAGAAAAGAGAAACCGTCGCGAGCGGCGGTCAGTCGGCCGAGACGGGGAGTTCACCGGACGCCACCAGCTCCGCCAGTGGGTTGGTCTCGATTTCCAGCGGGAGGTCGACACGCTGTCGCTTGTTGGCGGACTCCCAGCAGGCGAAGATGAGTTCCGTCGCCTGCAGCGCGTTCCTGACGTCCAACTCCGACGTTCGGGAGGTCGCCAGCGCGTCGACGACGTCTGCGATGGCCCGGTCGATGTACGTCGGCGCGTCGGTCCCGAACCACTCCGGGGAGACGACGGGGAGGCGTCGCGCCACCGACCGCGCGAGCCGCGTCGTCCGCGCGGGAGTCGGGCCGTGGACGGTCTCGCCACCGGTGTCGACCGCTTTCCAGCCGTTCGTATCGGCTGCCAACAGCCGCAGCGGCGGCCCGTCCTCGTGGCCGACTTCGATGATGCCGTCGCTGCCGACGAGCCGGAACTGACAGTTCAGCATACTGCCGTCACCGGTCGAGGCGAGCCCGTCGACGCTGTTCTCGTAGTGCCAGTGGGCGACCGCCTGGTTCTCGTTGTGCGCGCCGAACAGGACGTTCTCGGTCCGGTAGTCGATCTGCGCGAGCACCCACTCGACGGGCGTCTGGTCGGTCATGTAGCCCGCGAGGTCGAACAGATGCGTCCCGTAGTCGTAGAGGTTCTCGCCGCCGATTTCGACGCGTTCGAGCGTGCCGATACGCCCCTCGTCGAGGAGCCGTTTCGCCACCCGGAACGGGCCAGCGAAGCGACGCTGGTGGTTGAACGTCAGCTGGACGCCGTTGGCTTCGGCGACCGCGGCCATCCGCCGCGCCTCGCCCCACGTCATCGCCATCGGCTTCTCGCAGTGGATGGCGGCGGGGATACCGCTCTCCGCACAGCCGATTACGATTGGCGCGTGGACGGCGGGCGGGACGCAGACGCTGACGATGTCGGGTTCGACCTCGCGGAGCAGCCGCTCGTAGTCCTCGTAGACGTGCTCCTCGGGAATGTCGAACGTGGCCGCGAACTGTCTGGCGTTTTCCGGGACGATGTCGGCACACGCGACGAGTTTACACGAGTCGAGCCGCTGGTACGCCTCGGCGTGTCGGTACGCCATCGCGTAGCCGGTCGAACTCGGATTGTCGGGGTTCGCACCCGTGCCGATGATTGCGACGTGATAGACCATCTTGCTGGATTCTATGGACGGCGTGTCTCAAAGGTAGTGACCGGATAATCGCCCGTCGCTCCGCGAAGCGGCCGTCAGTGGACGACGCGCGCGGGCGGCCGGTCAGTGCTCGCGCTCCGGATCGGGACGTCGGCGGAACGGCCCGAGACCGGGCGTGCCGTCGGCGACCCACAGCCACAGCGCGACACCGAGCAGTAACAGCTCGAAGACGAGATAGCCGACCACGCGCGGGGTGGTGAGAAACTCCTGATACGCGGCGACGTAGTAGGCGACGGTCGCCAGCAGCCCACCCCCGTTCGACACGGTCTGCTCGACGAGCGGCCAGAGCAGCGGGTCGACCGAGACCGCGCCACCGCGGGTGAGCGGGCCGTACAGGATGTCTGCGGGGAGATGTGCGAGATAGCCGACCGCGAAGCTGACGCCGACGACGCCGTGAGACAGTCGGGCGAGCGTGAACCAGACCGCCAGTGCAACCGGGACGGCGACGAACACCGAGTGTGCGAGCGACGTCCCCGAGGGCAGTGCCGCGAACGTCCACGCGAGCGGCTTGTCGACGAGGTCGGGGAACTGCGTCCCCACTGCGAGGGCGAGCACGGCGACGTCGTCGAGCGTCCAGTCGAACACGCGGGCGAGGAGGCTGACGAGGATATAGCCGACGGCGAGATGCTCCCACGGCCACATTCAGGACCACGCTCGCTGACCGCTTCGAACGACACGGCGGGACAGACGGGGACACGTCATCTATCGGTAGGATGGGTCGCCGGAGCGTTAGTGGTTGTCGGCTGGTTCGGCTGCTCGGTCGCCATCACAAGTCGACCCGGCGCGACAGCGATATCTGCTCCGTCCGCACCTGTGACTCCTCGAACTCGGTCGGCGCGCCGGGGACGCCGATGACCAGCCGGCGGAGGTCACAGTCGAGCGAGTTCCGGATGACGACTCCCTTGTTCCAGCCGAAGGCGTTGCCTCCGACGCTCCCGGCGACCGACGAGCGGCCGCGGGCGGTGCTCGTGATCTCCGAGTCGTGGGCGGCGAACTGGTCGCAGCCCTCGACGCTGATACCGTCCACCCAGCCGTCGTGGAGCCTGATGGTCGTCCCCGAGACGCGCGAGCCGGGGCGGTTGGTGATGCTCAGTGCCGCCCCCTCGTCGAGCACCCGCGTCGCGGTCGTCACGATTTCTGTGTCCTCGATGATGACCTCTTTCGGTCCAGTGACGATGCTCGGGTCGGGTGCCCGTGCGTCGATCGGTTCGACGTTCTCGACGAAGCTGCGGAAACGGCAGTTGCGGACCGTCACCGACCCGTGGGTCGTATCGATGAGTAACAGCGGCAGCTCGTTCGCCTGTCCGTTCGAGCGGACGACCGCGTCGACGTCCTCGATGAGGAGTCCGCTGTAGCCCGGACTGTGTGACCCGCCCGCCTCGACCCAGATGCCGCGGATGCCCTGGTAGTGCTCTCCCGGGGGGAGTTTCGTCGCGTTGTCGACGTCGACCTCGATCCGCGCGCCCTTGATCCACGACCGTTTCGTCGGATGACCGCCGCCGGAGATGCGGAGGTTCGTGTTGTCGTTGTTCCGGAAGAGACCGCCTTCGACCCGGACACAGCCCTGCGGCCGAGAGGCGTAGATGGAGTGCGACCCGCTCTCTTCTATGTGTGCGTCCTCGATTCTGAGCTCGCCACGGTGGCCTCTGAACACGCCGATTGGGGTGCCGCGCTGTGGATATCTGTCGACGACGCCGCCGCCCGTACTGGTGAAGCGTCTGATGACACCGACCCCGTCGACGTCGGTGATGTGGGCGATGACGTTGTTGGCCGGAGCGAACTCCTCTTTCGGCATGAAGCCCGCGAACTCGACGTCGACCATCCAGAAGCCGTCCTCGAGCGTGAACACCGTCTCGACGCCCGTCACCATGTCGTCGGTCATCTGGAACGTCAGGTTCTCGATGACGACGTCCGACCCGGCCAGAAACGAGAGGAACCGGAAGTTGTTGGGGTTGGGCGCGCCCGCGTTGCCCTCGGGGAAGACGAACTGCACGTCGCGGTGTGACTCGCCGAGACCGAGCAGTCCGAACCGGCGGGTCGGCGTGTCGTACAGATGTTCGTCGGTCGCGAGATAGTCACCCGGCGGGAAGACGATAAGCACGCCGTCGCCGTGGGCGGCGTCCAACGCCTCGTCGATGGCCGTCCCGCCGGTCGGGTCCATCCCGAGGTCGTCGACGGCGTCCAAGACCGTGTCGAACGTGATGCCGCGGACGACCGCTGGCTCTCCGGGGACCGGTCTCGTCCTGTCGTCGTCCGGAGTCGGTTTTGGAGGGTCGTGAGAAGAGGGGCTGCCCGGGCTGCCACGGGCGTCGGCACCGTCAAGGAGTGAGGAGCATCCGGCGAGAGCGGCGGCTGTGCCGACCGCCGCGCTCGCGCGAATGAAATCCCGGCGCCTCATCATGTGCGTGAGTATAGACGGGAGAGGGGATTAGTTATGCTCAGAATTACACCCCGTAGCGACGCCTACCTATCGGCCCGCCGACACGCTGCTGGCGTCACTGACAGCTAGTACGGTCCCGGCAGCGCGGTGTTCATCGCAACGTCGATGCGACGGCTCAGACTGCGACGACTCAGACGCTCACAGGTAGCCGAGGTCACGGAGCTGTGCGTGCATATCGTCGGAGAACGTCGCCGTGCGGTCGTCGGCACCGCTGGGACGGCCGTACACGTCGAGCCACTCGTCGAGGGCAGCGTCCAGCGACGCGACGACGTCCGGCTGGCTGTCGGCCACGGAGGTCAGCTCGTCACCGTGCTCGAACAGTACCGCACCGTCGTCGCTCCGCTGGTAGCGGTAGTCCAGCGTCCGGAGGCTGTTTACCTCTCCCGCGGGATAGCGGGCGACGTCGAACTCGGGGACGTACTCGCGGAGCTTCGCGAGGTTGTTCTGTGCGCGGGCGGCCCCGCGTTGTGTCACCGCGAACTCCCGCGGGGTGTCACGGATGTCCTGGCCGACCGGGACGTCGAGGTCCAGCCCACACTCCGCCGAGAGCATCGCCATCACGTCCGCGGGCTGAATCATCCCGTCTTCGGTTCCCGCGGGGACGTCGAGTCCGGAGACGACGAGCGGGACGTCCGTGACGGCCGGATGGGGCACGAGCATGTGCGCCAGGAGCCCGCGCTCGCCGAAGAACTCGCCGTGGTCGGCGGTGACAACGATCAGCGGGTCGTCGAGTTTCTCCTGTGCCCGTTCGACGATGCCGCCGAGAATCGAGTCGACGTACGCCAAACAGGTGTCGTACAGCACTTCGATGGCGTTCCACTCCGATTCGTCGAACGGGAGCCCCTGCGCGATATGCTCGTGGAGCCGGTCGGACATATCGAGCACGACGGCGAGTGCGTCCTCGATGGGGAGATCGAGGTCGTCGGCGAACGTCGACTGCCACTGTTTGGGCGGGTAGTACGCGTGGTGCGTGTCGCCGAGGTGGATGTAGAGAAAGAGCGGGTCGCGCTCCGTCGCCGCCCGGTCGATGTGACGGGTGGCGACCGACTGCGTGAAGAAGCCGCGGCTGTGTTTCGCGGAGTTTCTCGTGAAGCCGGCGGAGTGCTCGTCGATGTTCGCGAGATACCGGAGCATCGTGAGCGGGCCAGCCTCACCGAGGAGCTGCTTCTTGCCGAGATAGTGGAAGTCGTCGAAGCCCTTGTCCAGCCCGGTCGCGGGACTCACCTGTGCGATGGGTGAGACGGCGGCGGTTCGGTAGCCACGCTCGCGGAGCTGTTCGGGAATCGTCGTGATCTCCTCTGAGAGCGCGGCGTCGTACGACCAGACGCGGTGGTCGGAGGCGGCCCGTCCCGTCAGAATCGAGGCACTCGATGGTCTCGTCCACAGAGCGTGCGAGACGCAGTTCGGGAACCAGGTGCCGCCGTCGTCGGCGAGGCGTCGGAGGAACGGCGTCGTGTCGCGACGGTGTGCCGAGAGTGACGTGTGGTCGCGCCTGACGCTCTCGAGCGTAATCCAAACGATGTCGCGGGTATGCATTACACTGAGAGGACTCCCGGGAGCCGATTAAGTACGCGTCGGCTACTCCGTCGCTGCCACGGCCCGAGCAGCCGTCGCAGGCCCTCACAGGCGGGTAAGCGCGGAATAACAATAGCCCCCCAATCGGTACTCACGGTACCCATGTACTCGCGTTCTCAACTGAAGAAAGCCGTGGCGGAGCCGCGACGGCTCTGGTGGGAGCTGAATCGGCTCTACTACCGTCGGCTCGGCACTCGCCCCCACAACACCGACGGCATCGACCTCTTTGCGGCCGACTGGGACAACCTCCTGATTCTCGACGCCTGCCGGTACGACACGTTCGCGGAGCACTCGACGCTCCCCGGAACGCTCACGAGTCGGACGTCCCGCGGCTCGGCGACAAGCGAGTGGATTCGAGCGAACTTCCACGGCCAGACGCTCCACGACACCGTCTACGTCTCGGCCAGCCCGATGCTCTACCGGAACCGCGATACCGTCGACGTCGAGTTCCACGCCGTCGTCGACATCTGGAAGGAGGCGGGCTGGGACGAGACGTACCGGACCGTCCTCCCCGAGACCGTCACCGAGGCCGCCCGCCAGGCGGCAGCGCGGTATCCCGACAAACGGCTCTTGGTCCACTATCTCCAGCCGCATTATCCGTTCCTCGGCCCGACCGGCCGCGAACACTTCGCTGGCGACCGGCTCAACTTCCAGTGGATGGATCTGACGACCGGCACGCTGACGACCGACCCGGAACTCGTCCGGACCGCCTACCGCGAGAACCTCGACGTCGTGCTCCCACACGTCGAGGAACTCCTCTCCGACCTGCGGGGGAAGACCGTCGTCACGTCGGACCACGGACAGATGCTGGGCGAACGCGGCTTCCCCATCCCGGTCCCCGGCTACGGCCACCCGCCGGGCGTCTACAACGAGTCGTTGACCCGGGTGCCCTGGCACGAGTACACGAACGGGAAGCGCAAACGCATCGTCGCCGACGAGCCGACGTTCGAACGCGACACCGTCGACGACAGCGTCGTCACCGAACGGCTCGAACAGCTCGGCTACGTCGGCTGACGTCGAGCGCGGTACTGTTCTCTCCTGTCGCTTGTCTCTATCGCTTGTGTCTACTATCGCTTGTGCCTACTTTTCTCCGTTCGTCCTTCCCGAGACCGCCCCCCGAGTAGCTTCACGCTGCAGACGGACCAGCACGAGTCCACCCGCGAAGACGACGAGGAAAAAGACGTATGCCAACGCTGCGGGATAGTAGCTGAAACGACTGACGTTCTGGAGAGAGAGCAGTGGCGTCCCTCGGTAGAGCAAGAACAAAACCCCGCCCAGTCCGATTCCGCAGGCGACCAGTCCATAGCGTCCCGTGGGTTCCATGACGTCGAGGGATTCGCCACACGTCGTCTTGAACGGTTCGTCGGTCCCGTCGGTGCCGGGGTCGGCGGCGACAGCTTTGTTTGGCCTCAGTGTAGGCCCGATCTGAAGAACGCGACGGCCACGCCGGACCAGAGAAACAGGCCGACTCCGTACGAGACGAGGACGAGATACGTGTTCTGCGTCCCCAGGGTTGGGCCGACGGGGAGGTCTTGGAGACCCATCTCCTCGGTGCTTACCTCGCCCATACCTCCGGCGGGGTTCGTCGTGGACACCGCGCTACTGTCGGCGGCACCAAGCACTACGAGAAGTAAGCCGACGGCTCCCGTGACCAAGAGAAACAGCCCGGAGTGGGTCGCATAGTAAACACTCGCAACAGTGACCGCGCCAGCGAGTCCGGTGTACACAGCCACGGCGGCCAGCACTGCACGGAGATTCATCAAAATCCACTGACGTGTCAGTGTCGTATGAGTCTTGGGGGGAGTCGTCGGAACACGAGAGCACCGCCGCAGACGGCGGGCGTCCGAGCTGGTACCGAGCCGGTATGGAGACCCGGCCGGCAGTAGCTCGTATATAACAATCCCCCGAGTAAGACTAGAGAGGTGTATGCCGGGGCTGTTTGGCGGAAGCGAAGACGCGCCTGATGCAAGTGTTCTCTCTAATGGGACGTATCAACGGACGTTCCACGTCGACGAGCGGTTGTCGACCGACGTTCCGTTTGGGATCATTCACCACGGTGAGCGGGATCCCACGGGCCACACCATCGTCGACGACGGGTCGGTCGCTGGCGTCGTCTACGGTGTCGTCTCCAACAAGGATATCGACTTCACGCCCGAGCTCGTCCGCCGGATTCTCGACACGCCGGACGACGTGCTCCCCCAACTGAACGGTCCTTTCTCGATGGCCTGTATCGACACCGCCTCGGGACGCATCGTCATCGCGACCGACAAGACCGCCACGAGACCGATGTACTACACCGCCGACGACCCCTTTACCTTCGGGTCGGAACTCTCGGCGGTCGTCCGGGCAGTCGATAACCCGACGCTCGACGAACAGGCCGTCTCCGATATGCTGCTGATGGCGCACGTCTGGGGCGACAAGACGCTCGTTCGCGAGGTCAAGTCGCTCCGGCCGGGCTGTTACGTCCTGTATCAGGACGGCCACTGGGAGGAACGACGCTACTGGTCGTTCCCGTTCGGCACGTACCGCGGTCTCGACTTCGTCGGTGACTTCGCGAACGCGTACGACGACGCCGTCGGCGACATCGCACGGAGCATTGAGGGACCGACCGGGCTCTGGCTCTCGGGAGGACTCGACAGCCGGATGCTCGCCGCCTCGTTGCACACCGCCGGAAAACCGTTCAAGACGTACACGTACAACCGCCCGCTGGGGTCTGACTTCGGCCCGTTCCGCACCGACGTCGACATCGCGAGCGAGGTCTCCGAGGCACTGGGCGTCGAGCACAAGGTCTTCTCGCACACGCCCGACGTCGTCGCCGACCGGATCGGCGAACTCGTCGACATCAGCGACGGGCTGGTCGGCTGGAACACGATGGTGAACCTCTCGGCCGTCTTCGACGTCGACCCGACTGACGTCGGCGTCATGTGCGAAGGCTCCGGGTCGGCCATCCTCTGCGGGGAACACGTCTGGTCGACGCGACTCGGCGGGACCGCGTATCCCGGCGACGTGCTGTACGATATGCACGCGCTCTGGGACGGAAAGCTAGTGACGGACGTGCTGGCGAGCAATATCGAGCCGAAGGACACGTTCATCGACGAGGTGCGCGCGAGTCCCTTCACCGGCCGCGACGCGCAGATCCTCGGCATCACCCACGCCAACTACACCCCGCGGAAGCATTTCCTCTCGAACAAGATCGCCCGCGCCCGCGTCGGGACCCGCGAGCAGCTGCCGAACAACCGCCTGCTCGAACTCGCGGGCCAGCTCCCGGTCGAGTACCGGACGGAGCCGTTCTTGCACCGACGGATGCCGATTCCGCACGTGCCGTCGCCGATGAAGCTGAAGCTGATGCGGGCACTCGACCGCGACGGGCGGCTCTCGCACATCCCGTACGAGGGCACGCAGCTCCCGACGTCGTCTCCCTACCTCGCCCACGGCGTCGGCTTCGTCGCGAAGAACGTCGTCCAGCGGGGGCTGTCTTCGAGCGACATCGGCAACTGGTACCGCGAGAACGACGCGTTCCAGGGGTATCTCGACGACGTGCTCCGGTCGGCCGCCAGCCGCGACGTGTTCGACGCCGACGCGCTCACGACGCTCAGAGCCGAACACATGGCCAAGAAGGCGGACCGGCTCGGCTTCCTCGCACAGGTCACGACGGTCGAGCTGTTCATGCAGCAGGTCCTCGACGACTAGTCCGGCTTCGGTGACGCATCGGCATCGAGTACTGTTTTTTGCCCTGTTGAAATCCTGTTGTATCGACATCTGTCCCGCTGAAACAGCCTTAGACAGGTGAGCAAAGATGTCTCCGACGAAGTAGTTAAGACTCAATCCATCGATTCCGAAGTATGAATCTCTCGTTCCGTTATCCCGAAGGTCTGGTAGTTCTCTTGGGTATTGGAATAGCCGTTCTCGCAAGCTATGTACTTCCTGCGACCAGCTATTCAACGGGCATCAATCTGAGCTGGCTACAGCTATTCGGATTGGGTATTATGTTTCTCGGGATCGCCCTTATTATCTGGAAGGACACGGGGGAGTAGAGACAGGCTCGATGTGTAGCTACTCTCCATTTAACCTTCAGAGTGTCTTGTTGATGTTGTGAGCGAGACAGCCGACAGTGAGTTCACGGAACTGCTTCCACCAGAGTCTTGAGCGGACGAACGCGCCATATTTCGGTTTGAGGCGAGAGTTCGCCGTCTCGTTCTGACTACGTTGCCCGTAGAGGTCCGCGTCCAGCCGAGCGTTCCACGCCCTGTGAAGTGACGAGAACTCTCGATGCCTGATAACCGGACGAACATCTTCCTCGTGAGCTAATCTCAACGAATCGGAGTAACCGCGACTTCGGGAGGGCTTCCATCCGGTTAGACTACCGGGCGAACCTGTAACTTCCTAAGAATTTCAACAGAGCCATCTTAGTGGGGTCACAAAAGGACTCTCCACTTAGTAAAGTGAAGAACGCTCTGACTCGGAGCGGCCATTTTTGACGACGTTGGCTCCTGCTACGGCTAAAACGGATCCACAGACTATGAAAACCACGACAAGTACTGTAGTGAGAGTACCCGAGATACCATCGAATCCGTAGCCTACAATCAGGTTTCCCCGTCCTGTTAGGGCGAGTCCCAGCGGGGCAATACCTATCAAGACCATCGTCACCCCGAGAAGGATATCCCCGATTCGCCTCTGGTTCATGTGGGGTGTAACAAGCCGCTTTTTCTTGGCTCTTCCCCCGTACTGACCACACCTGGTCAGAATGTGTCACTTTCGAATGATTTCAACAGAGCCTTCTCAGTCGTTCGCCACCGGGTCGGACTCCGGGCGGACATCGGGGGGAGCGACGGCCGCGAGACGCTCGTAGAGCGCGACGAGTTCGTCCGTCATCCCGTCCCACGAGTAGTCGGCGACGACCCGCCGCCGACTCGTGCGGCCCATCTGCCGGGTCGCCTCGGCGTCCGTGAGCAGCCGTGCGAGTCCGTCGGTGAGCGCGTCGGCGTCACCCGGTGGGACGAGCACGCCGTTCTCGTCGTCGACGATGGTCGGGATGCTCCCCACGGTCGTCGAGACGATGGCGTTCCCTCCGGCCATCGCTTCGAGAATCGCGATGGGGAGTCCCTCGGCGTACGTCGGGAGGACGTAGATCGAACTCTCACAGAGGAGTCGCCGTTTGTCGGCCTCCGAGACGAAGCCAACGTACTCCACGTCCTCGTAGCGCGCCGCGAGTTCCTCCGCGTGTGCCGAGAGCGGTCCCGCGCCAGCGATGGTCGTCCGGAACTCGAAGCCGCGGTCGTAGAGGGCCGCGACCGCCTCGACCGTCTCCCTGATGCCCTTCCGCTCGACGTGGTTGGAGACGAACGCGACGTGCGGGACCGACGAGTCGTCGGTGGCTGAGAACGTCTCGACGGGGTCGTACTCGTCGTGGACGACCGCGTTCGGGAGCACGGCCAGCTTGTGCTCGTCGACGCGGGCCGCGAGGATGTCCTTCCAGTAGTCGGAGAGGACGACGACGGTGTCGGCGGCGTCGAAGACGAGCGACTGGAACGCGGCGACGGGGCCCGAGGCGTCGCGGACGAACTCGTCGAACGACGAGCCGTGGACGTGGAGGATCACCGGCCGCTTCCAGACGTGGGCCGCGTAGAGCACGTAGAACGACGAGAGATAGAACGAGCGGTAGTGAGAGCTGTGGACGTGAACGACGTCCGGCCGTCGGCAGCGGGTGAACTGCGCCCATCCCGAGAGGGCGGTGAGACCGCCGCGGAGGAGGTCGAGCGGACCGTCGACCGGCCCAGTGTCGGTGTCGAAGAGGTCCACGGTGACGTGTCCTGCCAGCTGTCGGCGTTGCTCGGAGATGTAGCGTGCGATGCCGCCCGACTGCCGCTTTGCCGGGCCGACGACGAGGACACGGAGCTTTTCCATCGTATCTCTGTACAGACTCAGAGACGGCAAAGTAATTGTATGCGTAACCGTTGCGTTCGGCCACGGAGTCAGCGAGGAGTCGGCGATAGGTCGGCGACGAACCGGCCACGAGTCAGCGACGAATCGGCCACGAGTCGGCCGTTCGCAGGCTGTCTAGCAGCTTGTAAGACGGTGACTACTACGACTACTCGCCGGGACCGTCGTCCTCGACGGTCGAGTACAGCACCTGATAGGCGTCGACCTCGCCGTTGGTGACGACGCGGCTGACGCCCTCTTGGTGGGAGACCGTCTCGAAGTCATCGGCGGAGAACCGAAGCCCGTTGTAGGCGACAAGCTCCTTCTGCCGGTCGGTCTCCGTCATGAACAGATAGTAGAAGTCCTCCTGTGGATAGTCGTGGTCGCGGACGTCTCGGAGCGACGCTCCCATGTCTTCTGGACCGATACCCCAGCTGAGTCGGTTGTCGAGGTTGGCACCGCGGGCGTCGTAGTACCGTTCCGGCCCGGTCCGGAGGGCGGCGTAGGCGGCGTTGTCCACGCCGTATTCGAACGTCGTCGCGTGGCCAGCGTACTGCTGTTCGGAGACGTGGTTGCTGGGCAGCGAGATGTACGGCGAGGCGAAGAACGCAGCCATCGAGACGACGAGGACGGCGACGGTCAGCGCGAAGGCGGTCGACCGGAGGGCTCTCCGCCGGGTCGGACTGGTGTGCCTGCTCGCCTCGATAAACCGGACGATTCCGACCACGGCCAGGAACGAGACGAGGACCATCCCGAACCCGACGTGACGGAAGAAGTAGCCCTGGACGCCCCCGAGATAGTGGGCGGCGAAGAACACCGCGAGTGCCAGCCCGGAGACCGTGAGGAGACCGACGACGATGTCGACGCCGAGTGAACGGCCAACTTCGGGCGACCGGCCAGCTTCGAGTGCGAGGCGGTCGCCGAGTGCACTGCCGTCACCACCGTCAGACCGGGCGGCTGTCGCACGCCCGCGGCTCTTCAGGTAGCCGACGACGTCTCTCGCCACGACGGTGCCCGCGATGGCGACGAACACCAGCTTGAGGAGGAAGATCTTCCCGAACAGTGCGGTCACGCTCGTCCCGGCACCCTCCGCCGACGCTGCACGGTCGGCGATGAGCTGTGGACTCTCCTGTCCCGTCCCGGTGGCGACGCCGACAAGCGAGTCGGCGAGTGACGTCGAGAGCCCGAACAGCGCGTCGTACTGGACGTTCCACGCCAGGAAGACGGCCGAGAGGAAGACGAACTGGCCGTAGACGGGCTTCGACCGGCCGAACCGGCTGTCGGGAGCGCGCCACCGGGCGACGAACTGGACGACGGCGAACGTCCCGAGCAGGACGACGACGTTGGCAGCCACCTGTGGATGGAGGACGACGATCGTCGCCCCGGCGAAGAGGAAGCCGAGGTCCGTCGCCGAGAGACGGCCGGGGAGCGTCGGGTCCGGCCGCGTCGCCGTCACGTGTTTGACCACGAGATACAGCAGGAACGGGAAGAAGAACGTCGCGAGAGAGTACGTGTGGAAGTGCGGGCCGAACGCGACGTGGTTGATGGGGAGAAACAGCAGGCCGACGAAAACCGCGACGACCGTCGCGGTTCGCCCCGGCAGTATCTCACGGACTACGAGCGTCGTGAAGACGACGTATCCCGAGATCAGAAGCAGGACGACGAGGAGCATACTCCGCTCGATAGACGCCCCGCTGAGGACCGCGATGACCGCCGAGAAGACGTGTGTTGCCGGATAGAGGTCGCCGAAGAACGTCGTCGCCCCTGCCAGCAGCTCGCGTGCCCAGCCGAGATGGTGGAGCGCGTCGGTCAGCCCGTAGAAGAAGTAGCCGCGCAGGAGCGGCACCGCCGGTATCGAGAGTCCGGCGACGGCTGCGAGCGTGAGCGCGGCGGCCCACGAGAGCCGGTCGGAGGGATGCGTCAGCACCCAGAGCGCGGCGACGAGCGCGAACGCGACGCTGCCCCAGAAGAGCAGCGGCGTCGCCCGGTAGATGTCGACCTCGTATCCGCTTGCGGGCACCGACCGAGCCGCGTAGATCCCCACGATGAACACGAGGTTGCCGAGCACCAACGCGACCGTGTTCAGGGTCTGCAGGGACAGCCCCGTCTGGAACGAGTACCGTCCCGTCTGTCGCTTCATCGCCGTCGTAATCGTCTGTAACATCTGTCTTTCCTCAGGTAGTACCGCTAGTCGCTTGGTTACGCATCGGCTATCGGACGACGACCGGCGGTAGGGTCGTCGCACTCGTCCATCCCGTCTCGACGCGGGCGGCGTCGAACCCGCCCGCCACGTCGTGCTGGACGTCGACGGCGACGACAGCCGCCGCCTCAGTCTCCGACGTCGCACCCGGCATCGGTTCGCGGACCCACAGCGTCAGGCTCCGGTACGCGTTCTCTACCGTCGGGTCGGCCGGTGGCGACCCACGGTAGACCAGGTAGGCGAGCCGGACGCGGTCGCCGTCGAGCAGCGGTGCGACCTCGTGTGGACGCTCCCAGGTCTCTCCGTTCCGTAGCTGGGTCGAGAACTCGTCGAGATACCGCGTCTCCGTGACCGTCCCGTCGAGTGCGACCCGCTGTGACTGGACGACGACCGTGTAGTCGGTCGCGGTCCCTTCGTTGTTGGAGAGCACCAACACGAGTTCGGCGGTCTCCTCGGGTGCGAGGTCGTGCGGGTAGCCCGCAGCGACCAACGACCCGTTCTCTCCGACTGTCAACAGCGACGCCGTCGTGTACTGCGATCCCGCGGGTGGGAGTGTGATACCGACGGCCAGTGCCGAGACGGCGGCCAACAGCGTCACGACGATTACGGCGTTGGAGACCACCCGCCCCGTCGACCGGGAGGCGGTCGCCGCGCGCAGCGACGCAAGCGGCGTCGGCCTGCCAGGGAGCAAGACGGGCGCGTCCACTCGGAGCCGCAGCCGCCTGACGAGCGCGAGTACCGTGAGCACCGTCACGACGCCCACGACGACCCCCATCACCGAACGCAGCGCGAACGGGAGTTCGGCGAGCGTGATGAGCAGGCCGTAGAGCGGCATCAGACAGATACTGAACCCGAGTGCGACGGCCCACCGCTCGGTCGTCCCGAGAGCTGCCAGACCAAGCCCGCTCCCGTCGCCGACGCGTTCAGTGGGGTCGTCTCCGGGCGTCTTCGCTAGCGGGAACACGAACAACGACAGTACGTAGCCCGGAAACAGGAGGACGGCGAGCAGGGTGAGTAAGAGCCGCGCCGCCGACCCTCCAGCGAGCATCGTCGCTGCGGCGAGGAGGCCCGAAAGCACGAGGACCGGCCAGACGATGTCGACGACGTCGTCGACCCGGCGGCTCGGTGGATGTGTGGTCATCAATCCTCTGGAAGTGCGCGACCGTTCAGTATTGTTATAAGCCGTGTAACCACAGGGCCGGCGACGAGCGGGCGAGTAGCCGACGCGACGGGGCGACGTCTCCGGCTTCCCACCGGTTCCGCGCGGGGTATGGACTCCGGGCGGTGCTGGCCGCGGAGCGGCTCGCACCAGCGTTCCTCCGGGCGTTTAGGCTGGCTATAGCTACGTGCGCGTCGGCCGTCGATATTCGTATGTATCCCTTCGTAGCGTCCCGTCCGGCCGGGGCGAGACGCGCCGCGGTCCGGAGAGCACCGGGCGAAGCGGTCGCCCAGCGGGGTCCGCAGCCGTCGCTTGGAGGCGGCTGAGTATGCTCCCAGCCGACGCGCCGTTCGCGCTCTGTCTGACTCACGACGTCGACCGGCCGTACAAGACGTATCAGAGCCTGGCTTTCGCGCTCAGTGAGCGGTCGCCGTCCCATCTGCGCGCGCTCCTGCCGGGGGCGAACCCCTACTGGCAGTTCGAGTCAATCGCGGAGCTGGAGGCTGATCTCGGCGTCCGCTCGGCGTTCTACGTCCTGAACGAGCCGAGTCTGTTCGCCACGCGGCCGCCGGGCGAGTGGGCGTCCGTCGAGAACCTCGTCGAACACGCCGGACGGTACGACGTGACCGACGACGAGCTGGTCGGCGTGCTCCGGACGCTCGACGAGGGCGGCTGGGAGATCGGCGTCCACGGTTCGTTTCACACCGACAGCGACCCCGACCGGCTGGCAGTAGAGAAGGCGACGCTGGAGTCGCTCCTGGGCCACGAGGTGGCTGGCTGTCGGCAACACCATCTCAAGCTGGGGCCGTCGACGTGGCGTGTCCAGCGTGACCTCGGCTTTCGCTACGACGCGAGTCTCGGCTCCCGGTCGTCGGTCGGCTTCCTCCACGGCTACGATCCGATCGTCCCCTTCGACGACGAGTTTGTGGTCTTCCCCCTGACGGGGATGGAGGTCGCGTTCCCCGACCCCGGAACCGACTTCTCGGCGGCCGCGGCGGCCTGCGAGGCACTGGTCGACGAAGCGGCCGCCAACGAGGCCGTCGGGACCGTCCTCTGGCATCCACGCTACTTCAACGAGGCAGAGTTCCCCGGCTACCGACGGCTCTACCGCCATCTCGTCGAGTACGCGCTCGCGAGCGACGGCTGGGTCGGTCCCCCCGGCGAACTCTACGAGTGGCTGGTCCAGCACGAGCGGCTGCCGCTCGGACGGCAGGAGTAACACAGAGACGGTCCGGGCGGGAATCGGTGACAGCCCGGGCTGGGAAGCGGCGACGGTCTGGGCGGGCAGTGGTTATGGCCCGGGCTGGGAAGCGGTGACGGTCCGGATGGGCAGCGGCGATGGACCGGGGCGGGAATCGGCGACGGTCTGGACAGTAGCCGAGAGAATGAGGAGAGAAAGAGAGTCGTCGCTCAGACGCCGAGCTGTCGGGCGAACTCGTCGGTTGGGCGTTCGACGTGTCCGCGTCTGTACGTATCCGTCGCTACGGCCGTAATCAGGTCGGTGAGGTTGATCAGCCCACCCACGTACTCGTCTCGGCGGGCCGCCCATTCGCGTTCTATCTCGGGGTCGCTGGCGAACGCGACCGCGGTCGTCAGGACGTCGTCGAACGACCGGAGGTTCCGGACGAGTCCCCGCTTTTCGAGTTCGACGAAGTTGCCCATGTCGTCGTCGCCGACGAAGGAGTTCGAGCGGATCGCCGGAGTTCCGAGGAGTGCCGCCTCCGTCACCATCGTCTGGGTGTCGGCGACGAGCACGCGCGCCTCCGCGAGGACGTCGTGGAGGAGCGCGGGGTGGACGTCGTACGGCCGGGCGGGGAGGTCGGTGAGGTCGAGGTCGTCGCCCTCGTCGGTGACGAACACCGTGACGTGCTCGGCGAGCCGTTCGATCAACTCGACGCGCTGGGCGGGGCTGAACCCGCGGTGGCCGACGTCGTGGTGGGAGCCGAAGGCGTTGAACCGGACGAGCGCGAACGGTTCGTCCGGCGCGACGCCGAGCTGCTCGCGGACGTCGGGAGCCGGTTCGAACACGTCGGGGTGGAGATACGCGGTCTCTTTGAACCCGGCGAAGCGGTAGTGTTTGGGGCCGAGGTCTTTGCCGAACGTGTACGGCGTCATGATGAGGTCGGCGAAGGGCCGCGAGACGAGATGGTCGAGGGAGGTGGGTTCGGAGTCGAGAATCAGGACGACGGGCGTCCGGGTGAGCGCGCCCGCGTGCGCCGCATAGCCGCCCATCCCGAAGATGAGGTCGGGGTCGAACGCGCGAACCTTCCGCAGAATCGACGCGTAGTGTTTCGGCAACTCGCGGGCCAGCGAATACTTGGTCGTCTCTACTTTGCCGTAGATCTCGTACGGGAGGTCGTAGTACGCAAGCAGTGCTTCGGTGCAGCCGTAGTCCCGCCCGAGGACGAGGACGTCGTGGCCCTCGGCTTCGAGCGCGCGGACCGCGTGCTTGTACAGATGGACGTGTGCGGGCGTGTTTGTGAAGAACACGTATCTCATGGCTGTCGCCGAGTACGTCCCCTACCATCCTCGTTAAGCAGCAGATACCCGGGTCTCCCGACGGTGCTACCGGCGCGTCTCGGCGACCACGGACGACGGCCAGCCCGCTGGCGACGCGGTCGAGGGAGCAGAACTCGTCGGTGCCACTGAACGGCCGCGTACGGCAGCGTGACCCGCTCTGGCTGCCATTGCCGTCCGAAGCTTCCGGGACCGAAACCCGCCGAGAGGGGGGTATGCAACGTATAACGATATTGGACGGTACCGTTGGTTCAGCCCATCGTGTTACCCATGCGTACGTCCCCCCAGACCACTTGCGACACCGACCGCCTCCAGCCGTCTTCACCGTCCGAGGTGGAGCGATGAGTATCACCGTCGAACCACGGCACGACGCGACACTCGATGGACTCCACGGCGAGTGGAACGACCTCGTCGAGCGGTCGCCGATGGGGTCGCTGTTCCACCGCTACGAGGTCCTCCGCGTCATCGAGGAACACAGCGACGCCACGCTCCACCCCCTCGTCGGCTACAAGGGCCAGGAGCCGGTCGGCATCTTCCCCGTCTTCGAGGTCACGAAGGGGCCGGTGACGACGGTCTTCTCGCCGCCGCCCGGCCTGGGTGTGCCGCATCTCGGCCCGGTGCTGTTCAACTACGAGCATCTCAAACAGCGTCGCTTCGAGAAGCGCAATCTCGGCTTCATCGAGAGCTGTCTGAAGTGGATCGAGTCGAACCTCAACCCGAAGTACGTCCACACGGTCACGCAGACCGGCTACGACGACGTCCGGCCCTTCCAGTGGAACGACTTCAAGACGATGCCGAAGTACACCTACGACCTCGACATCACCGTCGGCGAGGAGGCCCTGTTGGAGGGCTTCGCACGCGACGCCCGAACGGCAGTGACGAACACGCCGGAGGACGCCTACGTCGTCGAAGAGCGAGGCTTGGAAGGCCTCGAGTACGTCCTCGGCCGCGTCAACTCCCGGTACGACGAGGGTGACGGCGGTCTCGTCCTCGACTCGGCGTACATCGAAGACCTCTATCACGCCCTGCCCGAGGATAGCCTCCTCGTCTACGTGCTGGATATCGACGGCGAGCCCGTCAGCGGCAACCTGATGCTTCACGATACGGACAGCGTGATGCTCTGGCAGGGGTCGCCGAAGCCGACCGTCGAGACCGACCTGAACGTCAACGACATTCTCGTCTGGGAGTCCATCGTCGACGGCATCGAGGCGGGCAAGACCACGTACAGCTTCGTCGGGGCGAACACCCCCCACATCAGCAAGTACAAGGCGAAGTTCAACCCGGAGACGAACCTCTACTTCGAGATCGAACGCGGCACGCGGACGATGAACGTCGTCTCCGACCTCTACCGCAGGTTCCGATGACGCGACTGCTCACGCTCGGACTCGACGGGGCCGCCTGGCACAAGCTGGACCGCATGATGGACGAGGGGAAGCTGCCGAACCTCTCGCGACTCGTCGCGGAGGGCAGCCGCGCACCGCTGCAGACCGTCGTCCCGCCCGTGACCTGTCCCGCCTGGCGGTGTTCGACCTCGGGGAAGAACCCCGGCAAGCTCGGCGTCTACTGGTGGCTGAACCTCGACCGCGAATCCGGCCGTATCACCGCGCCCGACGCGCGGTCGTTCGACACCGCGGATACCTGGGACTACCTCTCGGAGGCGGGCAAGCGGTGTGCCGTCCTCAACGTCCCGATGACGTATCCCCCCTCGCCGCTGAACGGGACGATGGTCTCGGGCTTCGGCGCGCCCTTCGAGGTCGCTCTCGACGACGAGCCGATGACGTATCCGCCCGAAGTCCAGTCGCTCCTCGAAGAGCAGTACGGCTGGCAGGTCGGCGTCGACGACGTCCACGCGTCCAGCGGCGTCGACGACGCGCTCGACCTGATCCGTTCGCGGTTCGACCTCCTGCTCGACCTGCTCGAGGAGGGCTACGACTACATCCACCTGACGGTGTTCTACATCAACGTCCTCCAGCACCAGTTCGGCGACGGCCCGGAGACCGAACGCGGCTGGATGCTCATCGACGAGTATCTCGGCAAGCTGCCGGACGACCTGACGAAGATCGTCTACTCCGACCACGGCCACTCGCACATCGAGCACACCTTCGTGCTGAACAAGTATCTGCTCGACGAGGGCCATCTCTCCATCGAACGGCGGACCGGGGACGACATCTCCGGCGGTCTCTACACGCTGTTGAAGCGAGTCGGCCTCTCGCCGCGGACAGTCGGTGCCGTCGCCCGGACGGTGCTCCCGACGGCACTCTACGAGCGACTCGTCGCGTCCGGCTATCCGATTCCGACGTTCGAACTCGCCAACCGCGTCCAGTGGGACGAGTCGGACGCCGTCGCCCTCAGCCAGGGTCCCCTCTACATCAACCGCGACCGCCTCGGCGACGACTACGAGCGGTTCCGCGACGAGCTGAAGGCTGAACTCGAAGCAATCAGAGTCGACGGCGCGTGTCCGTTCGCTGCGGTCAACTACGCCGAAGACGTCTACGAAGGCCCGCATCTCGACGAGGCACCGGACCTGCTGCTCACCGCCGCCGACTCCTGGGAGATCTACGGCGGGGTGACCCCCTCGGTCGTCGAGCGGCAGGTCACCTCGTGGACCTCGGGCAACCATCCCGTTGGCGTCCTCCTCGTCCACGGTCCCGACGTGACGGCGGGCGAGCTTCCGATGCAGTCGATTCTCGACGTCGCGCCGACGGTCCTTCGCTATCTGGACTGTCCGGTTCCGACCGACATGGACGGCGTCGCGTTCGCCGAACCGTTCCGCGACGGGCTCCCCGAGACGGGTACCCGAGAGCCACTCGAGGCATACGGCGGCCGAGAGACCAAAGACACCGACGAACTCGAACGGCGACTCGAAGACCTCGGCTACCTCGAATGAGCCTCGACTACGGCACTCTTTCCGACGCCACCGACCACCTCCACGACGAGTGGGTACTCCACCAGCTCGTCAACGTCCTCGACTACGCCCGAGCGCGGGATTACCGCGGCTGGGACCTGTACGACGGCGAGAGCAGCCGGCTTCTCCGAGCACTGCCTGTCGACAACAAGTGGCTGAACCTCGTGTTTCAGCAGGCCGTCCGCCGCGCCCCGGTCAACGTCCGCCCGCTGCTCCGCGTCGAACAGCGGCGGAACTTCATGGGCATCGCGCTCTTCGCTATCGCGAACTTCCGGGCCTACGAGCTGACCGGCCAGCGACGGTTCCTCGACGACGGCCGGGAGCTGGTCGAGTGGCTCGTCGACAACCGGAGCACGGGCTACAGCGGCTTCTGCGGCGGCCACAAACATCCGCTGCAGGGTCTCGACTACCGCAACGAGCCGAACGTCCCCGGCATCGTCGGCACGGCGTACGCCGTCGAGGCACTGCTCTTGGCGGCGGCCCACGTTGACGACCGGTACCGCGAGGTCGCGCTCACCGCCGCCGACTTCGTCTTCGAGGATCTGGAGTACGCGACGCATCCCGACGGCGCGCGCATCAAGTACAAACCCCTCGACACGGGGGAGAACTACACGCTCAACGCCAACGCGCTGGGCGCGCGGCTCCTGATAAACCTCTACGAGGCGTCGGGCGATTCCCGGCTCCGCGAGGCGGCGACGAACATCCTCGACTACGTCGCCGCCCAACAGACACCCGAGGGCGGCTGGCTCTACCGCGACCCGCCGGAGTCGTCGCATCTCTCGAAGGACAACTTCCACAACGGCTTCATCGTCGAGTCGTTCCTCCGGTACGGTGACGTCACCGGCTCGGAGCGGTACGCGAGCACGCTCGACACGGCACTTCCGTTCTACCGGGGGCTGTTCACCGACGCGGGCGCGCCGCACAACGACGAGCGACACGAGTATCCCCGCGACGTCCACTCCTCGGCACAGGGGGCCGTCGTCTTCTCGATGCTCGGCGACGAGTTCGCCCAGCCGGTGATCAGGTGGGCCGTCGAAAACCTCTCGAACGGCAAGGGTCGCTTCTATTACGAGCGGCGACGATATTACACGAAGCGGATCACGCTCATGCGGTGGTGTGAGGCGACGATGGCCCACGGGCTGGCCCACTATCTCCGCCGGGACGCCGAGTGAACGACCGGCCCGTCGCCGACAGCGGGGACAGACTCCCCGTGTCGGCTGACAGACCGCTGACCGGTTTGTGCGAATCGCCCGTCTCCGGCGTTTCCGCCGACCGACGTCCGGGGTGGTATCCCGTGCGTACCACCGTGCAGTCCGCCGGGTATACGGCTGCTAACCCCCGCCGATGTCGACCGGCTGAGGATAATCGAGTCATAACAATGGACCACAGAGCGCAATCGTACTCTTACGCGATACAGATATGATTCTTGATATGAACAGCAACCGACCCCGTCCCCCACCGAAGACACTACAGGGCAGATGAGCCCCATCGAGAGAGTCCGGGCACTTATCAGCAGACTGAGCCCCTCCGGGTCGGTCGGAGAGCGGGTCGCGAAGAGTATCGTCTGGCTGGCGGGACAGAACGTGACCAGCCGAGTGCTCCAACTCTCCATGCTGGTGATTTTGGCCCGTCTCATCGGTCCCCGTGAACTTGGCATCGTCGGCATCGGTCTCCTCGGACTGAGCGCGATGCGGAAGTTCACCAACATCGGACTGAACGCAGCATTGATTCAAAAGGAGCAGGCGGACGTCGACTCCCACCTGAACACGACGTGGGTGCTCGAAATCGCCCGCGGACTCCTCATCGGCGTCGTGTTGTTCCTCGCCGCGCCGGTGTTGGCGACGACGGTGTTCGGCGAGCCGGCGGCGACGTGGCCCATCCGGGCAATCGCGCTCTCGCCGGTCATCCTCGCCTTCCAGAACCCCGGTCTCGTCTACTTCCAGAAGAACCTCGACTTCCACAAGGAGTTCGCCTACAAGATCGTCGGCGACGGGGCGCAGTTCGCCGTCAGCGTCGGCTGGGCACTGGTGTCGCCGGACGCGTGGTCGTTCGTCGCGGGCTTCCTCGCCGCGGACGTCCTCCGGCTGTTCATCTCGTATCTCATCCACGACTACCGGCCGTGGCCCGAGTTCGACCTGGAGATCGCGAAGGAGCTCGTCGGCTACGGCAAGTGGCTGACTGGCTCGTCGATCCTCTACTTCCTCTACAGCGAGGGCGACGACGCGTTCGTCGGCTGGTTCCTGAACCCGACCATGCTGGCGTTCTACCAGTACACCTACCGGTTTGCGAACGCGCCAGCGACGGAGATCTCCGGCATCGTCGAGAGCGTCATGTTCCCCGCGTTCTCGAAACTCCAGGGCAATATGCCCAGTTTCCGGCGGGCGTATCTGAAGACGCTCCGGATGACCGCACTCTTCGCGTTCCCGGCGTCGGTCGGGATCGCCGTCGTCACTCCCACGTTCATCATGGCGTTCTTCGGCGAGGAGTGGATGGTCGCCGTCCCGGCGATGCAGGTACTCGCCATCTACGGGCTGCTCCGGGCTATCGGCCGGACCTTCAGCCCGGTCTGGAAGGCCGTCGGCCGCCCCGACTACATCACGAAGCTCTCGGCGCTCCGCGTCGTCCTCATGGCGATCATCATCTACCCCCTGACGGCGCGCTACGGCATCACGGGAACGGCACTCGCCATCACGATCATCTTCGTCTTCCCGATGATGCCGCTCGACATCCTCATCACCGCACGGGAGCTGGAGATGCGCGTGACGGACATCCTCTACGAGTTCCTCTACCCCGGTCTCGCGAGCATCTTCATGGGCGTTGGCGTCTGGTACGTCCAGACGCAGCTGCCGTTCGGGTCGCTTCTCAACTTCGTGCTGCTCGTCGGCGCGGGCACCGTTCTCTACGCGATTGCCGTCGTCGTACTGGAGTCGCTCTTCGGGTGGGAGATCCGCCGGAACTTCGGACGGATGCTCGAGAGCCTCTCGCCCGACCCCTCGGAGTGACCGGGCGGCCGTCTTCGTCGCCATCGCGCGCCGGCTCACTGACGCCGTTCCGCCCGGCAACCGACCGGGGCTTAAGTAGTCGTTACCGGCTGCTCACCGACGCATAACAAAGCCACTGGCTCGCGCCTGACAGACCAACCGACGCCAAATCGGCATCCTTCATTACAACCAATGACCACTGCATCACTCGACCGACGGCTGAACCTCCGACACGAACGTATCGACGGCCGACCACCCGCGGGACAGATGAGCTTCTGTCTCCCGACGGATCTGACCGGAAACGGTCGGCCCGACATCCTCGTCGGTGCCGTCGGCGGGACGTATCCCGTCACGGTGCCGGTCCTGGGCAAACGGCTCTTCCTGCGGAAGCTCCCGCTCGTCGGCGACGTCATCGAGCGACTGGAGTGGAACGTCTTCTGGTACGAGAACCCCGGCTGGAAGCGTCACGACGTCGCCAAGGCTCCGGAACTCTCCGTCGGCGGCGCGCTGGGCGACATCACGGGGAACGGCCGGGTCGACCTCGTTGCGGGGCAGAACCTCGGCCGGAACGACCTCTACTGGTTCGAACAGCCCGCGAACCCGAGAGACGAGTGGACGCGCCGCGTCATCACCAGCGACTTCGAGAAGTATCACGACGTCGCGGTCGCGGACGTCGACGACGACGGCGAACTCGAAGTGCTCGCGCTCTCCCAGGAGAGTGCGACGGTGTTCTACTACGACATCCCGACCAACCCGCGACAGGAGCCGTGGCCGGTCGAGAACCGCCACGTCGTCGCGGAGAACCTCAACGTCGAGGGCGTCCAAGTCGGCGACATCGACGGCGACGGCCGCACGGAAATCCTCGCCGGGACGAACCTCTTTCACCGCGCCGACGACGGCGGGTGGAAGCGCGAACCGCTCGCGGAGGGCTGGAACTGGACGCGGCTCGCGACGGCCGACGTCGACGGCGACGGCGACCTGGAGATCGTCGTCACCGAGGGCGACCTGCCGTATCAGGGGAACCGACGCGCCCGTCTCGGGGTCTTCGACCCGCCGACGTGGGAGCTGACGGTCCTCCACGACGACCTCTCGAACCCACACTCGTTGCAGGTCGCCGACCTCGACGGCGACGGGCGGCCGGACATCTACGTCGCGGAGATGGGTCTCGAAACCGGCCACGTCCCGCGGCAGTTCGTCTTCTGGAACGAGGGCGACGGCCGCTTCGAACCGGAAGTCGTCGAACGCGGCGTCCCGACGCACGAGGCGAAACTGGTCGACCTCGACGGCGACGGGGCGATGGACATCGTCGGAAAGGGCTACGCACACCGGACCGTCGACGTCTGGCACAACCGTCTCTCCTGAGCGGGCCACACCGTTCGCTGCTCGCTGCCTCCTCTCACCACTCATTGTTCGCTGTTCACTGCTCATTGTTCGCTGCCTCCTCTCACCACTCATTGTTCGCTGTTCGCTGTTCACTGCTCGCCGCTCGTCGCTCACCGTTCACTGCCCATTGTTCGCTGCTTACTACTCATCGCTCACGGGTATCCAGTGGCTACCGGCCGCGCTGTCCCGGCGGGTTGACGCCGACGAACCGATGCAGTCGGCCATTCATCGGCGGCGGAGCGTGGCTCGCCGGACGTCGGAACGTCGCATCGGCTGGTCAGTGTGGTTTCAGAGAGTATAACAAAGTCTGTTTTCGCTGTTATTTCTCCCACATGTCTACACAGAGTGGTCTGGCAGGACTCGGCCTGCTCGGCATCATCGTAATCGGCGTCCTGGTCGGTGGGGTGTTCTTCGGCACACAGTCGGACGACGCTGCCACGGCCGACGCCGCCCAGTCATTCGAGATCGGAAACGTCAGCACGAGCCACGAGGACGGCCTGTTACGTGTCTCAGCGGAGGTCACGAATCCCACGCCGGACGCCCGGACGGGCACTGTCTCGCTCCGGTTCGACGCCGACGGCGACGGGACGTTCGAGACGACCTCCGAACGTCGAGAGGTCACTTTCAACGGAGCCGAGCGACTGCTCGTGACGTTCGAGCAGGGCACCGAGCGCATGAGCAGCGGCCAGTACCGCTACGCCGTCTTCGCGGACGGTAACGAGGAGACGGGCGAACAGCACCACGCCGTAACCGTGGACATCCAACAGCCGCCCCGGTTCCAGCTCTCGGCGGTGCCGACGGACCCCGACGTCGTCAGCGGTGACACGTTGACCGTCTCGTTCGACGTGACGAACCTCGGCGACGAGGCGCGAAGCCGCCTCGTGAGCCTCGTGGTGGATACGGACGGCGACGGCAGCTTCGACACCAGCGAGGCACTCAACGTGACGGTCCTCGAACTCGGGGCGAACCAGACGAAGACGGTCTCGCTGTCGGCCTCGACGGAGACGTTGCCGCTCGGCACGCACGCGTACCGGGTCCAGACGGAGACGGACGCCAGAGACGGACAGTTGACCGTCCTGCAGCCAGCGACGTTCGGCGTCGAGTTCGCCTCGGTACCGGACAACGTGACCAGAGGTGAGCCGCTCAACGCGACGGTCATGCTCACGAACACCGGCGAGGTCGCCGGGACGACGACGTTCGCCGTCGGATTCGAAGACGGACACCAGAACCCCACCGAGAACGTCACGCTCGCGGCCGGTGAGCAGCTGGTTCGAAACGTGAGTCTCGCCACGGCCAACGAGTCGCGCGGGAACACCACGGTGGTGGCGACCGTTGCCGACGTGAACGACGCAGCGACCGTCTACGTGAAGGACAGCCAGTTCGAGGTCTCGCGGCTCAGACACGACAAGAGGAGTTACAACGGCGACGACCTCTCGGTCGAGATCGAGGCTCGAATCACCAACACCGGTGACGTCGAAGACCGCCAGACGGTGTGGCTACAGCTCGACCTCGACGGCGACGACAGACCCGAGCGGATCGGGCTCAACGAGTCGCTGAAACTGGGCGTCGGCGAACAGGAGTGGGTCTCGTTCGAACTCGCCACGGAGATGAAGTCCGGAGACACCCCGCTCAAGCTCCCGGTCGGGACGTACGTCTACGGTATCTTCACCGACTACGAGGGTGAGACCGACGCGTTCGCGGTCGAAGGCGACCCGGACCGGAGCAGTTCGTCGGGCGGGAGTGACGGCGGCGACGACACTGCCGACGACGACACCGAGCCGAGCCGGATTGCAACGCTCAGCGAAATCACTCAGTCGAAGTACGGCATCTACTACGAGGATCTCAGCGGCGAGACCATCGCCCAGGTCGACGAACTGTACAGCCGACAGCCGTTCGCACCGGGATACACCGTGACCGATGTCCTGACTCGCGAGGAGATCGCCCGCCAGACGTACGGCGTCGAGACGCCGACTCGGCACTTCGACTTCGGTTCGCTGGACGTCGAACTCCAACAGCAGATCGAAGCCGACTTCGACGCCCAGTTCACCAGCGACGACGGCGACCGCTACGAGTCGTGGGAGGAGCTGGCTCAGTCGATGTACGGCACCGACTTCGACTCGCTGAACGCCGACCAGAAACAGGCGGTCAAAGAGCGGTACGACGAACAGTTCGAGTAGCCGCACCCCCTCGACCCGTCGGACCGTCTCGTTTCCTTTCGACCACCACACTCTGTTTCGACTGTCTCGCTTCTTTTCGACTGTTCTGTTTCCTTTCGACCACCGCGCTCTCCCGTGACAGCGACGGCAGTGCCTCCATCGCATTCCCGTCGTTGCACGAGGCGTGTCGCCCGTCGCCAGTCGCGCCAGTCGCGCCAGTCGAACCGTCGGCGCGGGGGGAGATGTGAACGACGGGGGCGACACAGCCGTCGGCGGTATTCGACAGCTACCAGCGGTGGTCGGAGCCGCCGAATCCGGCCGCCATCGGTTATCTACTCCATTACTTTGGGAATTCTTCCCCCTTATGTCGGTGACAGACGAGTATGAAGTACAGACACCAGCCGAAGCATCGTCCCCGCCTCACGGCCACAGAGGACACTACCCTGCCGTCCAGCGAGAGCGAGCCGCCGTCGTCCGGGCTCACTCGCCGCGACGTCATCCGCACCGTCGGTGCCGGTATCGGACTCTCCGCCCTGCCGATGACGAGCGGCCCGGTCAGTGCCGACCCGGGCTACTGGACCGTCGCCGTGATGCCGGATACCCAGTTCTACACCGAGACGGACGAACTGATCCCGTACGCCCACGACCAGACACAGTGGGTCGTCGACAACCGCGACGCCGAGAACATCAGGTTCGTCACCCACGAGGGCGACCTCGTCGAGAACGGTGACGACGTCGGGGAGTGGGACCGCATCGACGCGGTGATGTCGAGACTCGACGGCGTCGTGCCGTACTCGGCGATTCCGGGGAACCACGACTGGGCGGTCCAGGGCGACAGAACGTCGTCCATCGAGAACTTCCAGACGTACTTCGGTGCCAGCCGGTACGACGGCTACGACTGGTTCGGGGGGTCCGGGCCGCGGGAGAAGCCGCTGAACTTCTATCAGTACTTCTCCGGCGGCGACTACGAGTTCCTGCATCTGGCACTGGAACTGGAGCCGCCGGGTGAAACCGACCAAGCGTCGACGTCGCTCGGCTGGGCCCAGCGGGTGCTCGACAGCAACCGGTTCCTGCCCACGATTCTGACGACCCACTACTACCTGGAGGAAAAACGTCAGGAGAAAGGGGAACGTTCGACCGAGCTCTTCGAAAAAAACGGAATCGGCAACACCGGGGAGCAGGTCTGGGAGAAGCTCATTAGGCGGAACCCACAGGTCTTCCTCGTCTGCTGTGGGCACGACCACAGGCCGGATGGTGAGTACCACCAGGTGTTCGAGAACGACGCGGGACTCCCCGTCTTCGAGGCACTCGCGGACTACCAGGACTACCCGAACGGCGGCAACGGCTGGATGCGGCTCGTCCAGTTCGTCCCCGGCGGCGGGGCGGGCGGAACCGACCGAATCAGCTTCGTCACCTACTCGCCGAGTCTCGACGAATACCAAACCGACGCCGACAGCCAGTTCAGCTTCGACCTCCGCTTCGACGAACGGTTCGATCCCGCCTCGTGGGTGGGTGACGTCGACGGCGACGGCGATCTGGACGGCGACGACGTCGCTCGGATTCAGAACCATCTCGCCGGGCGCGGCGGCTCCGTCGACCAGTCGATGGCGGACGTCAACGGTGACGGCCGCGTCGACATCGCCGACGCCGTCTCGCTGAACAACTACCTCGGAGGGAGCTAACCGTGACCGCCCCCACCCGCACGCGGCTGCAGGCCGCGATACTCGTGGCCGTGCTGCTCACTGCGGCGGTCGGCCTGAGCATCCCCGGCTTCGCGTTCTCGGATGCAGTCTCGGTTCACGTCGGCGACGGCACCCCGGTCTCGGGGGCGGCGAACGACGTGGTCACGGTCCAGGTCTGGACGGACGCGCGAAACGTCGCTGGCTACCAGGCCAAGCTGACGTTCGACCCCAGCGTCGTGCAGGTCACGGCTGTCGACGGGAGTGCGGACTTCGCAGACCCTGTCCAGACCATCGACAACGAGACGGGATGGGTCACGTTCAATCAGCTGCGGGTCGGCGGCGTCGACGGGCCGGTGCTCGCCGAACTGACGCTCGAACTGGTGGGGACGAGCGGCCAAGAGACCAGTCTCGCGTTCGTCGAGGGCGACACGGTCCTGTCCAGCGCGAGCGGGGAGTCCGTCGCTCCCAGCGCGTTCGAGGGCGTCACAGTCAGTATCGCCGCGGACCCGACGCCGACGCCAACCCCGACGCCAACCCCGACGCCGACCGTGACGCCGACGCCGACGCCAACCCCGACCGCGACGCCAACGCCAACGCCGACGCCAACGCCGACGCCGACGCCAACGCCGACGCCGACGCCAACGCCAACGCCGACGCCAACGCCGACGCCAACCCCGACACCGACCGTGACGCCAACCCCGACGCCGACGCCAACGCCGACCGTGACGCCAACGCCAACGCCGACCGCGACGCCGACGCCGACGCCGACAGCAACACCAACCGCGACGCCAACAGCGACACCGACCGTGACGCCGACGCCGACGCCAACGCCGACGGCCACTCCGACAGCGACGCCAACAGCGACACCGACCGTGACGCCGACGCCGACGCCAACGCCGACGGCCACTCCGACAGCGACGCCCACCGCAACGCCGACGGCCACCCCCACGCCGACGGCAACACCGACCGCGACGCCGACGGCAACACCGACCGCGACACCAACCGCGACGCCAAGCGGTTCGGGTGGCGGCGGTAGCAGTGGCGGAGGTAGCAGCGGCGGAAGCAGCGGCGGGAGCAGCGGCGGTGACTCCAAGACGACCGACTCGCCCGAACCGGCGTTCGTCGTCCGCAACGTGACCGTGACGGCTGCGGCCCTCGAACCGGGGGACACGACCACCGTACTGGTCGTCGTCGCAAACGAGGGTGACGCGAAAGGGACGTACGAGGAGACGCTGTCCGTCGGCGACGAGCTCCTCGAGACGCTGACCGCGACGGTGGCCGCCGGTAAGACGGCCGAGTTCGAGGTCACCTACGCCGCTGGCACTGCTGGCACGTACAATCTCACACTGGGTGAGACGGAGGTCGTCGGCCAACTGGTGGTGAGCGAGCCACCGACGCCGGAGCCGACCCCCTCGCCGACCTCGGAGGCGACGGCCGTGCCGATGACCGAGCCGACGGCGACACAGACCACGGGGACACCGGTTTCGTCGCTCGAAGCCGTCGCGACGACGGTCGACGACGACGGGCCACAAGCCGGGGGAATCTCCGGCGGCAGCGCGCCGGGGTTCGGCGTCATAGCTGTCATCGTGGCGTTGCTCCTCGTCAGCCTCATCGCCCTCCGGCGGACCAAGTAACCGAACCGACACCAGACACCACAGAAACCAACTCAAGACAATGAAAACGAACTACTACGACTTCTTCGGCAAACTGTTGCTGGAGGTCAGAGGCGAAGGCGGACGGTCGACCGGCCAGTTCCGCACGATGTACGACCACTACGAGGTGGTCAATCCCGATAGAGAACCCGACGTCGTCGTCGAACGGACGACAGAGCCGCTCTCGGTGCAGACCGTGCTCGGCAACCCCGACGACCACTTCGGCTGGACCGGAAGCCGGTTCGTCGTGCGGAAGGGCTCGGAGTATATGGCGGTCGAGCCGGGGTGGAAACACATCTACGTGACGCCCAACTGGGAGCCGTTCTACGCCATCTACCCCATCGAGTTCCAGCTGCGGAGCGCGCTGGTCGAGGACCGACAGGCACTGATCCACGCCTCCGGGGTGGAACTCGACGGCCGGACGGTCCTGTTCCCCGCGTGGCGCGGCGGCGGCAAGACGAACACGCTCATCTCGCTGCTGGAAGCGGGCGGGAACTTCCTCGCCGACGACCGGCTGTGGGTCGGTGCCGACGGCAGCGTCCGGGGGTTCCCGCTGTCGGTCAACCTCCAGCCGTACAACATCGAATCGTTCCCGGCGGTACAGGCGCAGTTCGACGACTCCGACAAGAACCTGCGTCGGCGGGTAAGCCGGCTCATCGAGGACAAGGTCGACCCCAGCGGCTCGTTCGTCGGGAAGGCGGTGACGTTCCTCAACCGCTACTACATCAAAGAGCGGAGTCGGAGCTTCACCAAGGTTTCGAGGCTGTTTCCGACGGCGAAGTATATCGACGACTCGACCGTCGACGATCTGGTGTTCCTGATGGCCGCCCCCTCGGCAGACCGGGTGACCATCGAGGAACTCACCGACGAGGCGGCACTGGACGCGATGCGGGCCATCAGCTTCTACGAGTGGAACGAACGCCTCGAGGAGTATTTCCGGGCGTACGACGCGCTCGTCCCCGGCGGCTCGGCCGTCAAACATCTCGAGTACGTCGTCGAGGCGGAGAACCGGGTGTTCGCCGAGCTGTTCGAGACCGTCGGAACCCACCGCGCACTGGTCCCGCGGAAGTCCAACTGGGGAGAGACCGGCACCGACCGGGAGATGGTCGACGCGATCCGCTCGCTCGCTCCCCGCAAGGTGGAGGCGAGTGACTGACTCGCGCTCCCGCGCGGCGACGACGGCGTACCGACGACGAACACGGAGACAACGAAACAGATGGTCGAACTCAGCGTAATCATTCCAACACTCAAGCCCCCTGCCGAGGTCGAATCGGTCGCAGCCCTCGAAGCGGGGACGTACGACGACTACGAGGTCCTCATCCAGAGCGAGGACTCGGCGACGAAAGCCCGCAACGCGGGCATCAGGCGAGCGAAGGCGGACAAGCTCGTCTTCCTCGACGACGACTCCCATCCCGTCGCGGACTACCTCGAACGAGCCGCGGCACTCTTGGACGAGCATCCGGTCGTCACCGGCCGCATCCACCACCCTCGAAACGACGTCATCAAGCGGTTTACGGGCCACTACGACCGCGGCGACGTGCCGAAGTACGTGACGCGCTTCTGGGGCTGTAACGTCGCGTGTCGCCGCGAGGTATTCGACGAGGTCGGTCTCTGGGACGAGCGCATCTCCTGGGGACACGAGGAGAAAGAACTCGCCGAGCGGATACTGCTGAAGTATCCCATCTACTACGACCCGGAGCTGGCGATCACTCACTCCTACGCCGACTCGGTTCGGGACTACTGGCGGAAACAGTACCAACTGGAGCTACAGACGCCGTATCTCTGGGACAAGGCGGGGCTGTCGACGACGCGACAGTGGATGAACGTCGTCTTCCCCCTGCTCAATCCGGCGAACTATCTCGGCTTCTCGCCGGAGCACGCCCTCGCTCGCGGCGGCGGCAACGTCGCGCGGTTCGTCGGACGGACCCGCGGGATGCTTCGGAAGGGAACGCAGGAACCGCCGCCGCCCGGCCCGGAGGAGTCGCTCTCCAGGCACGGACGCGCGTAAAGGACGACCTAACCAAGCCCGTCGGAGGAGAACAGTCGGACAATGGATCCGCTCGTGAGTGTCGTCATCCCGACGTACGGTCGCCCGGAGTTCGTCGTCCGAGCGGTCGAGAGCGTCGCTGCCCAGACGTACAAGCGAATCGAACTCTTCGTCGTCGACGACCACTCGCCGGAAGCGGTCGCGCCGGCACTCGAACAGGTCGACACGAGCGCGCTCGTGCGGACGGTCTGTCGTCGCCACGAGGTAAATCGCGGGGCAAACGCCGCCCGCAACACGGGTATCCGCGAGAGCCGCGGCGACATCGTGGCCTTCCTCGACGACGACGACCGGTGGGAACCGACAGCCGTCGAACGGTACGTCGAGACGTTCCGCGAGTCGCCGTCCGACGTCGGTCTCGTCTCGGTCGGCGTCCGCATCGAGGACAGTTCGGGCGCGCAGATCGGTCTCAACCTCCCGCGGTTCAGCGGCGACGCACTCGACGTCCTCCTCGGTGGCTCGCTCGTCGGCTCGTTCTCGCGGTTCGCCGTCACGCGGGAGGTCGTCGAGGCGGCCGGGCTACCGGACGAGGGGCTGCCGTCGTGGCAGGACTGGGAGTGGCAGTTTAGACTCGCGCGCCACTGTCGGTTCGCCTCGGTTCCGGAGCCGCTCGTGGTCAGGACCGAGGGCGACCACGAGCAGATCACCGACGACTTCGAGGAGCGACGCGACGTCTCGTATCCGCGTCTCTTGGAGGCTCACCGTGAGTACGTCGCCGCCGAGCGGGGGCGACGGGGCGAGCGGCAGTTCGTGGCACTCCTCACCCGGACGCTCGGGACGTCGGCACTCCACGCCGGTCGCTACCGGGATGCCGTCCGGTATCTGTTCAAATCCCTCCGGGCGGACCCGACACAGACACGGACGTATCTCTTTCTCGCGGTCGCACTCGGCGGCCCGCTCACGAACCGCTACGGCCGACGGGTCAAACGGCGGTTCAGCGGCACCTTCTGACGAGAAAAGAGCGGTGGAGGGGTAGAACGGGTCGGCACGACGCCCCAGCGGATTCAGCCGGTGTCAGTTCGTTAGTTCCCGTCTTCGGCGGTGCCGAACTCGACGCTGGCAGAGCCGTTCACGTCGAGGGTGACGATGTTACCGGTGAAGCGGTAGCCGTCGACGTCGCCCTTGACGGAGCCGACGACGGTTCCGCCCGAGATGACGTCCTCGGTCTCCGCGGAGCCGAGGTCGGGGCTGCGGGCAACCTCGCCCGTGACCGCGAACTGGTATTTCGTCTTGCCGTTGTTCGCCGAGCCGTCGACGACGAGCAGGTTCTCGTAGGCGACGAGCTCGCCGTTGGCCAGCGCGTCGGGGTCGACCTGGCGGCCGTCGACGTAGACCTCCGCGTCGCCGTCGAGCGAGAAGTAGGAGATGTCGCCACCGAACTCGTAGCTGTGGCTGCCGTCGATGATCGCGTCCTCGACGGTCGAGGTCGCGGCAGCGTCGCCGTCCGAGGTGGCGCGAATCGACCCACTCGTCGTGACCTCGTAGGTCGCCGTCGTCCCTCCGTCGTAGCCGACGATACGGAGCGTCCGGCTGAGACCGAGAGCCGAGGGGTCGACGACCTCGCCGTCGACTTCGACCGTGCCCTCGCCCTCGACGAACTCGAACTCGACGATGTCGCCGGTGAACTCGTAGGTGTCGACGTTCGACGCCGTCGTGACCCAGCCGTCCGCGGTCGACTCGGTGATGTCGTCCCACGATTCGAGGTCGTTCGCGTCGGACTCGGCAGCGAGGTCGCCGGAGACGGTGAAGCGGTAGTTCGTGCTCGTGCCCGTTCCGGAGATCGAAACCGTGTGAGTGTCGTCGGTGGAGCCGTCGGTGGTGTCGTCGGTCGAGCCGTCAGTGGAACCGTCGGTGGTGTCGTCAGTGGAACCGTCGGTCGTACTGTCGTCGGTCGAGCCGTCCGTGGAACCGTCGGTGGTGTCGTCGGTCGACCCGTCCGTGGAGCCATCAGTCGAATCGTCGGTCGACCCATCGGACGTGCTGTCGTCGGTACTGCCGAGCGTCGACGGGTCGACGACCTTACCGTTCAGCTCGACGGTCGCGTCGCCTTCGACGAACTCGAAGTCGGTAACGGAGCCGGAGAAGGCGTAGCTGTCGACGTTCGACTCGCTGGTCACCCAGCCGTCGGCGGTCGAGCCGGAGATGTCGTCCCAGGATTCGAGGTCCGAGACCTGCGGGTCGGCCTTGAGCTGCTCGGAGACGGTAAAGCGGTAGTTGGTCGACGTCCCCTTTCCAGTGAGACGGAGCGAGTTGGGAAGCCCCTCGGTGTCGGACGTGGTGTCGTCGGTCGTACTGTCGTCAGTCGTGCTGTCGTCCGTGGAGCCGTCGGTCGACCCGTCCGTAGTGCTGTCGTCGGTCGTACTGTCGTCAGTCGTACTGTCGTCGGTCGAGTCGTCCGTCGAATCGTCGGACTCGCCCGGAACCCGACAAGCACCGTCGTTCGTGATGTCCGAGGTGGCGACGTTGCTGTCGACGAACTTGGTTGCCTCGCCAGCGGTGTAGATGTCCGAGGACGTGATTTCACAGTCCGTGGAGTTCTCGATGAGGACACCCGTATCGAGGTTCGGCAGGCTCATGCAGATGTTCTCGATGGTCGTCCCGTCGCTGTCCTCGGCGTAGATCGCCGCGTCGGCGTTCGTCTGCGACACCGAGCCGGTGATGTGCGTGTCGGTGACGGTGACGTCCGCCGGGACGCTCGACGTCGCGTCAGTCGCCTTGATGGCGGGGACGCCGTCGGCGTCGATGGCGATGGTACAGCCGCGGACGGTGAACGCGCCGTTCTCGCTGAACGAGGGGCGCGCGATTGCAGCGCGGGAGAAGGCACCGCGCGGATGCGAGCGGTATTCGAGGGTACAATCCTCGATGATGACGCCGTGGACCTCCTCCTGGCCGCCACCGACGCGGATGAGGTCGGTGTTGCCGTACTCCTCGTCGGAGTCGAGATGGTCGACGAGGTCGGCGTCGGCGACCACGGTACAGTTCTTCGCCCACGACTCCTTCGAGGGGTGTTGGTTCCCGCCGATGCGGATGGAGCTGTTGTCGTTGTTGGCGAAGTAGCTGTCTTCGATCTTGATGGCCCCTTTGCGACCGCGTGCGGAGAAGGCCGTCGACCCCATCTCCTCGATGTGGAAGTCGGTACAGATGATCTCGCCGAGATGGGCGGTGCCGATGAACACCCCGCTCGTCCGGTCGGGATACGTGCCTTCGACGCCGCCGCCAGCCATCTTGACGCCGCTGGCGTGGCCGACGCCGTCGACCGTCTCGACGTAGGGGACGAGGTTCGCGACGAAGTTCGCGGCGTTCGGCGTGAAGCCGAGCCACTCGATGTCGTGGATCTCGAGCCCGTCGTCGACGCGGACGGTGAGGTTCACTGCCGTGTTGTGTGAGGCCGTCGTGTCGAGCGCGAAGCCTTCGAGCAGGACGTCCGTCCCGCCCGACGCTTTGAAGAACTCGGCGTTGTAGCCGCTATCGAAGACGAACGTGGTCGACCCCGAGCCCGCGCCCAGGATGCCGACGTTCGACGTGTCGCCGATGTAGAAGTCGTCCGTCACCCGGAACTCGCCTTCGGGGAAGCGAATCAGCGTCCCCGATTCGAGGGCCGACCCGAGCGCGCTGTCGATGGGGTCCGAGCCGGACGCGTCCATCCCGAGGTCGTCGACCGCATCGACGACGCGGTCGAAACCGATGCCGCGGTGTTCGTTCGCCGCGCCCGCAACGCCCGTGAGTGCTGCACCGCTGGTCACGACGGCGGCGGTCGCCGCACCGAGCCGAAGATAGTCACGACGGGCAAGGAGCGAATCCTTGCTCATCGACGCCTCTCTCTGGTCTTCTCTGCTTACCGGTTCGCGTGCCATACCCCACCGTTACGGGAAACACTCAATAAATGTTCTGATAATAACGTGTATCAGATTACACGATAGTGGCTCGAAAATAACATAAATATCCAGACTATCTGGAAGAACAGACAGTTCTTTCGGCTGAACAGTCAGAATCAGAAACAGAAAATAAGGTTATGATTAATCGCCATAAACCCGAGGATTACGCACGACGTAGCGGGGGTGTCGTGGTGTGTTCCGTGCGCCCGGAGCGACGCGGGCGACTGTGGACGGATCCGAAAAAACTCTCCTCGGCCAGTCAGTCTGCACAGACCGACCGTTTTCGGTCGTCGCTCGTCGCGGTTGGCTGCTGGTTTGTGACTCCCCCACATAACTGGTACGGATTCGCTCGTCTTCTCAACGCTGATTGACACGTCGAACCGACAGGAGCCGGAGATGCCCGCCCATCGCTCGGTCCTGCTCGCCGCCGCGTTCGACGGCGCGAGTGGTGGCCCCGGCGGGCGACAGACCGGCTCGTAGACGCCCCGACGGCGCGTAGGGACCGGCTGTTCCGCAGAAGTGGCCGTATAACAAAGCAACGGACACTGCTCTGTTCACGCATACCAACGCTCCGTCACGACGAAGCGTACGTCCACCAATGACGACATTACTCTCCCGGCCGACGAGCGAACCGCCCACGACGAGTGACGCTACCGGGAGGACCTGACGATGTACCGCGGACAGACCGTCGCGGTGGTCGTCCCGGCGTACAACGAGGCGGGCTTCGTCGGCGGCGTCGTCGACACGCTCCCCTCGTTCGTTGACCGTGCCTACGTCGTCGACGACTGTTCGACCGACAGCACCTTCGAGGAGATGCAACGCCACGCGGCCGCAGCCAACACGGCCCGCCGACTGCTCGTCGAGGGCGACTCGGCTGGGATGGACGGTCCGCGCGGGCCCGACGACGAGTTCGTCACGGCGATCCGCAACCCCGAGAACCGCGGCGTCGGCTACTCCATCACGACGGGCTACCGACGAGCACTCGCGGACGGCGCGGACGTCGTCGCGGTCCTCAACGGCGACGGCCAGATGGACCCCGACGTGCTCCCGCGCATCCTCGACCCCATCGTCGACGGTCGGGCTGACTACGCGAAGGGTAACCGCCTCCGCGACAGTCCGGAGCGACTCGGGATGAGCGCGTGGCGGCTGTTCGGCAACTGGACGCTGACGTTCCTGACCAGAGTCTCCAGCGGCTACTGGCACGTCTCGGACTCCCAGAACGGCTACACCGCGATCTCGCGACACGCGCTCGAAACCATCGACCTCGACGGTCTCTACGAACGCTACGGCTTCCTCAACGACCTCCTGACGGAGCTGAACGTCCACGACCTCCGCGTCGCCGACGTCCCGCATCCGGCGCGCTACGGCGGCGAGCGAAGCGGCATCAGCTACCCCAACTTCATCCGAACCGTCTCGCTGCTCTTGCTCTGGAACTTCCTCTACCGGCTGAAGGTGAAGTACGTCGTCCCGCGGTTCCACCCCACCGTGCTCTACTACGCGCTCGGCGGCGTCGGCGTCCTGATGGGGGTCGTCGTCGGTCTCGCGTTCCTGTCGAGCGCGCTCGGGCTCGGGGTCGCCACCGTCGACGGCTGGCTCGTCCTCGGCGTGCTCGCGGCCGGTGGCTTCTTCTCGCTTCTGGCCGCCGTCGTCGACGCGCGCCAGTCGGCGGATCTGGAAGTGCTGGTCTCGGACCTCTCGACGGGCGAGCGGTGAACTACCCGAAGATGCCCGCGGGAAGCGAGACGATTCCGAGCGACAGCAGCAGGACGACGAGCAGCGTGTAGCCCACGGACAGGAGGAGATCGCGCGCGAGCCGTCGTCGGGTGTAGGCCGGTGTCGACCCCGTGAGCGCGCCCTCCGCGCCGACGTGGAGCATGACGAACCCGAGGACGTTCGTCAGCCAGTAGCCGACGACGACGCCGGGGACGAACAGCCGCGAGTCGACGAGCGCGACGACCCACGCGAACGCGACTGCCAGCGGGACGTTCACGAGCAGGTCGTTCCACCACGATAGCGGCGAGAGGATGAAGCCGACCGTCGCGACGAGACCGCCGCGAAGCCGTTGGCGCTGGGCAGCGAGCCGCGCGAGCAACGGCTTCTGGGTCATAGCGGCGTCCACCCACCGAACCGCCGGTCCGGACGACGGTTCGCGTGGAAGAGACCGGACGCGAGCGCGACTGAGTTCATGGTACCCATACACGTACCACGGCGAGTGCCAAAGCCGTTCGTGCGGTTCGGCCGAACGGGACAGCGAGAGCGTCGGGGTCGCCCTCCGGCTCCCGTCCCACTCTCGACTACCCGAACAGGAGCCAGACGAGGAGGAGTGCGACGAGAACCACGGCGACGGCGGCGACGACCAACAGCCGTCGCTGCTTCGGCGGGACGTCGAGTTCGTAGTGGGCGACGAGGTTGTCCACGCCCCCGACCGTCGGGTTCGCGTGGTCGAGTTGGATCAGATAGTAGTCGTCGTACTCGCGGACCTGGAGGCTGTCGTCGCTCCGGCCGTCGCGGTACATCCGGTTCGCACCGTCGGGAAAGCCGAGTGTCGACGGTTCGAGACCGAACCCCCACTCGGTCGGCGGCGGCAGCTGCGGCGACCTGTCGAGTCTGATCGTCCCCTGCTGGAGCAGTTCGAGGTCGATGTCTTCGACGGATTCGATAGGAGTCGGCTCGCCGTCGTCGAACGCGTGGACCATACCGTGTGGACCGGCCGAATCGACATAGCTCTTCGGCGCGTTCGGAGGTCTTACGCCGCGTTCCGGCTCCTCGCCGACACGAGAGCGTCTCGGTGCCACTGGCGTTCATCGATACGACAGCGTCGCCATCCCCTTCGTTCACCGGCGCAACAGCATCGCGATTCCGCCGCCGCCACCGATACTCATGCCGACGACGCCGTAGGTCGCCACGCGGTCGGCCATCGCGTGCGCCAGCGACGTGGTGAGCATCCCGCCGCTCGCGCCGATGGGGTGGCCGAGCGCGATGGCTCCGCCGTTGACGTTCAGCTTCTCGTTCGGCACGCCGAGCCGTTCGCGGACGTAGACCATCTGGGCCGCGAACGCCTCGTTCAGCTCGAAGAGGTCGACGTCGTCGACGGTTAGCCCGTTCGCCCGGAGGAGTCCCTGCACCGCGTCGGCGACGGCCATCCCGAACCACTTCGGACTCCGGTAGGAGACGTGGTAGTCGACGACCCACGCCAGCGGGTCGAATCCCGCATCGAGCGTCGCCGTCTCCGACCCGAGGAGGACGACGCCCGCGCCGTCGCTCAGGTCGGAGGCGTTGCCCGCGGTGATGGTCCCGTCCTTTGCGAACGCGGGCGAGAGCTTCGCCAGCCCCTCCAGCGTCGTGTCCGCGCGTGGTCCCTCGTCGCGGTCGAGGACGTCGTCGTGGCCCAGCGGGACGGCGACGAGCTCGTCGTCGAAGGTCCCGCGTTCGACGGCCGCTGCGGCGCGCTGGTGGCTCTGGAGGGCGTACTCGTCTTGGGCCTCCCGAGACATCCCGACGCGGTCGACCAGTGCCTCGGTCAACTCGCCCATGTGGGCGTCGTTCGTGAGGTCCCACAGCCCGTCGCGAATCATCGAGTCCACGAGTTCCGCGTCGCCGTACCGTCGCCCCGCGCGCATCCCACCGAGGACGAACGGCGCGTTCGACATCGACTCCATCCCCCCGGCGACGACGAATTCGCGACTCCCGGCGACGAGTCTGTCCGCGCCGAGCGCGATGGCCCGCAGTCCCGAGCCGGACGCCTCGTTGATCGTCGTCGCGGGCACCGTCTTCGGCAGCCCGGCGTTCAGGACGGCCTGTCTGGCGGGTGCCTGGCCGAGACCTGCCTGAATCGCGTGGCCGAGCCCGACCCAGTCGACGAGGTCCGGGTCGACGTCGGTTCGCTCGAACAGCCCCTCCAAAGCGACGGCTCCGAGGTCGACCGCCGAGTGGTCGGTGAGCGACCCAAGAAAGCTGCCGTGGGGAGTCCGGGCGGCGTCGATGAGGGCGACTTCGTCGGAGAGAGCCATGACAGGGGATACGCAGCCGACGGACAAGAACGAGTTGGTAGTCTGTCACACATTCTGGGAGCGTCCGGGCGGCCGTCTCGCGCGCTCACTCGTCGTCACTGGGAGTCAGGAATCGTGACCAGACTCATGAATCGTAGCCGGGAGCAGTCAGGAGCGCGGTCCCGTCGCTCGCTTCCGACAGCGAGAGGTCGAGTCCGAACGCCTGGACGGCGGCGAGGTTCGTCCGTACGTGGGCCGTGACGCGCGGAATCCGCACCTCGCCCCCCGCGAGCGCCAGCGGGAGCATCACTTGGTCGGCCAGCTGCTCGTCGACGGCGGCGTCGGTGGCCGTGAACGCCTCGAACGCGTCCACGGCCTCGTCGGCCACCTGTTCGGAGGATTTCCCGCGTTCGCCGAGCGCGTCGAAGCCGACGACACTCTCGGCGTACCGCGCTTCGAGTAACAGTGCCGACCCCGGCGACGTTGCCGGAACGTAAACAGGCTGCTCAACGGCGTAGTCGACGCCGAGACTCGACAGTCGTTTCTCGGCGGCCGCCGCCTGCCGCACTGCCACGGACTTGTTCTCCAGCGACGTGCTGGCCTTCGAGTGAACGACGACCCGCTCCAGCGGACCGCGTGCCGTCAGGTCGAGAGCCGAGAGCGACGAGGGCGCGAGCCGGAGCGTCGCCTCGCCCCCACCGGCCGGATAGAAGCCGCTGTGGTGGAGCGTAACGGCCGCATCGAGACCGAACCGTGCGAGCAACGGGAGCTTCACTCGCTCGTAGTACGCGGCCGTCGGCGACCACTTGACGTCGGTGCCACCCGTCGCGGCCAGCGTCAGCGGCTCGTCGAGCGTCGTCGCGAGCGGGAGGACGGTCTCGAAGAGGAGGGTGACGCTGCCCGCCGTGCCGATGTCGGCGTGGTAGTCGCCGCCGCTGGGTTCGTCGGGGACGAAGGTGAGGTCGGTCGCGCCGACCTCGACAGCCGACACGTCGGCGTCGCTGACCGCCTCGGCGACGCGGACGCCCGCGAGATGCTGTGGCCGGAGACCGGGCGTCGACCGCGACCCCCGGATGTCGGTGACTTCGACGGGCGTGTCGGTCACCATCGACAGCGCGAGTGCCGTTCGGAGGATCTGGCCGCCGCCGTCGCCGCCGTCGATTTCGAGCACGTCTCCTACCGACTCGGGTCGGACGCATGAGCGTTGTGTCCGTGTGGGACTCCGGCTCCCGGCTTCGGCCGCCCGCAACGTCGGTGGCGGCAGCCCCGTGGGTAGGTCAGTCGTTTTATGCTTCCCACGGCCTAAGGAGGTGCCATGGATTCGGTCTCTGGCTACGAGAGTAGCTCTTCGTCAGTCTCTGCTGACACTTCTCGGCGGTACGACTTCGACGGTACCTCGGGACTCGACCCCGAGAAGCGTCATCTCACGGCCGACCTCGGCGGCGTCGACGGGAAATCCGTCGTCGTCGTCGGCAGCGGCTTCGGCGGGCTGTCGACGGCCTGCTATCTCGCACAGGCCGGGGCCGACGTCACGGTCCTGGAGAAGAACGAACAGCTCGGCGGCCGGGCCAGCCGCCTGGAACGCGACGGCTTCCGGTTCGACATGGGCCCGTCGTGGTATCTGATGCCCGACGTCTTCGAGCACTTCTTCGCCGACTTCGGCAAACACCCCTCCGAGTACTACGGACTCACCCGGCTCGACCCCCACTACCGAATCTTCTTCAAAGACGGCGACCGCGTCGACATGGTCCAAGACCTCGACGAGAACCGGAAAACGTTCGAGGCGTACGAACCCGGCGCGGCCGACGCCTTCGACGACTATCTGGTGAAGTCGAAGCGCAACTACCAGATCGGGATGGACCACTTCGTCTACACCGACCGGCCGAAGCTGACCGACTACATCGACACCGACGTGATGCGCCACGCCTGGGGGCTGTCGCTCGTCGGCTCGATGCAACGGCACGTCGAGCAGTACTTCGACCATCCGAAGCTCCAGCAGATCATGCAGTACACGCTGGTTTTCCTCGGCGGCGCGCCGACCAACACCCCCGCGCTCTACAACCTCATGAGCCACGTCGACTTCAACCTCGGCGTCTACTACCCCGAGGGCGGACTCGGGGCCGTCGTCGACGGCATGGTCGACCTCGCGGAAGAACTCGGCGTGACGTTCCACACCGACGCCGAAGTGCAGCAGATCAGAGGCCGTCGTGGCGGCTTCGTCGTCCGCACCGACGAGGAGGAGTATCTCGCGGACCTCGTCGTTAGCGACGCCGACTACGCCCACACCGAACAGGAACTGCTGCCCCCGGAGAAACGCCAGTATAGTGCCGACTACTGGGATTCGCGAACCTACGCCCCTTCGGCCTTCCTGCTGTATCTCGGCGTCGAGGGCGACGTCGAGGAGTTGGAACACCACACGCTCGTGTTGCCGACCGACTGGGACGACCATTTCGACCGTATCTTCGAGAACCCCGAGTGGCCCGACGACCCCGCGTACTACCTCTGTGTCCCCTCGAAGACCGACGACACCGTCGCCCCCGAGGGACATTCGAACCTGTTCGCGCTCGTCCCCATCGCCGCCGGGCTGGAGGACACCCCTGAAATTCGCCAGGAGTACCGCGACCTCGTCCTCGACGACATCGCCGAGAACACCGGCGTCGACCTCCGCGACCGAATCGTCCTCGAAGAGAGCTTCTGTGTCAACGACTTCGCCGACCGCTACAACAGCGAGCAGGGGACCGCCCTCGGTCTCGCTCACACCCTGACGCAGACCGCCCTGCTCCGGCCGCCGCACGTCTCGCAGACCGTCGACGGGCTGTACTTCACCGGCTCGTTCACGACGCCCGGCATCGGCGTCCCGATGTGTCTCATCAGCGGGCGGCTGACCGCCGAAGCGGTGGGCAAGACCACCCCGGCAGAGTGAGGACCGGAGGATGACTGGACTCCGGTATCTGCTGAAGCTCTCGCGGCCGCGGTTCTGGCTCTATCTGGCGGGGCCTGTCGTCGTCGGCGTCGCGTTCGCGGCCGAGACGCCCAGTGACCTCTTCGCGCCCGTCGCCGTCGCGCTCTTCGCCTACTTCCTGCTCCCAGCGAACGTGCTGCTCTACGGCGTCAACGACGTCTTCGACGCCGACGTCGACGAGGCGAACCCGAAGAAAGACGAGAAGGAGGTCCGCTACGGCGGCGGGCTGCTCGTTCCCGCGGCCGTCGTCGCCAGCGGCCTGCTCGGGCTTGCGACGTTCGCCATCACGCCGCCCGTCGCGTGGCCGTGGCTGGCCGGCTTCTTCGTCCTCGGCGTCCAGTACAGCGCGCCGCCGCTACGGTTCAAGACGACGCCTTTCCTCGACTCGGTGTCGAACGGCCTCTACATCCTGCCGGGCGTCGCCGCCTACGCCGCGCTGGCCGGGACGAACCCCCCACTCGCGGCCGTCGCGGGCGGCTGGCTCTGGACGATGGGGATGCACACCTTCTCGGCCATCCCCGACATCGAACCCGACCGCGAGGCGGGCATCCGGACGACGGCGACCTATCTCGGCGAGTCCCGCACGTACTGGTACTGTGCGGCCTGCTGGCTCGCGGCCGCGGTCGCCTTCGGAACGCTCGACTGGCGGGCGGGCGCGCTCCTCTTGGCCTACCCGGTCGCCGTCTTCGCTATCGTCCGCTCGTCGGTCGACGTCGCCCGCGCCTACTGGTGGTATCCCGCGCTCAACACGGTGGTTGGAATGGTCATGACGCTCGGTGGCCTCTGGGAGGTCGTCTATGGCTGACGTCGATCTCTCGGCGTTCGGCTCGGTCCCGTCGACGCGCAAGGAGGCCGAGGCACGGCTCGACCACCTCATCCGGGAGAACCGCTTCACCATCTCGGTGTTCTTCCCGCTCAATGGCGCAATCCTGCTCGTCGCCAGCGCGATGGGTTGGCTGCCCGAGCCGCTGGCGTTCAACCCCTTCCTCGTCCTCTTCGGGACGCTCGTGATGCGCGCGCCGCTCATCGCAGGGGTGGTCCCGACGATGGGCAGGAAGGCACTCGCTGGCGTCGCCGCGCTCGCGGCCTACGCCTACACTATCGAGTACGTCGGCGTCCACACCGGCTGGCCCTACGGCGAGTTCTTCTACGGCGTCGACCTCGGCCCGACGGTCGCGGGCATCCCGGCCGCCCTCCCGGTGTTCTTCCTCCCGCTCGTGATGAACGCCTATCTCCTCTGCTTGCTCCTCTTGGGCCCACGGGCCGAGCGGCTCCTCGTCCGGCTGCCTGTCGTCATCGGGACCGTCCTGCTCATGGACGTGGTGCTCGACCCCGGCGCGGTCGCGCTCGGCTTCTGGGTCTACCCCGAGGGTGGGGCGTTCTACGGCGTTCCGCTGTCGAACTACGCGGGCTGGGTGCTCTCCGCCACTGTGGCCGTCGTCGTCATGGACTGGGCGTTCGACCGTGGCGACCTGCTCGCGCGGCTCTCGTCGTGTGAGTTCATGCTTGACGACCTCGTGAGCTTCGTCATCCTGTGGGGCGGCATCAACGCCTGGTTCGGCAACTGGGCGGCCGTCGCCGTCGCCGTCGCGTTCGGTGTTGGGCTGCTCCGGACCGAGCGGTTCGACTCGCGGCTGTTCCGGATTCCTGCCCTGCGCCGCCGTCGAGAAGAGAACTGATCAGCGCGTCGGCAGCCGTTCTGCCGGTTCGGGCGTGCTCGACCGCGAGTCGTGGTACGAGACGGTGCTCACCTTCTTGAACACGACTTCGGGGTCCTTCGTGAACTGCCAGCGGAGCCACGTCTTCGCACCGAGCAGTGCCTTTCGGGGACCGCTCAGCTGCGGCGTCTTCGAGAGCACGTCGTAGTTCCGCCGTCGGATCAGCCGGTGGTGCTCGGCGTAGAGCACGGCCGCGAGGAGGACGGCGAACTGGCAGTCGTCGGGGAGGAACTTGATGCCCGCGACGCCCTTCTTGTAGAGATGTTCGGCGCGGTGGAGTTCCGCGCGCATGACGGCCGCGAACTGCTCGTCCATCTCGAAGTTTCGGATCTGCTCGTCGGTGACACCGTACTCGTCGAGCGTCGTCTGCGGCAGGTAGATGCGGTCGCGCTCGACGACGTCCTCGCGGACGTCACGGAGGAAGTTCGAGAGCTGGAACGCCTCGCCGAGGGCGGTCGCGTGCGGCAGTGCCTTGTCGGCCTCGCCGGGGTCCATGACGGCGGTCATCATCCGGCCGACGGCGGCCGCCGAGCCGTCCATGTAGGCTTCGAGTTCGTCGTAGGTCTCGTAGCGGCTCTTCGTGATGTCCGTCAGCATGGCGTCGATGAAGACGTTCACGTCCTCATCGGCGATGCCGTACTGCTCGCGCATCTCGGAGAAGGCGGCGAGGACGGGGTCGTCAGTCGGCTGCTCGCCGAGTGCCTCCGCACGGAGCCGTTCGAGGGTTGCGCGCTGCTGTTCGGGGGTATCGCGGTCAGCGTCGTCGACGACCTCGTCGGCGACCCGGAAGAAGGCGTAGAGGACGTACGTCGCCTCTCGGACCCGCTTCGGGAGTACACGGGTCGCGAGATGGAAGGTCTTCCCGGTCCGCTGTTGAATCGACTTGCTCTGTTCGATTTGGTCGTCGTCTACCATGGGGGGGTGGAGATGAGCGGCACTCTCGTTCGCCGAGTCATGTCAAGTCCGCACATATCGTATGACCATCCTAAGGGTGGCTCCGACATAACGTTTCGCGCCACGGCGAACCGGAAATCGGCAACCGGACGGGGGCAGTCGGGCGGTTCTTCTAGATTCCCGACAGTCAGTAAAAGGTGTCCGCACAGTCGTAGACGACGCCGTGTTGCGGACAGACGTACTTGCAGTGGCGGTGCATCATCGACGCCCCGCAGAACGGACACGGCCGCCCCTTCGGTTCGCTCTCGTCGGCCATGGCTACTTCTTCGGGGCAACGCTGTTGAGTGTTGCTCTCTCAGGTCGTCTCAGCAGTCCGTGGACGGCCGTCGCTCATCGGTCGAAAGCGAGATAGAGAGCACAGAGAGAGCCAAAAAGCACTGAGAGAGAAAGAACGTGAGAGAGCACAGAGAGTGACGCCGTCGTGAGCGTCGAGTCGTCAGTTACGTCGCCGACTTAGCACTCGGACCAGCCACAGGACTCACACGTCTTGCAGCCTTCCGAGAAGTACAGCGTCATGTTGCCACACTCGGGACACTCGGGGCTTTCGCCCGCGTCGAGCAGGTCCTGTGTCGCGTCGTCCGAGACACCGGGAGCCGCCGAGGTGTCGTCCTCGGGAGCGGGTGCCGTCGTCGCACCGCCGTCCGGTTCGGGCGCGTCGATGCCCACGGACTCGCTCTCGATCTCGGTCAGGTTCTGCTGTTTCGGATACGGCTTGTCGATCTCGCCGTCGAGATAGCGGCGCATGGCGACGCCGATGGCGTCCGGGATGGAGTTGATCTGCTCGCCCTTGTCCCACGCGACCTTCGGGCTCCGGATGCCCTGCAGGTCGCCTGCGATCTCGTTGGGGTCGACGCCCGAGCGCAGAGCGTAGCTGATGACCTTCGCGAGTGCTTCGGTGAAGGAGTTAGTGAAGCCACCGGAGTTGCCGATGGTGGCGAACAGCTCGAACGGTTCGCCCTCGTCGTCCTCGTTGATGTTGACGTACATCTTCCCGTAGCCGGTGTCGATGCGCTGGGTGACGCCGTGGAGCACGTCCGGCCGCGGCCGCTCCTGGGCGTATGCCGCACCGGTGCGGTCCTCGAGGCTGAACTCCTCGCCGAGCGCGGCGCGGACCTCCTCGTTGTCGAGGAAGCCTTCGAGACCGCCGAAGACCTCCTGAATCTGGCCGACGAGCGTCTCGGCTGCTTCGGCGTCGTCGGAGAACTCGGCGTTCTTCGCACGCGTCGTCAGGACCTGCTTCGAGCGGGTCCCGTCGCGGTAGACGGTGACGCCCTTGCCGCCGTTGTCGTAGATGTAGCGGTAGACCTCGTCCATGTCCTCCTTCGTCGCGGAGTTCGGGAAGTTACAGGTCTTCGAGATGGCGGAGTCGACGCCCTGCTGGCAGGCACACTGGACCGCCGCGTGGTCGATGCCGCTCAGGTCCGAGGTGACGACGAACAGCTCGCCGATGGCGTCCGGAACCGACGGCAGCGAGGAGACGCCGTCGAACTCGTTGTTGGACATCTGCTCTTGGGCCTCGAGCTTGACGGCCTCGACGTCGATGTCGTTGGCCTCCAAGACACGGAGGAAGTAGTCGTCGAACTCGACGAGCATCTCGTCGCCCTGCACGTCGTCGGAGACGTTCTTGTAGTAGGCGACGTTGTAGATGGGCTCACAGCCACCCGTCGTGTTGCCGACCATCGAGGTCGTGCCCGTCGGGGCGATGGTGGTCGTGTTGTGGTTGCGGACGGTGAAGCCGTCTTCCCACTCGTCGGCGTCGAGACCGGTGTAGTGCTCGAACCACTCGCGGTACTCGGTCGGGTTCGCGTACTTCGAGTCGTCCCAGTCGTTGAACGGGCCGCGCTCCTCGGCCAGTTCGTGGGAGGCCCACTTCGAGCCGTAGTTGATGTGGGTCATGACCTGCTCTGCGACCTCGTTACCCGCGTCCGAACCGTAGCGGATGCCGAGCTGGATGTAGAGCTGGGCCAGTCCCATGATGCCGAGACCGATCTTCCGCATGTCCCGCACCTTCTCTTCGATTTCGGGGACCGGGAAGTCCGACATCGTGACGACGTTCTCGAGGAAGCGCGTCCCGTTCTCGATGCGGTGGTCGAACTCGTCCCAGTCGAGCGCGTCGTCGAGGAAGGCCTCGACGGCCGCCTCGTGGGAGTCGTACTCGTCGAGATGCTCCTCGGACCAGACACGCCAGTCGGGGGCGTCCTCGGCGGCGACCGTCGAGAGGTTGATGTGGCCGAGGTTACACGCCTCGTACTCCTCCAGGGGCTGCTCGCCACAGGGGTTCGTCGCGAGGATGCGGTGGTCGGGATGCTCCTCGACGTCGAAGGAGTGCTGCTTGTTGACACGCTCGAGGTAGATGATGCCCGGTTCGCCGTTCTCGTGGGCACCGTCGACGATCTGGTCCCAGAGCTTCTTCGCCGGGATGGAGAGGACCTCGCCGACCTCGACGTGCTCGCCGAGACCGAACATGTCGTAGAGCTCCTTCGTCTGCGGCGTGGCGACGTGCGGCTCTTCGGTCCGCGGGTTGGTGAAGGTGAACTCCTCGTCGTTGTAGAGTGCCTCCATGAAGTCGTCGGTGACGCCGACGGAGATGTTGAAGTTCGAGAGGTGGCCCTCGACGGCGTTACGGAGATGCTTCGGGACCTTCCCCTCGTCGTCGATGAGTTCGCGCGCCTCGTCGAGCGCGTCGGCGAACTTCGTGTGCGTGAAGTCGTCGGGGTCGTTCAGTCGCAGCGTGTTGGCCAGCGAGACGTCCTTGTTCTTCGCGTGGATGAACTGGATGACGTCGGGGTGGCTGACGCGCATGACGCCCATCTGGGCACCGCGTCGCGCGCCGCCCTGTGCGATGGTCTCACACATCTGGTCGAACGTCCGCATGAACGTGATGGGACCCGAAGCGATTCCGCCGGTCGAGCCGACCGCGTCACCGTACGGGCGGAGCCGCCAGAAGGCGTAGCCCATCCCACCGCCGGACTGGAAGACCTCTGCGGCTTCCTTGGCCGTCTGGTGGATGTCCGTGATGTCGTCGTCCGGGGAGTCGACGAAACAGGCCGAGAGCTGCTGGAGTTCGTCGCCCGCGTTCATCAGCGTCGGCGAGTTCGGGATGAACGAGAGGTTCTCCATCAGGTCCTGGAACGTCTCGCGCTTCTCCTCGACGACCGCGCGGATGTCGGCCGGGAGTTCCGGGACGATGGTGTCGTAGGCGAACTTGTTGACGTTGTAGACCGAGAGCGTCGTCTCGGCGTCGTCCTCGGCGGTCGTCCCCGTGCCGAAGACCTCCGCGGCGAGTTCGTCGCGGCGCGGGTGGCCCGGCTTCAGCTGGTCGGGGGTGACCGTGATCTCGATGTCGCGCCCTTCGGCGGCGAAGACGGCCTCGGCGAGCGCGATGTTCTTCGCGACGCGCTTGAACAGGTCCTCCTGCGTCTCGACGAGTTCGCCGTCGGCGTTCTTCCGCAGGTAGCGCGCCGGCAGGATGTTGTTGTACGCGTTGCCGGTCATGCGCTCTTCGAGCGTCTCCCCGTCGGTCCGTTTGATCGGAAGTACCAGTTCTTCCGCAGAGAGGTCCGCGTTACTCATCTACTGCTCCTCCTCGCCGGTACGCCCCGTATACCGTCGGATTCCGTAGTCTGCTGTGGTCTGCTCTGCGCTCATTTGTAACGGGATACTCATACGAAGCCACCCTCATAAACGGTGCGGGTTTGCGCGTGTCTACTTGTGCTACTACAAACTCACTTGGACAAAGCAGTGGCTCGGCAGTTTTCTCGCGGCCGGAGCGTGGGGGCGCAGTCGCTTCGCTCGTTACTAGCCGTGCAGTGGGTATAATAGTATTTAGACCGGGGTGAAAGTGATTTTCGACTTCGGGACGAGAGACCGTGTTACCGCACCTCGTCTCTCGACCCAAAGTGTCGTCCGTGCCAGCGAAAGTGGACGCGTCTGCCTACAGATTTCTCTCTGGTGGGTCCATACTCACACCTACACTCTCAGGTGTACTCGGTACCGTCTCCTAAACTGGTGTTCTCAATGCATTGCTCCAAATGGTTCACCAACGCTACCTTTAAGACCGCACGCTGTTGACCAATGACTGCTTCCAAAACCGGTGTGCCCGGCCGTCTGATAGGTTGGACACACTCGACTTTGATACTTCTAGCGGTGGTTATACCGCTACAGAGCGGCTTGAGCCACCACTGTCACGAGCGCGATAGCAACCGCCGTCGCGACCGCGATTCGCATTTTCACGGTGATAGTGATGTGCTTGATTTCGATATTAAGATCCATTTCTCACCTCCTGAGCAAGACCTCAGATGGCAGAGACAGAGTCGCCACTGCCGGATGGAACAACCGGAGGACCAGCTTCCAAAACCGGTGTACCCGGTTGTTCTGTCTGGGCTTGCGTCGAAATACTCATGCTGAGCCACCCTCATAAACGGTGCGGGTTTGCGCGTTTTTACTTGTGCTACCACAAATCCACTTGAACAAAGCAGTGGATAGGCAACTTGTCGCGCCCGGAGCGCGGCGGAGTCGCTTCGCTCGTTACTAGCCGTGCAGTGGGTATGACATCCATCAAAACTGCGGGAAAGTGAACCCCATCTGCCCACAGACTTATCTCCTCGGTGGGACTTCTGTGAGGTATGTTCGACCCCGCACTCGTGAGCATGCTCGTCCCCATCCTACAGCTCGGTGGGCTACTCGACTCGCCGCTCGGCCAGCTGCTCGTCGTCATCGTCGGCATCGGCGCGGTCGTCCTGATCGGTCGGCTCGTGCTCCGCGTGGCGTGGCGACTCGTCACCATCGCGGCCGTCATCGTCGGCATCCTGCTTCTCGTGTCGATGTTCGTCCCCGGCCTGTTGTGAGCGTCCGGCGAACCAGTCGACGAGCCGACTTTCTGTGAAGACAGCCGACACCGACAGCCGAGGCTGTCGTGTGCTCGGCGTGTCGCAACGAACCGTTTGACGGCCGTCTCGCCGTGCGTGACGAACCCGTGTCAAAAAGCGTAGCTACAGCGTCAGCGAGAGGCAGTCGTGGACCGTCGGCTCCCGACACACTCGGTCAGGAAGTTCCGGACGACGTCGTGGCCGACGGCAGTCAGCACGCTCTCGGGATGGAACTGGACCGCCTCGATGGGATACTCGCGGTGGCGGACGCCCATCACTAACTCCGTCCCTTTGTGGTCGGTCGTCGCCGAAATCTCGAAGCAGTCGGGAACCTCGGTGGCGACGAGCGAGTGGTAGCGACCCGCCTGAAAGCCCTGCTCCAAGCCGGTGAAGACGCCCTTCCCGTCGTGGTCGACGGGGAACGCCTTGCCGTGGATGGGTTCGGGCGCGTGGCCGACGGAGCCGCCGTACTCGTAGACGGCGGCTTCGAGCCCGAGACAGACGCCGAGCGTCGGAATCTCGGGGCTCAGCTCTTGAAGCACGTCGGCCGTGACGCCCACGTCGCGGTCGTTGGCCGGATGGCCGGGACCGGGGCTGATGACGAGTGCGTCCGGCTCGGTCGCACGGACCTCGTCGAGCGTAGCGGTGTTCTTCAGCACCTCGATGTCGAGGGGCGCGCCGTTCACGCGCTGTTCGGAGAGATACTCGACGAGGTTGTACGTGAACGAGTCGAAGTTGTCGACGACGGTCAGCTTCATGGCTCCTCCTCGATCTCCTTGATGGCGGCCAACACGCCGCCCATCTTCTTCTCGGTCTCCTCGTACTCGCTCGTGGGGTCGCTGTCGGCGACGATGCCTGCGCCCGCCTGGACGGTTATTCTGTCCTCCCGACCGCGCTCCGTCTCGACCCCGTGGTCGATGGTCGCCGTCCGGATGACGATGGCGAAGTCGGCGTCGCCGGTCCACGAGTAGTAGCCGACGCCGCCGCCGTAGACGCCGCGCGGACTCAATTCGAGGTCGTCGATGATCTCCATCGCCCGGACCTTCGGCGCGCCCGAGAGCGTCCCCGCGGGGAACGTCACGCGCGTCGCGTCGAAGGCGTCGTACTCGTCGGCCATCGTGCCCGTCACGGTCGACTCGATGTGCTGGACGTGGGAGTATTTCAGGACGTTCATGAACTCCTCGACGCGGACGCTCCCGGCCTCGGAGACCCGGCGAACGTCGTTGCGCGCGAGGTCGACGAGCATCGTGTGCTCGGAGCGTTCCTTGTCGTCGGCGAGCATCTCGCCCGCCAGCCGACGGTCTTCGACGGGGCTGGTACCACGAGAGCAGGTGCCCGCGATGGGGTTCGAGACGATGCGGCGGCCCTGCACCGAGACGAGGGTCTCGGGACTGGCACCGACGATAGAGCGGTCACCGTGCTTCAGGAGATACATGTACGGCGAGGGGTTGACCGCCCGCAGTGCCTCGTAGAAGCCGAGCGTGTCGACGTCGCCGTAGAGCTCGCGCTTGCGGGAGATGACGCCTTGGTAGATGTCGCCGTCGAGGACGTGCTGTTTGGCCGTCCTGACGGCCTCCTCGTACTCCTCCTGCGGGCCGGCGGTCTCGTCGGTCCGACGGAAGCCCCCCGTCTCGGGCGGTTCGGCGTCGGCGAGGGCGTCGGCGACGCGGGTCGCCTCGGCCAGCACGTCGTCGTAGACTGCCTCGGGGTCGTCGTCCGGGCGGACGATGGGCGTGCAGACGAGCGACAGCGACTCTTCGGCCTCGTCGAAGACGAGCGTCTTGGTGGTGAGGACGAACTGGGCGTCCGGTAATATTGCTTCGGGCCGCTCCACGCCGACCTCGTCCAGCCACAGGTCGTAGACGGCGTCGTAGGCGAGAAAGCCGACGAGCCCGCCGTCGAGATGTTGGCGGTCAGAGGCGGGGAAGCCGAGCCGTTCGACGTCCGGAAGCGTCCCGCGGAGTTGGTCGAGCACGTCGCCCTCGCCGGGTGCGAGGAGGTCGGCGACGCGGTCGTCGAAGGCGTCGACCTCGGTCCCTTCGGGCGTGACCGTCACGACGGCCTCGGGGTCGTAGCCGACGAAGGAGAAACGGGCGTGGCGGTCCGCCGACCCGGTCGAATCGCTCGGCGAGAACGCGCCCGCCGGGTCGCTGGAGGCGACCTTCTCGGCACTCTCCAAGAGGAAGCTGTACTCCGACTCGTCGCCGAGCGCGGCGTAGGCGGTGAGCGGCGCGATGTCGACGTCGAGGCTGGCCTCGATGCGGACGACGGCGGGACCGTCGGCGTCGCCGAGCAGCTCTGCGACCTCGGCCTGCGAGCGGTCGAGCGTCACGTCGGTCGCCCGCGGTTTCGGCTGTTGGCTCATCGGGCAACCTCCGGAGACCGGACAGCATTGGCGACGAAGGTTTCCACCGCTGTCGGGTCCTTGATTCCGCCGGTGCTCTCGACGCCGCTGGCGACGTCGACGGCGAAGGGGTCGACGGTCGCGACGGCTTCGGCGACGTTCTCTGGCGTGAGGCCGCCGGCGAGGACGACCGGCGAGTCGAGCTCGCGCGCGAGGTCGCGGGTCCGTTCCCAGTCGTGGGTCTCGCCGGTGCCGCCCGCGCCGTCCTCCGAGGTCGAGTCGACGAGAATCGCGTCGGCGACGTCGTCGTACTCGTGGGCGAGGGCTTCGTCGTCGCAGTCGACGACGGGGACGACCTTACAGCCCGACTCGGCGCGGACGTACTGGAGTTCTTCGGGGTCGAAGACGCCGTGCAGTTGGACGACGTCGGGCTTGACGACCTGTGCGAGACCGACCGCGTGCTCGGGGGAGTCGGGCATCAAGACGAGCGTCGTCGAGACGAACGGCGGGGCCGCGGCGGCGAGGTCGGCAGCGACGCTCGGGTCGATATCGCGGGGCGTGTCGACCGGGACGTCGCTGATGAGACCGACCGCGTCGGCTCCGGCGTCGACGGCCGCTCGGAGGTCGGTCTCGCGGGTGATCCCGCAGACTTTGACGCGGGTCATCAGTCGCTCTGGGGGGCTTCGAGCGTTCCCCCACAGAGGTCTTCGAGTTTCTCGGCGGCGGCTCCGGAGTCGATGGCCGCACGCGCCTGGTCGACCCCACCCTCCAGCGAGTCTGCGAGCCCGGCGACGTAGACCGCCGCCCCCGCGTTCGCGAGGATGATGTCGCGCTTCGCGCCCGTCACGTCGCCCGTGACGATTCCTCGCAGGTCCGCGGCGTTCTCCTGGGGCGTGCCACCGGCGACGGCCGAGACGGGGGCCTGCTCCAGCCCGAGGTCGGAGGGAGTGAGCGTGTACTCGGTGATGTCCTCGCCTTCGACCTCGGCGACGACCGTCTCGTCGTGGATACAGATCTCGTCCATGCCGGAGCCGTGGACGACCAGCGCGTGCTCGACGGGCATGTGAGCGAGCGCGCGAGCGATGACGGGGACGAGGTCCGGGTCGTAGACGCCGAGGACCTGCGCCTCCGCACCGGCGGGGTTGGTCAGCGGGCCGAGGATGTTGAAGACGGTCCGCATCCCCAGCTCCTTGCGTGGGCCGATGACGGCCTTCATCGCCGGGTGGAACACCGGCGCGAGCATGAAGCCGATGCCGTCGCGTTCGATGGCCTTCTCGACGGCGGGCGGCTCGGCCTCGACGTCGACGCCAGCGACCTCAAGCACGTCGGCACTCCCGGAGGAAGAAGAGACGGAGTAGTTGCCGTGCTTGGCGACCGCCGCGCCTGCGCCCGCGGCGACGATGGCACTCGTCGTCGAGACATTGATGGTGTCGTAGTCGTCGCCGCCGGTGCCGCAGGTGTCGACGAGCGGCGTCCGGTCGGGGTCGATGGTCCGCGCGGCGTCGCGCATCCCCTGTGCGAAGCCCGCGATCTCGGCCTCCGTCTCGCCCTTGGCTCGCAGTGCCGCCAGCAGCGCGCCGATCTGTGCTTCTGTGGCCTCTTCGAAGACGAGCCGCGCCGCGTCGCGTGCCTCGTCGAGGTCCAGGTCGTTACCGTCCGTCACCCGCTCGATGTAATCCTGCATTGTAGTCACCGTTGTACGAGTTCGTCTTACGATGTACAAATTCGTACATCAACTTAAGGCTGTCGTCGGGGGAGGTCCGTGCGAGAGGACCATCCGCACACGGGGACTGTCGGCGCGGCGCACGCCTCGACGCGGATAGTTCCCGAATCCGGTGTACGGGAGGGCCAACCCATCCGCATCGCTGAAATCGCCCGGCGAGAGGGGATTCCGAAAGGTTCAATTACCAATCGGCGGTAGCAATGGATGCGCTCAGACGGGCGCGATGTAAGCACAGACCGGGTTGGTGGTCTAGTCTGGTTATGACACCTCCTTGACATGGAGGAGGCCGGCAGTTCAAATCTGCCCCAACCCACTGCTTCTTCACGAACCGTCGAGCGAGTACGCAACACCGGGTTGGTAGTCTAGTCTGGTTATGACACCTCCTTGACATGGAGGAGACCGGCAGTTCAAATCTGCCCCAACCCATTTTCTGATTCCTCGCAACGACGAGCGGAGCGAGCGGCGTAGCCGCGAGCAGAGCGAGGAGTCCGTGGAATCGAAAATGGAGACGGCAGTTTGAACCAGGGAGCGAACGCCAGTGAGCGACCGTGGTTCAAATCTGCCCCAACCCCTCGGTGCGATAGGGCCGACGGCCGCATTCTTTTGTGACTCGTTACCGTAGATACTGCAATGGCTACCGATACCGGTCGACGGTTTCGGCCGCAAATTTCGCTCGCCTCGGTCGTCGTGGCGTTCCTCCTGGGAACGCTTGCGCATGCGGTCGACCAGATGCTTTTCGTCCGTGCCGGCCCGATTCCACTCCTCCTGACCGCGCCGGTAGTGGCGACGCTGCTCTACGTCCGGCTGCGAGCCACCACCCGACAGCAGGTGCTCGCGCTCCTCGGGTGGGGTGTCGTCGGTTCGGGGCTCGCCGTCCTCGGCGTCTACCTCCGCGTCGTCGGCTACTACCTTCCCCGGCCACTGACCCCGACGGAGATGGTCCTCTACGACTTCGGGATGTTCCTGTGGTTCGTGCTCGGACTCTCGGCCGTCTACGTGCTCGCGGCCCGACGCACCGGTCGTACTGCTATCGCCACGCTACTCCTCGGTCCCGTCGTACAGGCGTTGTTCGGGTTCGTTACGGTCTTCCTCGTCGAAACCGGGCTCTATAGCTGACCGACTTCCGGACCGTGGTTCGAGGCAACGACCGCACCGTCCCGTCACCGCCGGAGCAGCGAGCGCACTCACGTATCCGCGTTCCGGACGCGACGACGTCAGCGGCGACAGCGACGTCGACGAGTTGCGGGCGACCCGCGCCGGCGTCGACGCGCTGAGACAGCCCGCTCGAAAGCGGTCCCGTCCCACGGTTCCGCAGCCAGAAGATATACGTTTCCGAGGGGTCAACTACCGACTGTGACCCGAGACATCGAGCGGAGCGTCCGGCGGACGTCCACCGGCCGGTTCGCGCGGTGTCTGCGGGCCCACCGACCCGGCCGCAGCGAGTGGAAAACCGACCGCGCGTTGGTGGCGGCGGAAGACCTTTCACGCCTCCACGCGCAGTAGCAGGAGATTGCTCCATGAATATTATTGATATTGCGGTTCCGGACTACATCGAAGTCGAGTCGGACGAACGACTGGGAAAGATTCGCTCCATCTTCGAGCGCGAGAACCCCCGCGGCCTCATCGTCGTCGACGGCGAGGGATACGCGGGCGTCATCGGCGAGAAGCAGCTCGTCCAGTCGCACATCGACGACGACACGAAGGCGGCGGCACTGATGCAGTCGGCCCCGAAGATCGACCGGCGCGAAGACGTCCGTGAGGCCGCACGGATGCTCGTCGAGGGCAACACGCAGATTGCGCCCGTCTACGAGGGTGAGAAGCTCTGGGGCATCATCACGGGTGACGCCATCCTCGAAGCCGTCATCGACAACCTCGACGCGCTGACCGTCGACCAGATCTACACGGACGACGTCGTCACCGTCAGCGAGGAGGACCGCGTGGGCAAGGTCATCAACCTCCTGCGCGAACACGGCATCTCGCGGCTCCCCGTCGTCAACGAGAACGGCAGGCTGACCGGCGTCGTGACGACCCACGACATCGTCGACTTCGTCGTCCGCAAGATGAACCGCCAGGGCAAGGGCGACCGTCGCGGCGACATCGACCGGATGCTCGACCTGCCGGTCTACGACCTGATGTCGAGTCCGGTGTTCACGACGACCCCCGGCGAGAAGGTCGACGACGCCGTCGCGAAGATGTTCGAGCGCAACGTCGCCGGTCTCGTCGTCACGCCGACCGACAGCGATTCGGAGGTCATCGGCGTCCTGACCAAGACCGACGTCCTTCGCGCGCTGACCTACACCGAAGAGGAGCAGATGGACGTGCAGGTGACGAACATCGACCTCGTGGACACGATGAGCCGCGAGGCACTCGTCCAGTCGATCACCGACGTCGTCGACAAATACCAGGAGATGCAGGTCCACCACGCCCACGTCCGCTTCCACGAGCACAAGGAGAAGCTCCGCGGCACGCCGCTCATCCAGGCGCAGGTCCGCCTCCGGACCAGCCACGGACAGGTCGCTGGCTCGGGCGAGGGCTACGGTGCCGAACACGCCTTCCGCGTCGCGCTCGACAAGCTGGAGCGGAACGTCCTCGAACTCAAGGGACTGAACGCCGACGAGGAGTACCGCGGCCAGCTGCTCCGCAAGCTCGGCGAACTCTGAGCACAGGACGACAGCCGGTTTCGATTTTCGCTTTTTTCACAGCCGACGAGCGAGCGCGTTGAGCAGCAGGTAGGAGTGCTCAGCGCTGGTCCGTCGCCGCCATCCCACCGTCGGTGATCTTGAACGTGACCGACTCACCGGCGGGTTTCGCGCGGTGTTTCTCCAGCGTCGCCCGGCGGTTGCCGCCGCGGAAGCGGTCGAGGCGGACGACCGCCCCGGTCCAGTGCTCCAGCGTGTGGCCGCCGAGTGCCCGCGTCATGTCGCTGTCGGGGTCCGAGTAGACCTGGTTGGTGAGGACCACGGCCAAATCGTGCTTCCGCGCCAGCGACAGCAGATGCGTCACCTGGCGGGCGACTCGACGGAGCGACTCGCCGTCGTCGCCGCCGCCGCCCGTCCGTTCCAGCCGGTAGAAGCCCGTCGCGCTGTCGAGGACGATGAGGTCCGCCTGTTCGGCGAACTCGGCGGCGTCGCGGACGGCCTCCTCCTGTTCGTCGAAGTCGTAGACCTCGGTGATGATGAGCCGGGAGGCGATCTCCTCGAATTCCGTTGCGTCGTCGGTGCGGGCCTCGACGAGCTGGCGGAACCGGTCGATAGAGAGCCCTTCGCTGTCGATGTATACGACGGTGCCACCGGCCGTGGCGACCTCGACGGCCGCCGAGAGCGCGAGGTTCGTCTTGCCAGCCGCCGGCGGGCCGTACACCTGTGTCACGGTGCCGCGTTCGAAGCCGCCTTCCAAGAGGTCGTCGAGCGGCGCGCAGCCGGTAGAGAGGGACTCGCTCACGGCCGGAGTTCGCGCGTTCTCCGCAAAAAGCCCCCGGTGTGTGCGTTCACTCCCTACCGAAGACGAAGCCGTCGCCGTCGTGGCCGCCGTCGGTGTGTGTCGTTCGGGCGACAGGGGTCCGGCTCCGGCCGACCTCACCGTCGCCGACCGCCGACACCTCGAACCGCGAGAGCAGCTCACGGAGGTCGCTGGCGCGGCGCGACAGCGTGTCGATGCCATCGGACACCTCACTGAGAGAGGCCGCCTGCTCCTCGGCGGCGGCCGCGACGGTCGAGGACTCGTCGGCCGTCGCCTCGCTGATGTCGGCGACTTCCTCGGCCATGACGACGACCTGCTGGCTGGCACTCGCCTGTTCGTCGGTCGCGTCGTCGATGGAGCGCGCACCGGCGTCGGCGTCCTCCAGATGGTCGACGACGTCGTCCAGTGCCCCGAGTGCCGCCTCGACCGTGTCGATGCCCTCGGCGACCCGCTCGCGCGTCTCGCGCATATCCTCGGCCGCGTCCGTCGTCGTCGCCTGCAACCCCTCGACGAGCGTCTCGATCTCGCCCGTCGCCGTCGCGGTCTGCTCGGCGAGTGCCTTGATCTCGGTGGCGACGACGGCGAAGCCGTCACCCGCTTCGCCCGCCCGCGCCGCCTCGATGGAAGCGTTGAGCGCGAGGAGGTTCGTCTGAGCGGCGATGTCGTCGATGAGTTCCGCGACCTCGCCGACCTCTCCCATCTCGGCTTCGAGCCGACCGATCTCCGCGGCCGTCCGTTCGGTGCTCGACTCGACGTCGTCCATCTCGTCGACCGCGGCGGTCGCCAACTCGTTCGCCTCGGTCCCTCGGTCGACCGCCCGCGCCGAGAGCGTCGCGAGTTCGTCGGCCGAGGCGGCGATCTCCTGGACCGTCGCCGACAGGCCGGTCATCTCGCTCGTCACCTCGTCGACGTTCTCGTGCTGGCGGTCGGCACCGTCGGCGATGGCCTGCACCGAGTCACTGACGTCCTCGCCGACGCGGGCGATCTCGTCGGTGCTCGTCGCGGTCTGCTCGCTCAGGTCGGTGACGCCGTCGGCGAAGGTCCGAACCTCCCGAACCGTCGCTTCGAGGTCGTCGACCATCTCGTTGAACGCGGTCGCGACGGTCGCGAGCGCGTCGTTGTCGGTCTCTTCGTCGAGTCGGACGGTGAGGTCGCCCTGCGCACACCGGCCCATCGCCCGGCCGAACTCGGCGGCCCGCGCTTCGAGGTTCCGCTTCCGTCGGGTCGCCTGCTCGCGCTCGGCGGCCGCGAGTTCGGCCTGCTCGGTCGCCTCCGCGGTCGCGCGGTCGGCCTCGACGATGCGGGCCTTCAGCGACGTGCGCATCCCGTCGAAGGCGGCGTAGAGCGTGCCGACCTCGTCGATCCGTTCGGTGTCGAGGTCCGTGTCGAGGTCGCCCGCCTCCAGCGCCCTGGCCCGCTCGCTCAGCCGGTCGAGTGCTCGGGCCGTCGGCCGGGCGACGACGAGTCCGACGGCGAGAAAGCCCGCGAGCGCGACGGCGATGAGCGCGCCGATGTTGCGGGTGATCGACGTCTCCAGCGAGTAGGCGACGGCCGTCGGTGTGTGGACCGCGACGACCCAGTCGGTGCCGTCGACGGGCGCGTAGGCGGCGACGTGCGCCTCCTCGACGGTCGCGCCGAGGTCGACGTCCGACGCGAAGGCGGTGTCGCCGTCGACCGCGCTGGCAAACGCGGACGATTCGGCTCCGCTGTATCCCAGGAGGACGTCGCTCGACTCCGCGGAGAACGTGATGGTGCCGTCGTCGGCGACGACCTGTGTGAACCGGCCCGTCGACTGCTCGAAGGAGTCGGCGACCTGGGCGACGTCGGAGACGACGACGACCCCGCGGTCCGAGCCGGGGACGGCACTGGCGAAGGCGATGACGGGCATCCCGCCGCGCTGGTAGACCGAGGAGACGTACACCGAGTCGTCGGTGCCGACGCTGAAGCCGTTGGCCCACGGCGGGTCGCTCACGACCGACTGCCCCGTCGACCCGAGGACGAGTCCCGTGTCGCGCTCGACGTAGTGGACCGCCCGGATATCGATGGGCAGTTTCGCCCGCTCGGCGACGAGGAACGCCTCGACGCTGTCGGTGTCGTCCTGGCGGAACACCTGGTACTGTGAGAGCATCCGCACGAGTTGGCTGCGTTCGTCGTGCCACTCGGCGATCTCCGTGGCCTGGAGTTCGGCGACGCTTGTCAGGTCCGTCTGTACGTCCTCGTCGAGTTCCGCCGCCGTCCGGTCGACAGTGTAGAGACCGACACCGCCGATGACGACGGTGACGACGGCGAGAACGACGAGGAACTTCCGAAGCACACTCCGTCTGACCGCCCGCGGGACGAACCCCGAGAGCTGGCGGTCGGAGAGTAGCGGCAATTCCATTGGGTTTTTCGAGCCATACCGCCCCCATATAGTTTCGTCTCCGGTTCTCGATTTCGAGAACTGGCCCGTCGAGAAAACCGACTCCGGCGTGACGTATCCGCCCGGACGCGCGGCGGGGTCACTCCCGGTAGCCTTTTTCTGTCACCCGGCCAATCCCGCCTGTGATCGTCGTCGCCACCGATGACTTCGAACTCTACCACGAGGCCGTGGGTGAACTCCGCGAACGCGGAGTCTCTTTCACGACGGTTCGCCCGGACGAGGAGCTGCCGGACGGGACCCGCGTCGTCATCTCCGCGCCGACGGACAAGCTCAGCGTCGACGGAGTCGACCACGTCGTCGTCCACGCCGACGCGGCCCGCCACGGCGTCGAGGAGGCACTCGCGTCCCTCCGCGGCAGCGAGGGCCGAACCGTCGTCGGCGTCGACCCCGGGCCCCGCCCCGGCATCGCGGTGCTCGTCGGCGACGTCGTCGTCGCGGCCTTCCACGTGCCCATTACGGACGCCGTCGAGGTCGTCCACCGCGAGATCGAGGACACGCCCGACGCCGTCGTCCGCGTCGGCGACGGCGACCGGCTCCAGAGTGCCAAACTCATCAACGAACTGCAGGACGTGCGCGTCGAGATGGTCGACGAGACGGGGACGACGCCCTACCTCGGGACCGGTGCTCGCGGGATGGGTGACGTGCTCGCCGCGGTCAACATCGCGCGGCTTGAGGGTGACCCCGTCGACCGCCGCGAGATCGAACCGACGCGGGGAGAACTCCAGCGTATCAAAAACGAGTCGCGCGAGCAGTCCGCGGACAACCGCACCATCGACGAGGCGCTGGCCCGCCGGGTCGCCGCGGGCGAGTTGACTATCGAGGAGGCGTTGGCGACGCACCGCGACGGGTCGGACGAGGAGAAACTGGACTAGTTGGACTAGTTGGTCGGCCGCACGGCTTCTTCTGCCCGTCGCATCACTTCACGCACCGACAGGTCCGTGTCGAGCGCGACGGCCAGCGCGTCGTCGTACTCCGCGCTGTAGTCGTAGACATCACCGGCTGCGTCGCTGGCGACTTTGACCACCACGTCGTAGTGCTCGCCCTCGATTTCGAGCGTCGCCGTCTCGAAGGCGCGCGAGGCGACCCAGCGGTGGCCCGCGCCGTGTTCGCGGATGCCCAGCGTTCCCGTCTCTTCGGCCAGCTTGCGGGCGACGCGCTCGGCGTCCTCGGGTTTGACGATGACCTTCACGAGATGGCCGGGTCGGGACTTCTTCATCGTCGCCGGGAGAATCGAGACGTCGCGCGCGCCGACAGCCGTCAAGGTCTCCTGCAGACTGCCGAGCACTTCCGGGGCTGCGTCGTCGAGATTCGTCTCCAAGACTGTGATCTCGTCGCGGCTGAGTCGGCCGCCGCCGTCGCCGACGAGCGTCCGGAGGACGTTCGGATGGTCGGGGAAGGTGTAGCCGCCCGCGCCGTAGCCTGACTCCTCAAGTTTCAGCGGAGGCAGACTCTCGACACCCTCCGCGAAATGCGCGAGGATGGCCGCACCGGTGGGTGTCAGGAGTTCCGCCTCGACGGGACCGCCCTGCAGCGACCAGTCGGCGCGCTGGGCGATCTCGACGACGGCGGGCGTCGGGACGGGGTAGACGCCGTGGGCGATGTCGACCTCGCCGCCGCCCGTCGCGAGCGGCGTCGTCACGACGCGTTCGACGCCGAGGTCGTCGACGAGGAGGCAGGCACCGACGATGTCGGCGATGGCGTCGTCCGCGCCGACCTCGTGGAAGTGGGTTTCTTCCAAGTTCGTGCCGTGGACCGACGACTCGGCTTCGCCCAGAATCTCGAAGACGGCGCGGGCGTCGCGCTCGACGTTGGTCGGGAGGGCCATGTCTTCGACCAGTTCGACCACTTCTGCGTAGGTTCGGTGGGGGCCGTGCCCCTCGGCGTGGGTGTGGTCGTGGTCGTCGTGGCCGTCGTGCGTGTGGTCACTCTCGTCGTGAGAATGCTCGTGGTGGTCGTGGTTGTGGCTCTCCTGAGAGCCGTCGTCGTGACCGTGCTCGTCGCTACCGGCGTCTCCCTCGTCGTCGCCGTCGCCACTGTCACCCGTCAACAGCACGTCGACGGTCGCCGCTCGGATACCGTTCTTGTCGGTCTCGCCGACCTCGTAGCGGACGTCGAGTGCGTCCTCGACGGGGGCGAGGGCGTCGGGGTCCGCACCGGCCGCGATGAGAGCGGCGAGCAGCATGTCGCCGCTGGCACCCATCCGGCCGTCGAACGCGAGTGTGTGCATACAGGAGAAGGCGGGTGCAAGGCCAAAAGCGTCCCCGTCTGACGGCAGGCGTATCGCGTCCTCGTCTGCCGAACCCGGTAGGGATTTGTAGGACCCTGTCCTATGTGCTAACAGATGTCATACAACCACCCGCAAACTGGGGCTAGCAAAGCACTTAACCGGTGCCGAGGCGGAGGTGAACGTATCCCCGCGAGTCAATTATGAACGAAGTGCAACTCGAAGTGGCGAAGGCGTACCCGAACGATTCGGGTCGCGGTATCGCCCGTCTTGACCCGGATACCCTGCTGCATCTCAAACTCTCACCGGGAGATATCATCGAGATCGAGGGTGCCGAGACGACGGCCGCCAAGGTCTGGCGTGCCGACCGGCAAGACTGGAACACGGACACGGTCCGCATCGACGGCTTCACCCGTCAGAACGCGGACGTCGGTATCGGCGAGCGCGTGACCATCCGGAAGGCGGAGGCGAAGAAGGCCGATACACTGGTCCTCGCACCGCCCGAAGAGGCGAGCGTCCAGTTCGGCTCCGACGCCGCCGGCATGGTCAAACGCCAGATTCTGAAGCGGCCGGTCGTCGAGCGCGACATCGTCCCCGTGATGTCGAGCACGAACCATCCCTTCATGCGGTCGCCCGGCCAGGCCATCCCGCTCATCGCGGTCGAGACCGAACCCGAAGGGGTCGTCCTCGTCACCGAAGATACGGAAGTCGAACTCCGCGAGGAGCCCATCTCGGGCTTCGAAAAGGCCAGCGGCGGCATCACGTACGAGGACATCGGTGGACTCCAGGGCGAGATTCAGCGCGTCCGCGAGATGGTCGAGCTACCGATGAAGCATCCGCAGATCTTCAAGAAGCTCGGCATCGAGCCGCCGCAGGGTGTCCTGCTCCACGGTCCGCCGGGCACCGGGAAGACCCTCTTGGCGAAGGCGGTCGCCAACGAGACCTCGGCGAGTTTCTTCTCCATCGCCGGGCCGGAGATCATCTCGAAGTACTACGGTGAGTCCGAACAACAGCTCCGCGAAATCTTCGAGGACGCGAAAGAAGAGTCGCCGGCCATCATCTTCATCGACGAACTGGACTCCATCGCGCCCAAGCGTGAGGACGTCACCGGCGAAGTCGAACGCCGTGTCGTCGCCCAGCTGTTGACGATGATGGACGGGCTCGAAGCCCGGGGGCAGGTCATCGTCATCGCGGCGACGAACCGTGTCGACTCCGTCGACCCCGCACTCCGTCGTCCGGGCCGGTTCGACCGCGAGATCGAGATCGGTGTGCCGGACGAGGTGGGCCGCAAGGAGATCCTGCAGGTCCACACCCGCGGGATGCCGCTGTCGGACGACGTCAGCCTGGACTACCTCGCCGACGAGACCCACGGCTTCGTGGGTGCCGACATCGAGAGCCTGACGAAGGAGGCGGCGATGAAGGCACTCCGGCGGTACCTCCCCGAGATCGACCTCGACGAGGAGGACATCCCGCCGAGTCTCATCGACCGGATGATCGTCAAACGCGACGACTTCGACGGTGCCCTCGGCGAGGTCGAACCGAGCGCGATGCGCGAGGTGCTCGTCGAACTGCCGAAGATCACCTGGAACGACGTCGGTGGGCTCGAAGGGGCCAAACAGAAGGTCAAAGAGAGCGTCGAGTGGCCGTTGACCGACCGCGAGAAGTTCAGCCGGATGGGCATTGAACCCCCGGCGGGCGTGCTGCTCTACGGCCCGCCCGGCACGGGCAAGACCCTGATGGCGAAGGCCGTCGCCAACGAGACGAACGCCAACTTCATCTCGGTGCGTGGCCCGCAGCTGCTCTCGAAGTGGGTCGGCGAATCGGAGAAGGCCATCCGGCAGACCTTCCGCAAGGCGCGGCAGGTGTCGCCGTGTATCATCTTCTTCGACGAACTCGACAGCCTCGCGCCCAGCCGGGGCCAGGAGATGGGCAACAACGTCTCCGAGCGCGTCGTCAACCAGCTCCTCACCGAACTGGACGGTCTCGAAGAGCGCGGCAACGTGATGGTCATCGGCGCGACTAATAGACCAGATATGATCGACCCCGCGCTCATCCGCTCGGGGCGGTTCGACCGGCTCGTCATGATCGGCTCGCCCGGCGAGGAGGGTCGCGAACAGATCCTCAACATTCACACGGCCGGGATGCCGCTCGCGCCCGACGTCAGCCTCCGCGAAATCGCCGAGATCACCGAGGGCTACGTCGGCTCGGACCTCGAATCCATCGGTCGCGAGGCCGCCATCGAGGCACTTCGAGAAGACGGCGACGCCCAAGAGGTCGAGATGCGGCACTTCCGCAAGGCGATGGAGTCCGTGCGGCCGACCATCTCCGAGGACCTGCTCAACTACTACGAACAGATGGAAGAGCAGTTCAAGGGCGGCTCTCGCGAGCAGTTCGCCGAGCGCCGCGACGGCCGGATCGGGTTCCAATAAAGAACCACCTTTTTTCACGGAGGCATCGCGGGTACCTCCGGTACCCGCTCAACCCCCGCCAAAAAATGTAGGTCAAAAAAGGCCGCGAGGCTCGGGCCTATCGGCCCGAACGAGCGGCCTTTTTTCATCAGGGACAGACGCGTCGCGTCTGTCAGGCCTCGCGGTGAAACCGCGAAGACGACGTTTTTCAAGGAGTGGTCGCCGAAGGCGACCCGACGCAGAAAAAGGTCGGATTAGTAGAGCAGTTCGTCGTTGTTCTCGAGCATGTAGAGCGTCCGCGCGGCGATGTTGACCGTGTGGTCGCCGACGCGCTCGATGTCGCGGACGGTCAGGAACAGCCGCGAGACCTCGCCCATGAGGGCTTCCGTGTCCGTGTTCTCGTCCAGCGGGTCGTTCTCCAGCAGGTCGCGGACGACGACTTCGCTCGCGGCCTCGCACATCTCGTCGAGGTCGTCGTCGCGGGCGGCGACCTCGTAACAGAGGTCCGGCTCCTCGTTGCTGTAGGCCTCCATCGCCTTGTCTAGCATCTCCAGGGTGACTTCGCCGAGCCGCTGGATGTCGACGTCGGGGAAGACGTCCTGTTCGGCGTTCTGGGCGTACTGGCCGAGGTTGGTCGCGAGGTCGGCGATCCGTTCGAGGTCGGTGATGATCTTGAACGAGGCGGCGATAAAGCGGAGGTCGCCGGCGACCGGCTGCTGGAGGGCGACGAGGTCGACGCAGTCCTGTTCGAGGTCGAGATACATCCGGTTGATCTCGCCGTCGCCTTCGATGACCTCTTCGGCGAGCTGTGCGTCTTTCTGTTCGAGGGCGTCGAGACCCATGCGAAGCCGTTCTCCGACGACCTCGCTCATGTAGAGAACGTCCTCGCGCAGGTTCTCCAATCGCTTCTGATATTCGACTCTGGGCATGTCTGAGGCTTTGCTCGCTTCGTTTTTAAATATACTGTGTTATATATTGCCAACAATAGCAATAGTAGTATGACAATTTGCCCGGATATCTGTCCCGAGGGAGCGACTTCCGGAGACGTTCCGTCGCTGCTCGTGGATGCAACATTGGTCCTGTCGTCCCGTGCCGCGCTGTCGACGCTGGACGGGTGAGACGGGTGGAATGTCGCCGCTCGCGACGGCGGAGAACTGAGAAAGGTCGCAGCCGGCTATCCGAACTTGCCGGTGATGTAGTCTTCGACGCGCTGGCTGTCGGGGTTCTCGAAGATAGTCGCGGTGTCGTTGAACTCGACGAGTTCGCCACCGGTGAGGAAGACGGCCGTCTTGTCGGAGATGCGGGCCGCCTGCTGCATGTTGTGCGTGACGATGACGACCGTATACTCCTGTGAGAGGTCGTCGATGAGGTCTTCGACCTGCGAGGTCGCCACGGGGTCGAGTGCCGAGGCGGGCTCGTCCATGAGCAGGACTTCCGGGTCGGGCGCGATGGCGCGGGCGATACAGAGCCGCTGTTGCTGACCACCGGAGAGGTCCGTGCCGGACTTGTCGAGGCGGTCTTTGACCTCGTCCCAGAGTGCCGCGCTCTTCAGGGCCTGTTCGACCTTCTGGTCGAGGTTGTCGGTCTTGCCCTGCAGGCGCAGGCCGTAGGCGACGTTGTCGTAGATGCTCTTCGGGAACGGGTTGGGATGCTGGAAGACCATCCCGATGCGGCGACGGAGCGCGACGGGGTCGACGTCCTTGTCGTAGACGTTCTTGCCCTTGAACAGCAGGTCGCCCTCGATGCGGGCGGCGTCGACGAGGTCGTTCATCCGGTTGATACACCGGAGGAACGTCGACTTCCCACAGCCCGAGGGACCGATCATCGCCGTCACCTGGTTCTCGGGAATCTTCATGTTGATGTCGTTCAGTGCCTGGTCGTCGTTGTACCAGACGTTGACGTTCCGTGCCTCGATGACGGTCTGTGCGTCGGTGACGCTGCCCCGCTCGTTCGATTCGTCCAGTCCACTCCGACCCGGGTCGGTGGTGATGAGCTGGTCCGCGTCCGCGGCCTCAGTCGTCGGGTCGTTCGTGGTCATGTTGTCTTGGCTCATGTATTAGTTCTCGTTCTCATATTTGTTGCGCACGTAGATCGCGATGGAGTTCATCGTCAGGAGGACGATGAGCAACGTCACGACACCCGCGGCGACGACACCGTATCGGAAGGCATCACTCGGCTGGGACGACCAGGCGTAGATCTGCAGCGGCATCACGGTGACGCTGTCGAAGTAGCCCGTCGGGGCGGCGAACGTCGTCGTCGCCGCACCGATCATCAGGAGCGGAGCCGTCTCACCGATGGCTCGCCCCAGCGCGAGGATGGTCCCGGTCAGGATACCGGGCAGTGCCTCGGGCAGGACGACGTTCCGAATCGTCTGCCAGCGCGTCGCCCCCATCCCGTAGGAGGCCTGCCGGAGATCCGTCGGGACCGACCGGATGGCCTCCTGCGAGGAGATGATGACGATGGGCAGGATGAGCAACGCCAGCGTGATCGAGGCCACGAGGACGATGCCGATGCCGAAGCCGAGCAGATTGATGAACAGCCCGAGTCCGAGCAGCCCGTAGACGACCGAGGGGACGCCTGCGAGGTTGGAAATGTTGACCTGAATCAGGTTCGTAACCTTGCCGAGCGTGCCCGAACTCGCGGCGTACTCCTCGAGGTAGATGGAGGTCGCGACGCCGAGCACGAGCGTCAACACGGCGACGTTCGTGATGACGAACACCGAGCCGACGATGGCCGGGAACAGTCCGGCTTCGCGCGCGTCGAGCTGCGACGGCGGGTTGGTGACGTACGACCAGGTGAGCCACGAGTCCGGCTGGGCGGCTCCGAGCTGCCCGACGAGGAACGCACCGAGCAGCGCGCCGCCGAAGAGGACGACCGGGAACGCCAGCCCGACGAGGCCCTCGCGGGACTGCACCGTGCGGACGACGAAGGCGACCGTCGGCGCGACGAACAGCACGCCGAGGAGTAGCGCGAGATCACTGTTGAGACCGGCGAGTGCGGGACCGATGAACGCCGCGGCGACCGCGATGCCGACGACGCCCCCGCCGACGGCGAGCGCGCCGTCGCGGCCCGAGCGGTCGAATTCGTTCGACGCCATGTAGGCGGCCATCGGGACGGCGAGCGTCCAGAGATAGATGAGCCAGTTCTGCGGGAACGCCGACAGCGGTCCCTTGAGGAAGACGCCGAGCGCCGAGCCGACCACGAGGACGACGGGCGCGAGCAGGTTCGCCTGCGGCCACTCCTTGAGACGGCCGTAGAAGAAGACGAGACCTGCGGGCAGGAGACCCACCGTGTAGACCAGCAGCCACTGCTGGACGTCGAAGATGATGAAGACGATGGAGATAGCCGTCGTCGCGGCGAGTCCACCGAAGATGCGTAAGAGCGCGCCACCAGCCACGCGGCCGACGGTACGGTTCCGAACCGCGTAGGCGGTGAAGCCGAGCGTCGGGACGACGAGCGTCGCGAAGTAGATGAGCCACCACAGCGGCCCAGCCTGGTCGAGGCCGAAGGCGTCGACGGTGACGTAGACCAAGAGGACAGCCAGCATGAAGATGCCGACGAAGGAGGCACCGAGCGACAGATACTCGAAGACCTTCCCCTTCAGTTGGCTGACTTCGCCGAAGCCGGAATCCTGTGTTTCTGTCGCCATCTCAGTACTCCTCCCGGTAGCGGCTGGCGATCGCGTCGCTGATGACGTTCATGACGAGCGTGATGACGAACAGGACGAGCCCGACGGCGAAGACGGCCTCGTAGGCCAGCGACCCACCGGAGAGCTCGCCGTTGATGGTGTTGACCATCTGGGCGGTCATCGACGAGTAGGGTCGCAGGAACATGTCGCCGGGGTGGACGAACGGAATCGGAATCCCAGCCAGCGAGGCCATCGAGACGTCCGGGAGACTCGGCTTACTCCCCATCGCCAGCGTGACGGCCATCGTCTCGCCGATTGCGCGCGAGAGCGCGAGGATGAACGACGAGGCGATACCCGAGATGGCCGCCGGGACGACGATGCGCGTCGAGACGTTGAACTTCGTCGCGCCGAGGCCGTAGCCCGCCTGTCGCAGCGAGTCGGGGACGGCACTCATCGCGTCCTCACTGATGGACGCGACCATCGGGATGATCATGATGCCGACGACGATGGACGCCGACAGCGCGTTGAAGGTACTGATGCTCGGGAAGAGCGTCCCTTCGAGGAACGGCGTGATGTAGACGATGGCGAAGAAGCCGTAGACGACCGTCGGGACGCCGGCCAGCACTTCGAGCATCGGCTTCAGGATCGAGCGCATCCGTTTCGAGGCGTACTCGCTGAGGTAGATGGCCGTGAGGAGGCCGAGCGGCATGGCGATGAGTGCCGAGCCGAAGGTGACGATGAGCGTCCCGTACACCAACGGGAGCACGCCGTAGTTGTTCGACAGGACCGACCACTGGGTCCCGGTGAGGAACGAGCCGATGGAGTACGCGCCGAAGAACGACAGCGCGTCACCGAGCAACGCCGCGATGATGCCGAGTGTGGTGAGCACCGAGAGCGCGGCGGCCGTAAAGAAGAGACCGTGATAGATCTTCTCACGAACCTGTTGCGCTCCCCGGTTGCCCGACAAGTCTGGGGGCTGGGACTGTTCTGTCATGGGTATGTAGTATGAATGAGTGGTGATCGTGCGACGCTCCAGACCATATCCGGTGTCTGTCGTTCATAGACAAAAACACCCGGATATAGATTCGGGAGGTCTCAGTAGAGCGTCAGATTCTACTGTGCGTTCGAGATGGCCTCTTCGAGCCGCGACATCATCTCTTCTTGTTCCTCGTCACTGTTCGGGACGTAGCCGATGGTGTTGGCGACGAGTTCCTCGTTCGTCGACTGCTCGACGAAGAAGCGGGCGAACTCGGCGATGTGCTCCTGAGCGAGTGCCGACTGCGCGGGGTAGGTGAAGAGCGGTCGGGCCAGCGGCGTGTACTGGCCGCCCTTGGCCGTCTCCAGCGTCGGAGCGATACAGCCGTCACCGTTGTCGATGCTGACCGCCTTGACGGCCTCCTCGTTGTTCGTGTAGTACGCGAAGCCGAGGTACCCGATGGCGTACTCGGAGCCGGAGACACCTTCGACGATGATGTTGTCGTCCTCGGTCGCCTGGTAGTCGTCGGTGTGGCCGGCGTCCTCGCCCATAACCTCGGTAAGGTAGTCGAAGGTTCCGGAGGTCTCGGCGGCACCGTAGCGCTCGATGTCCTCGTCGGGCCACTCGCTGCGGACGTCGCTCCACTGCTGGACGGCGTCGCCGCTGAAGATCATCGAGATTTCTTCGACGGTGAGACAGTCGAGGAAGTCGTTCTCGGGGTTGGCGACGATGGTCAGCGCGTCGGTCGCGACCTTGAGCTCGACTGGCGTGACGTCGTTGTCGCTACAGAGCTGCGTCTCTTCCTCCTTGATTGGACGGGAGGCGTTGTTGAACGAGGTCTGCCCCTCGCAGAAGAAGTTGTTGAAGCCACCGCCGGACCCCGTCGAGCGCACGTTGATGGAGACGTCGGGATGCTCCTGACGGAACAGTTCGGAGACGGCCGTCGCGAGCGGGTAGACCGTCGACGAACCCGAAATCTCAATGGTTCCCGAGAGCCCGTCGCCGCCCGAACCGCCGTCACCGGAGCCGCCGTCGGAACTGCCGCCGTCGCCGGAGCCACCGTCGCTCGACTCGCTCGTACAGCCAGCGATGGCGATGGAGCCTGCGGCACCGGTTGTCATCATGAACTTGCGCCGGGAGACAGCGTCCGTCAGCGTCTTTCGCGTCATCACCTGTATCGAGCCGAGATATCCATAAATACGCTACTATGACAAATATATAGTTCTACGTTTGCGTACGCATCTCGTACCTACTGCTCCCCTGAGTGGGCTCTCGACGGTCTCTCACGACACAATTAAACTGGCCTCTGTCGCCGCCTTTCGGGTTCTAACGCTTGTTTCCCGGGTTTCTCCGTGACTCTCTGGAGAGTACCGAAAACAAGAAACGGTTTCGTCGTTGACACGCTTTCATGGCTCGAACGCGGTTCGACACCAGAGTATCTTGACGCCGTATATAGAGAGGGGCAGATTTATAGTATCTAGTGTATCATCGTGTGATATGGTGGAGACACGCAAGGTGCAAGTCACGGGTGGGTCGACGTACACGGTGTCGATTCCGAAAGACTGGGCCACCGAGAACGGTGTCAGTGCCGGGAGCGAAGTCGAGTTCTACCCCGAGGGTGACTCCCTCTTTCTCACCCCACGCACCGAGGAAGAGCGGACCGAAGGAACGCTCGACATCTCGAACCTCGAAGGCGACGAACTCACGCGCGCGGTGATGACGATGTACGTCAGCGGCTTCGACATCATCGCCCTGGAGAACACCCGCATCACGAACGACCAGCGGCGGACGATTCGGAAGGCGACGCAGGGACTCGTCGGCCTCGAAGTGCTCGAAGAAACCCGCGACCGCGTCGTCATCCGCGACCTCCTCGACTCCTCGGAGCTGTCGATTCACAACGCGGTCACCCGAATGCGGCTCATCGCGCTGTCGATGCTCGAAGACGCCATCGTCGCCCTCGAAGAGAACGACGACGACATCGCCCGCGACGTCATCCAGCGCGACGACGACGTCGACCGCCTCTGGATGGTCGTCTCCCGCATCTTCCGCGCGACCCTCCGCACGCCGAAGGCCGCCGAAGAGCTCGGACTGCCCCGCGAGATCTGCTTCGACTACCACTCCAGTGCCCGCCAGATGGAGCGCATCGGCGACCACGCGACGAAGATCGCCCATCTCACGCTGACGATGGAAGAGCCGGTCCCCGACGACGTGGTCCGGGCACTGTCGGAACTCCACGAGGACGCCGCCGCCGTCATCGACGACGGGATGGACGCGCTCTTCACCGAGGACTCCGTCGAGGCGAGCCAGCTCGCGAACAAGGCCCGCGAGGCCGTCCAGGAGATCGACGAGCACGCCCGCGCCATCGACGAACTCCTCCGCGATCTCGACCCGGCGCGCGCACAGATGCTCGGACTCATCGTCGACTCCATCTCCCGCAGCGCCGACTACGGCGGCAACATCGCCGAGACCGCCCTGCAGAAGGCCGCCCCGACGCCCTGAACGGCACCTGACCGGACTCGCGTGGCATGATGTCCACACCTTGGTCTCTTTTGGTATCCCTTGATATCCCGAATCCAGCGACGACCCCGTCGAGCCAACCGAATCGGGCGCATCGACAGCCCTATTAACCTCAGCAAATGGATTAATAACATGAGCCGAAACAGTGTCGCCGGACCGTTCGACAGCCTCCGCGGGCTGTCGACGGTCGGCGTCGTGAGCCTGGTCGCCCTGGTCGTTCTCTCGGCGACCCTCCTCCAGTCGGAGACGTGGGACCTGCTCGTCATCTCGTGGGCAGCGTTCGCCGCGATGGCGGGCGCGGGCGTCCTCGCGGTCTACACCCACCGAGAACACGCCCAGTCGCTCGTCTGGGGCTACGGACTTGCCAGCGGCGCGATGATCACGAGCGCGGCCGTCTTCCTCGTCCCGCAGGCCATCGGCGTCTCCGGTGGGACCCCACAGTACGGCGGCTTCGGCATCGCGCTCGGTCTCGTCGTCGGCTTCGGGTCACACACCATCGGCCACCGACTGGCGCATATGGACCTCCCGCTCGACCGGACCGTCGCGGAACTCTCCGCGCACGCGCTCTCGGCGGGGGCTATCATCGGTCTTATCTACGGCAACATGGACGTCGGGCTGACGCTCGGACTCGCCATCATCTCGCACAAAGGTCCCGCGGGCTACGCCGCCGCCAACCGCCTCGCTCGCAACGGCCGCGGGTGGAGCGTCCTCCTTCTCCCGGCGGCCGGTGTCGGCATCGCCGCCATCCTCTCCAGTTTGGTCGCGATTCCCGCGTCCGGCGCGGTTCGCGGTGTCGTCTTCGGCTTCGCCGCGGGCGTTTTCCTCCACGTCGCGATGGACTTCCTCCCGCGCTGTGAGATCGGCAGCGAGATTCACGACGTGCTGAAAGTCGAGGGCGACGCCCACCAGCTGCTCGACCGACTCCGGCTCCACGCCGTCGCCAGCACGGCCCTCGGCGGATTCGCTGTCTTCGTCGCCTGGGTCTTCGTCGCCTGATTTTTACTCTGCTTGCGGTCCGAGATATCCCCACGCCAGCAAGCGGTCGCCGTCGCCGTCGACCCACCGCTCGCCGATGTCGTCGCGGTAGTACATATTCGGGATGACGATGTCGTCGATGCGGCCGTAACACTGTTCTCTGGCCTCCTGCATCGTCTCGCCCTTCCCGGTGACGACGAGCGGCATCCCGTTCTCCCCGGCGACGCGCCACTGTCCGTCGACCTTCTTCGCGTCTTCGAGATGGATGCCCTCGCGGCTCTCCGTCTCGAAGACGACCGCGGCGTTCCGGGAGTTCTCGGCGTAGGTCTTGTCGTCGTCGAACGGGAACGGCGGGAGGACGACGCGGACTGCCACCTGGTAGCCGCTGTGGACCTCGAGTTCCGGGTCCTTGCCGTGCGCGAGGTCGGAGAAGAACTGCCCCGTGCCGGACTCGAAGGATTCCTCCTGTAGCGCGATGGTCGGATAGCCGAACCGCGGGGTGAACTCCAGCGGATAGATGCCGTTGGCGTTGACGATGCAGTTGATGTCGATGCTGCCGACGTAGCCCTCGTTGGCGAGCCAGCCCTCCAGTTTGCCGAGCGTCTCCTCGAACAGCTGGTTGTGTCCCGCCCAGAACATCGAAGTCCCCATCTCGCCCGTCGACGGGCCGATGTTGCCCGGGAAGAGCTTCTTGTGCTCGAAGTTGAAGTTGACTTGGTCGATGAACTCCTCGCCGTTGAAGAAGCCACAGACGGCGATCTCGACCCCCTCGACCTTCCGCTGGAGCTGAAAGCCCTTCATCCGGTGGCCCCACGCCTTCTTGTACGCCCGGAGGACGTCGACGACGTCGCTGCCGTCGTTCTCGTTGCCGACGTAGAGCAGCCGTTTGACGTTCTGAACCTCGCCGAGCGGCTTGATGACGTACGGGGCGGGATGTTCCTCGACGTGGCGGATGCCCGCGTCGAAGTCCGAGAAGACGTGGTGTTCGATGGTGTTGACGCCGTGGTCTTCGAGAATCTCCATCGCGTAGCCGCGGTCCTCTTCGAGGCGGTCGGTGTTCGGCGTGCCGCCGACGACGGCCTTCCCCTCCGCGCGGAGGTCCTGCGCCAACTGGCCCGTCCCGACGTCCGAACCCACCCAGATGTCGTCGAAGATGATCACGTCGGCCCAGTCGACCTCGGCCTCCCAGTCATCGGTCTTGGGGACGAAGCCGTCGCCGATCTCTTTGTCGCTCTCGGCCTCGATGTGGTACTTGACGTCGTGACCCTCGCGGTGGACCTGCCACGCGAGGTCCGTAATCAGCGCGGCGTCGGCGGAGACGAACAAGAAATTAGCCATATACCAATCCCGGCCAGCAGCCCAATAAACGCTTGGAGAGCCGTGACAACACGGCCCTCGGCCTACTCGCCGTAGAGCCGCCGGAGTTGGAACGCGATGCCCGTCCCGGCGAGGAGGACGACGACGAGATTGAACGCCGCCTGGAACAGCGAGCGGTACTCGCGGGTCACCCAGGTGTTGATCGCCTGCGACGTGCTGAGGTAGAACTGTATCGCCGCGATGAACGCCAGAAGGCAGAGTCCACCGAGGACGGCGTAGTTGACGTATCGGGCGACGTTGCGACCGGTCTCGCCGGACTCGGCCGTCGACGGTGTCGACGTGCTCGCCGTCTCGCCGCCGTCGGTGGTCGGCTGGCTGTCGGCCGTGGTCTGTCGGTCGTCGGTCGTGGGGGTGGAGTCTGTGGGCATAGCTTCGGTGTCGGGGTCGTTCTGCGTCTCGTCGCTCGGGTCGTTCGGGTCGTTCGGGTCGTTCGGGTCAGTGTCGTTCATCGCGACCGCCTCCGGGCGACCAGCGCGCTCACGAGCAGGGCGACGACGGCGACGGCGACGCCGAGACCGGGTGAGGAGGTATCGGTGGTGGCTTCGGGTTCGCTGGTCGGCTGTGGACGGCCGTCGTCGGACTCGAAGTCCTCGACGCGGAGTTCGACGTCCTCGGTCGTCTCGTCGACCGAGATGCGTCGCTGGGGGTCGAGGTTGGCCGTCGTCCGTGCGGTGTCGACCATTACGTCGTCCTTCCAGAGGACGGCGTCGACGTAGTAGTTGTAGTCGGAGGGAACGGCGACCTCGGCGTCGACGGTGGCGGTCCGCCCGGGGCGGATGGTCCCGACGTCGACCGTCGTCCGGCCGGCGACGAGGTTCGACTCGGCCTGACGGAGGACGACCGTCACGCGCAGGTCCTCGGAGGGTTCGTCGCCACGGTTGGTCAGCGAGGCACCGAGTCTGAGCGTCGTCCGCTCGTCGCCCGCGTCGGCGACGGAGACGGCGACGGGCGGCAGGACGTCCGAGTCGGTGAAGCCGACGCTCGTCCGCGCGTACGCGGGAGTCAACGCGTCGAGACCGCTGACGGTCGTCCGCCCGGAGTCGACGCGCTCGCTGTCGCGGAAGACGGTGGTCTCGATGCGGTAGCCGCCCTCGCGTTCGACGGTCAGGTCGGCCCGGACGGGTATCTCACCGTCCTCGGTCAGATTGCCGAGCGCGACGGTCTCCGTCGTCTCGACGAAACCGGACTCCGCGTCGACCGCGCGGAAGCGGACGGTCACGTTCTCCGCGGTGTTGCCGCGGTGGCTGAGTCTGGTCTCGACGCGGAGGGTCGTGGTCTCTCCACTCACCTCGTTCGGCTGGATGGCGAGTCCGTCGGCGATGTCGACGCGGCCCGGCGGGAGCGGGCCGCGGTCGGTCGGGTCCGCCAGGACGCCGGGGACGACTCCGGCGACGAGGAGGGCGACCGCGACGATGCCGACGGCACCCGCCGTCAGGGCAGTTTCGCGGTTCATGTCACGCAAAAGATGCGTCCGTGGCAAGTACTTTGTGGAGTCATTTATGTATCTCGGCGTCGCGTTGTGTGATATGACAACGTTCGTACTGGCGACGAACTCCGTCCACACGAGTGCCGTGCTGTGTGATTACCTCGACGACCGACTCGGAGAGGGCGATGCGGTCCACGCCGTCAACTCCCACCGCGGGGGCGACGACACCTCCGCCGAGGACATTCGCGACGGCGAGGACGCGCTCAACGCCGTGGCGTCGCGGCTTTCCGGCGTGGCCGACGTGGAGACGCATCAGTTCGTCCGCGAGCAGAGTCCGGCCGAGGACGTGCTGGAGTACGCCGACGAGGTCGACGCCGACGAGATCGTCATCGGCATCAGAAAGCGGAACCCGACCTCGAAGGTCGTCTTCGGCAGCGTCGCACAGGACATCCTCCTGCATTCGAACCGTCCGATGGCGGTCGTCCCGCGCGAACAGGTCTGACTACGCCGCGTCCGTGTAGCGGATTCGCCGACCGTTGTCGTCGACGATGACGGCGTAGAAGACCGCGTTCCGGCGACGGCTCACGGCCCGCCGCATCCGCTCGTGGTCGCAGCCGTCGTCGGTCTCCACTTCGACGACGCGGACCGTCCCGCGTTTCGTCGCGACGATGTCGGGGACGGCCGGCCCGACCGGTTCGGGGTCGTCCCAGCCCTCGACGGTCGCGGTCACTGACCAGCCCGCACGGACCAGCTCTTTGGCTTCTCGGGCGACGCCTTGGTCGTGTGCGGTGTCGGATGTGGAGGAGTGCACGGCCATGCTAGATAATTCGTTGACAGAAGTATAAAACCGACAGACTAGTTGGTGACATATCATGTCGAGGAATCGTACGGGTGTAGTGAATAGTTGGCCGGACCGTCACCCACCCGGACAGTCTCGAACCTGAGAGGGTGGGGTCGGCTTATGCGTCGTCGAGGACCTTGTCCGCGAGCGACGGGACGAACGTCCCGATGTCGGTGACCATGCCGATGGCCTGCGAGCTGCCGCGGTCGAGCAGTTGGGTGACGGTCGCGGGGTTGATGTCGACGCAGACCACCTTCGTCGTCGACGGGAGACAGTTGCCGACGGCGACCGAGTGCAAGAGCGTCGACAGCATGAGCACCATGTCCGCCTCGTGTGCCTGCTCGCGGATGGCGTTCTGTGCCTCGACGGCGTCAGTGATGGTTTCCGGCAGTGGGCCGTCGTCACGGATGGACCCCGCCAGCACGTAGGAGACGTCGTTTTGGATACACTCGTACATCACGCCGGATTTGATGAGTCCCTCGTCGACGGCCTCGCTGATGCCGCCCGCACGGATGACCTCGCTGATGGTGTAGATGTGGTGTTTGTGGCCCTTGCGGGGATGTTCCATCGTCTCCATGTCCATCCCCAGCGAGGTGCCGTAGAGACCGCGCTCGATGTCGTGGGTGGCGAAGCCGTTGCCCGCCGAGAGCATGTCGATGTAGCCCTCGCGGACGAGGCGAGCGAGGTCGTCGCCCGCGCCGGCGTGGATGACCGCCGGTCCGGCGACGACGAGGACGTTGCCGCCGTCTTCTTTCGTCTGCTCCAGTGCATCGGCGACCTGCCGGATGAGCGACTCGGAGGGTCGCTCCGAGGAGACGCCGCCCTGCATGAAGCCGAACGGACCGGAGTTGTCGCGGGGGCGTTCCGGCGGGTCGACGCGGATGCCCGCCTCGTCGGTGACGACGAGGTCGCCCTCCTCGATGGCGTTGAGGACCTTCGTGTACGCCCGCGGGGAGTCGCCGTCTTCCACGACGATGGCACAGTCCATCTCCATGTTCTCGACGTCGACCCACTGGCCCTCGTAGCGGACCTGCGTCGGGTGGTTCGTCGTCGAGTAGAAGCCCGTCGGGACGACCTGGTCGGCCGGGGCGGCCACCAGCTCGGCGTCGACGGGGTCGGTCAGGTTCGCGCCGATCTGGTGGAGTTCGTGGAGGATCTCCTGCAACGTGGCCTCGTCGTCGGCCATGACGTCCATCCGGCAGTAGGACTCGGCCTCCTTGTGGGTCCCGACGTCGAACTGCTCGATGTCGAAGTTCCCCTCGAGGTCCATCACGAGTCCCATCGCCTGCTGGAGCATCCCGGAGTCGATGATGTGGCCCTCCAACTCGACGGTGCGTGAGTGAGTCATTGTCGAGAGCACGCGGGAGAAGGGTATCAGAGTTGTGGACTGCGTGAGTATGCCGGTGCAGGCGGGTCCACGAGCGTGCGACGTGCCGGGCGAACGCCGTCGCTGCTCTGGAAGTGAGTCAGCAAAACGTCCGAACCGCGTCGTCAGCCGCTCAGATGTAGTCCAGCAGGAATTTTGCGACTTCCCACTTGATGGTCTCGATGAGTTCGCCGTCTTCACCGCTGATGTCGATTTCGCCGGACATGACCGCATTACGGAACGCTGCGGCAGGGTTGTCGGAGTCGGCGATGTCCTCAAGCGTCGCACGGGTGGTCGTGATCTTGCGCGGCGCGTCCGGGTCGAGACCCTGTTGCATGCTGGTGATCTCGTTGTCTTCGTTCATCGTGAACGAGTACGTCGCCTGCTCGTCGCCGTCGTTGACGTAGACGTTCATCGTCCCGGCGAGGTTGACTGGCCCGAGGTCGACTTGGTCGGCGTTCGCGTTGTACTCCTCTTGCATCCCCTCGACTTGCTCGTACAGCTCTTGGCCCCACTCAGGGTTGTCGCTCTGGGCCGCGACGCCGCCGACGCTCGAAAAGAGCACGACGAACGCGACGGCGAGTGCTGCGAACTGTGACCGCTTGAGAGTGAACATGATACTCCATACATGCTCGGTCGATATATAAACGTTCGCGGAAGTCCGAGCTAATCAGAACCACATCTGTCGGCGAACGACTGTGTGATTCTGTGGGGCGTCGTAGCCCTCGCGGTCGTCCGTGACGAACGCCGGGTAGTCGGTAGCAGACGTGTGGACGGTACTCGGAAATCAGTACGCGAAAAGACGGATATCGTGGACGCTCAGTTGAGCACGAAGCCCTTCAGGAGGTTGATGATTCTCCACTTCACGCCTTCGACGATGTTGCCGTTGTCGCCGGAGATGACGATCTTGTCGTCGGCGATTGCATTACGGAACGCGGCGGCAGGGTTGTCCGCGTTGATGACGTTGTTGTACGTCTCACGGTCGGTCGTAATCTTACGGGTCGCCTCGGAGTTGGGCCCCCAACTTGCACCGACTATATGGTTACGTTCGTCCATCCTGATGTGGAGCTCCGCCACCTCGCCGGTAGACGCATCGGTGATGTAGACGTTCGAAATGCCCGCGAGACTGACGGGTCCGAGGTCCACGTTGTCGATGTTTGCATTGTAGGTGCCCGCCATCGAGCGCGTGTCCTCGACTATTTGTTGCCTCCACTCGGAGTCGCTGGTCTGGGCGGCGACGCCGCCGACGCTGCTAAACACCAAGAGGAGTGCGAGCGCGACTGACGCAACGCGTGTGTAAGTTATGTGAATCATAAGCGACCTATGTATACTTTATGAGAATATAAGCTTTCCGGAGAGTGTCGTTTGAAATGAATGTGCCAGCACAGCGCGTGCGACGACCTATCTCCCAACGGGAGTGAGGTCCGTCAGCTACCACCCGACGGCCTCGTCGAGGAAGGCGAGTTGGTGGCCGAACGTCGACTCGAACGCGTCGTCGAAGTAGCCGAAGTGGTCCGTCGGCAGCCGGACGAAGGTCGCATTGGGGACGGCCTCCGACGCCGACTCGATGGCGTCCAAGGAGACCACGTCGTCGTCGGCTCCGCCGAGGAACAGCGTCGGACACCGGACGTCCTCGGCCGACTCGACCGGGCGGTAGCCCCGAATCGACAGGAACACCCGCGCGGGACAGGCGTTCTCCCAGTCGCTGCCCTTCGGAATCAGGCGGAAGAGGCTGGCCTTCGCGCCGGGAGCGTCGACGACGGCGAACTCCTCGGGGTCGCCGACGATAGGCACCGTGTAGGGCCGGCCGACGAGTGACTGGAGTTTGTCACGGAACCCGGCGGCGACGGCCTTCGCGCCGCCTTTCAGCCCGCGGGCTTTCGCGGCGACCTTACCGTCGACGAAGGGCGCGACGGCGACGACGGCGGCGAGTCGGGGGTCCTCGGCGGCGACGCTCAGCGCGTGCCCCCCGGCGAAGGAGTAACCCCAAAGAATCACCCGACTCCCGTCGACGCGGTCGAGGTCCCGCACTTTCGAGACGGCTGCTCGCCAGTCGGCGACCTGTTTCGCCGGGTCGACGAGGTTTCTCGGCTCGCCCTCGCTGTCGCCGAAGTGGCGGTAGTCGAAGAGCAGGACGGCGTAGCCCGCCTCGGCGAGCCGCTCGGCGACGAGGGGGTAGCCGAAGGTCCGCTCGGCCCCGAGGCCGGGCGCCATCACGACGACCGGCGGGTTCTCCGCGCTGTCGGGACGGTAGAGCCAGCCGGCGCAGTCGTCGCCGTCGCTGTCGAAGCGGACGCTGACCTTCGAGAACGCCTCCCGGGAGGGGCGACGCGGGGAGTCGTCGCGCTCGCTCTCCCGTCGCGACCGCCACGCCGACTGGGGACTCGGACTCATGCGACCTCCCCGGCCTGCTCGTCGACGTCGTAGTTCGTGACCGTCCCGATGACGCGCTCGGAGAAATCCTCCTCGCTCAGGCGGTACTCTAAGAGACCGGCGAACCACTCCGGCTCGGCGCGCCAGGTCCCCTGGACGTCGTCGTCCGACCGGAGGACCGTCGCCTCGACGGGCGCAGGGTCCCACTCGTCGTCCTCGGCGAGGTCGATGAAGACGTTGAGCGCGCGGCCCATCTCCATGTGGTGGACGGTCGGGCCGGGAAACGAGGTCAGATAGACGAGCTGGACGGTCTCGTCGACGTCGACGGACTCGACGCTGATCCCGTTGCTCCGGAGCTCCGCCTCCAGATCAGTCATGTCGGCAGTCATACCACCTCGTACAGCCGCGGGGGGCTAAACCCTTGCCGCGGCGGCACGGCTCTCGGGCGGTCGGTAGAGCGGAAAATCGCGGTTCGGTGGCCGCCGGACGGGTCGCCGTCGTTACTGGACCGTCTCCAGCGAGACGGCGTGGCCGCGGTCCATCGTCAGCCACCGGGTCGCGAGATCCTCGTCGTCCTCCACGAACAGTGTGACCTCCTGGGGGTTCGCCTCGTCGTCGAACCGATAGGTCAGCTCGAATTCGGGGAGTTCGTCGAGCGCGCTACTGCCATTTGCGTCTGCGTGTTCGATAGCACTCATCGGTAGTCACGTCCAGGGCGGCCGGTGAAGTCGCCGCGACCGGGACAACCCGCGTTGTCGAGCGCGCGCGACTCTGTGCCGTTCGCGCGTCTCGACCCCTTCCCACAGGCTGCCGACCGTCTCGGCTCCGTCCAGCGGTTCCAACACCCTACCGTTCCTTCGGAACTGGAGGCATATAAGTGTATGGTAACTACTATCATGGGTGGAAGTAACAATGTCGGCGCGCTGAGACGGTATCGGTCGGCAGCATACGTCGGTCGCGAGAAACAGCGTCGGTTCCACGTCAGACGTCGTGTTCGATCACGGCGTTCGTCGCCGGTTGGATGACGATCCTGTTGTCGCGGACGCGGACGAAGACCTCGTCGCCGACGTCCATGCCTGCGACGGTGAGTTCGTCGACGTGGAGGTTGATCGTGACGTTGCGGTACTGGCCGTCGTCGTCTGTCGCCCCGGTTGGAGAGAGTGTCTTTCGTCTGACCATCGTCGGTTGGCCGTATGGCGTATCCGAGCCGACACCGGCCAGCGGTTATAGCGTTCCGCTTGTGTGGGCAAGACAGGTAAGTACGGCCGACTCGCGCGGCTCGCCACTGGGGGGATAGTCCGCGAGAAAACGAAACCGGTCGCGTGTTCAGTTGCCGCCGCCGAACATGTTGCGCATCATCGGATGCATCTCCATGAGCTGCTCCTCGGCGATCTCCTCGTACAGCTTGTACGTGATGGAGACCGTCAGCAGCAGGCCCGTTCCGGAGACCGCACCGATGGTGCCGAGCATGTTCGCCGCGACAGCGAGCAGGCCGACGAGCGCGCCGCCGATGACCGTCACCTGCGGGATGTAGCGCTCCATGACCTTCTCGATGACCTGCGGGTTACGACGGAAGCCGGGGATCTGCATCCCGGAGTTCTGGATCTGCTTCGCCGTCGCCTCGGGACCCATGCCCGTCGTCTCGACCCAGAAGATGGCGAAGATGGCGCCACCGATGATCATGAACGTCAGGTCGATGCCGACGCGGATGAGCACCTGCCACGCTTCGGCGGTCGTCTGCGCGGTGAACCACATCCAGTCGGCCGGACTCTGGATCGGCGCGAAGTAGTAGAACAGCCCGCCGGTCGGGTTGCCGTTCGGGCCGTAGGCCCCGAGCCACGCGGGCATTCCGTCGCCCAGCTGGCTCGCGAGGATACGGCCGAGGAACTGGATGTTCGCCTGCAGCGCGCGAACGAGGATCATCGGCAGGACGGAGGCGTAGATGAGCTTCACGGGGAAGCGGCCGCGGGCGCCCTTGACGCGGGCGTGGCTGAGCGGAATCTCGACGCGGACCGACTCGGCGTAGACGACGACGGCGAAGATGAGCACCGTCGTGACGAGACCGAGCAGCTGGCCCTGGCCGATGAACAGCGCCTGGATGCCCTCGGTGGAGAGCACGGGTACACCGAGACCGTCACCGAACAGGATGCCGAACCACGTCGGGAAGAAGCCCGAGACGTTGCCCAGTGCCTGCCAGCTGAACAGCCCGGCGACGAGCTGCTGGCTCACACCGGCGATAATGAACAGCCCGATCCCGGAGCCGACGCCCCACTTGCTCACGATCTCGTCCATGAACAGGATGAGGATGCCGCCCACCGCGATCTGCGCGAAGATGAGCGACTGGACGCCGAACTCACCGCCGGGGAACGAGCCGGCGAGCTGCTGGCTCGCGGGCAGGAAGCCACCGGCGAAGACCATCGGCAGGCCCGTCAGACAGATCATCACGAGCACCAGCACCTTCTGGAGGCCCTGATAGAGGATCTGGTCACGCGGGTCGTTCGTGTCCAGCCCGAGGAGGTCCGCGCCGCCGAGCAACTGCAAGACAATGCTCGCCGTGACGATCGGGCCGATACCCAACTGGAGAATCGAACCCTGCGACCCGGCGAGAATCGACCGGAACTGGCCGAACAGGTCGCTGCTCTGACCCGATGCCAGCCCGAAGAGGGTGACGTTCGTCAGGAAGAAATACAACACCAGAATGCCCGCCGTCCAGCCGAGTTTCCGCCGGAAGGGTACGTGACCCTCCGGACGGACGACTGACGGCATTCGCGTCAGCACTGGTTCAGCGGCTTCTTTCCATCCCATATACGGACATACTCAACACCGTGCTTTGTAGGTGCTTCGCTTTAGCCCTTTTCGGGGTTTGAGAACTGCGTTTACTCGTTCGTTGAAACGAACTGTCCCCTGTCACGTCTACCGCTGCGGAGTGCTGTCGCTCGGTAGCTGTCGAAAAATCGAAAAGTGTGCGAAGCGGTATCGTTCGGCGTGCGACGAGTTACTCGTCGTCTTCGGCGTCGGCCTCGTCGGCCTCTTCCTCGGCACGCTCCGAGAGTTCGGCGCTACCGCCGGCCTCTTCGATGAGTTCGACTGCGCCCGCGGTGAACGCGTCGGCGACGACGTGCAGTTCCTGACGGACCTGCCCGCTGCCGAGCACCTTCACGGCGTCGGCGTCGTAGCCGTCCTCGACGACGTCGCGTGCGTCGATGTGGTACGCGTCGCCCTCTTTCTCGGCGAGACCGTCTGCGGCGAGCAGCGCGGCGTCCTCGTCGAGCTTCTGGACGGTGACTTCGAGCACCGTCGTCTGGGCGTCCTCGGGACGCTTGAAGCCGTACTTGCCGAGCGGCGCGTAGTTGTGCTTCTCGTGCTTGGAGCGGCCGGCGCGGCCACGGCCACCACGGTGTCCGGCACCACGCCGGTTCTTGTGGGTACCGCCGCCGTGCGTGCGCGAGCCGCGCTGGCGTCGTTTCTTGCTCGTCATTATCGCATCGCCTCCAGGAGGTCGTCGATCTGCTCGGACGTGTGCTTGCCGAGCTGACCGCCTTCCTTCGTCGGATGCTTGATGCCATCGTGGCCGCCACGGGGCGGGTGCAGACGGAGCACCGGCGAGAGACCCTGCTCCTTCAGCGTGGTCTCCTCGTCGACGAGTGCCTCGGCGAGCGAGCCGAAGTCGTCGTAGTCGGTGTTCTCCGAGAGCCACTCCTCGTCGACGTCTTCCTTACCCTGGAAGGGTTCGGCACGCTTCTCGAGGAGCGTCTCGACGACGTCGACGCTGGGTTCGCCGTAGGCGACCCAGTCGTTGACCTTCGTCACCATGCCACGGTACGTGTCCGTCCACGGGACGAGCGTACAGTGGTTGACGCGGTGGAGGTTGAGCATACCCAGGGTGTCGTTCACCTTGGCACTCTGGTCGACCTCACCACGGATCTGGACGACTGCTTTCATCAGTCGCTCACCTCACGCTGCTTCTCGCGGGCGCGCTGTGGCGTCCGCGACTGCGAGGCGTTCTGCAGGGCGTTGTAGGTCGCCTTCGCGAGGTTGACCGTCGTCCGGGTGTTCCCGTCACACTTCGTCCAGGCGTCCTGCACGCCGGCGAGTTCGAGGATCTTCCGGACGGTCTCTGCGGCCGCGAGGCCGAGACCCATCGGTGCGGGGATGATCTCGACCGTGACCGAGCCGGCCTTGCCCTTCGCCTTCCGCGTGAGCGAGTGGGTACCGCCGGGGCGGTCCTCCCACGAGCCCGAGCCGCGGTCGACGCTGATGATGTTCAGCTTCGCCACTTCGATGGCCTTCTGGATGGCGCCACCGACCTGGTCGTCGCGTGCCTCCGCGTAGCCGAGATAGCCGTCGCGGTTCCCGACCGCACAGACACAGCGGAACTTGACACGCCGACCGGAGTCGGTCATGCGCTGCACCATGTTGATGTCGAGCACCTCGTCGTCCAGTCCACCGAGGAGCTGGTCGACGATCTCGGGCTCCTTGAGGGGAAGACCCGATTCGAGTGCCTGGTCCATCGAGGTGATGTCACCGTTCTGTACCTTGCGGCCGAGTCGCGTACGCGGCTCCCAGCCGTCGTTGTTGTTGCGTCTGCTCATGCGTCCTCCTGAAGTCGCTCGAGCACGTCGTCGAAGTGCCCGGGCAGTTCAGTGGCGTCGAAGTCCCGACCGTAGAGCGGCTCGTCGAGCTGCTCGGCGTATTCGGCGATGTGCTCGCCGCGGTTACGCGACCAGTCCGCCATGACGCTCTCGTTGTGCGGGATTTCGAGCCCTGCGTCGATTGCTCCTTCCTGTACTGCGAACACCTTGTTGCCCGGCGTCGCCGTGTTCAGACCGATGTCGAGGACCGCTTCCTCGAGACCAGCGTCCACCGCGCGCAGACCGGCGAGATACCCTGTCAGGTACGCGCTGGGGATGTTGCCCGTCGGGGCTTCCCAGCCGTACTCAGCGAGGTCCTCACTGGATGCGGCGGCGTGGATTTCGTCACCCTCCGTTCCGGGGGTGGCCAGCTGCGCCCTGACGTGCTTGTTGCTCACGCGAGCGACAAGGCGGGGCTTGCCCGATTTCAACAGGCGCAACCTCTGGTGGTAATCCGTTCGGACCTCACGGCGGCGCCGCATGGGCACCTTGTATCGTGGTCCAGTTGCCATTTACTTCTCCTCCAGTTCGATATCGTAGTTGTTCTGGATGAACGCCTCGAGACGGTCGACGCTGTCGAACTCGCCACCGCTCGCCTTGTTGTAGAGCGTGCGGTACTGCGTCCGGTTCAGCGGACCGTCGTCGCGGAGTTCCTTCAGTCGGCTTCGCTGGGCGCGAATCCGGCTGATCCATTCGTCTTTCGAGCTCTTCCGACCGCCCTTCTTCCCCTTGCGGGTGCCCGGTCCCTTGCGGTGACCGTAGGCGCGCTTGTCGGCTCGCTCGCGAGCGCGGCCGCGGGAGTTACCCTTCGCGTCCTTGGCACTGATGGTGCCCTGCTCGATGAGCTCGCGGATGTCCTCGCGCGTGATGGCGTCGGCGATCTCTTCCTGTGCCTCGGGGTCGAACCAGACGCGGCTCTTGCCGACGTCGAGTTCGTCCGCGGCGAGTCGCTTCTGCGCTCTCAGGTTGCTCATTCGTCAACCTCCACTTCGACGTAGGTCGGGTTGAGGACGCGAATCTCCTCGTCCTCGGCGACCTCTTCGATGCGCTCGCGCTTGCGAGCGCCCACCTTGCTGGCGATGCGGACGGCCTGGGTGTCGCCGTCGACACCCTCGAGGTCGTCCACGTTGTGCACGTAGACTTCCTCGAAGCCGCTCGGGTGCAGACCGCGGGCGGCCTTCGGCGTGCGGTAGCCCGCCTCGACCATCGGGCCCTTGCCCTTGATGCCACGGCGCTGCTTCGAGAGGTTGCCGCGGGGCTTGCGCCACGAGGTGGGGGTGCGCTTCTTCTTGTGGTAGTCCTGGCGGTTGAACTGCGGCTTGCCCTCGCGGTGCTTCTGTGCGAGTGCGCGAGCCGTGTCCGCGTCCAGGTTGGGCGTCTTGTCGACGTGGCCGCGCGGGCGCAGCTCCGTCTCGACGTCCTCTTCGACTTCTTCCTCGGCTTCGGTCTCGTCTTCGACCTCTGCCTCGGTCTCCTCTTCTTCTTTGACTTCGAGACCGCCAACGTCGGCCTTGATACGGGCGGCAAGGGCGTTACCGATGCCCTCGACCTCCGCCAGTTCCGACTGGCTCGCGGCCTTTACGTCTTCGACCGTCTCGTAACCGGCCGCACGGAGTGCGTCGGCCTTCGACGGACCGACACCGCTGATGTCTTCGAGTTCCTGAATGTCGTCGGCCATTTAGGCACCTCCTGCCGTGGGCTTCTCTACGATGTAGACGCCGTCCTGGAAGACACGAGTGTCCTTGTCCGAGACGCGCGTCAGCTGTTCGATGTCGGCGGCAGTCTGCCCGACGTCCTCCTTGTTGGGGCCCGTCAGGGAGAGCTCTTCACCGTCGACCTGTACCTGTGTGTCGCCGCGAATCTGTGCGCGTCGCGGCGCCTTCTCGCCGAGGAAGTTCGAGATGACGACTTCGTCGCCCTCGACTTTGACCTGCATCGGGAAGTGAGCGTAGTAGACTTCCATCTTGTACTCCCACCCGTCGGTGACGCCGTGGAGCATGTTCGTCACATGGCTCTCGAACGTACCGATGGTGGCGTTCGTCTTCGCGTCCTCTTCGTCGGACTCGATGACGACGTGGTCGTCTTCGACGCTCACAGTCACCGCGGGGAACCAGAGGCGTCGCGTGACGCTTCCGTTCGGTCCCTCCACGGTCAGGTCGAGATGGTCGACCTCGGCCGAGACGTCTTCTGGGATTTCGATTTCGACTCGGTTCATGTTAGTAGACGTATGCGATGACTTGGCCACCGATGCCCTGTTCGCGGGCGTCGTAGTGGCTCATGACGCCGTGGCTCGTCGTGACGATGAGCGTCCCGTAGTCACGGGCGGGGAGGAACCGCTTCTCCCACTTCTCGAACTCGTCTGCGCCCGCGGAGTAGCGGGGCTTGACGACGCCACATTCGTTGATAGCGCCTTTCAGTTCGACCTCGAATCGGCCCGATTTACCGTCGTCGACGAACTCGAAGCCGTCGACGTACCCGCGGTCGTAGAAGACCTCGAGGACGGAGCCGATGATGTTCGAGGCGGGCTCAACAGTGTGCGACAGATGCCCAACACTCTCGGCGTTGTTCACACCGGAGAGGGCGTTGCTGAGTGGGTCGTTGCCTGCCATTGTTATCGGTACTTCTTGAAGCCCATACTGCGGGCGACTTCGCGGAAGCACTGGCGGCAGAGATTGATGTCGTACTTGCCGACGAGGCCCTGCTTACGGCCACATCGACGACACTCGTTCTGCTGGCCCGTGCGGCGTGTCGCGTGCTCGCCCGTGGCTTCGCTTTCGGTTTCGCTCATTCGTTCACCTCAACGTCGAAGGTCTGCTCGAGGAACGCAACCGCGTCCTCGGGCGTGAGGCGGTGGCTCGACGGGATCGAGCGCGTCACCTTGTCACGCTTCTTGATACGGTAGCCGGGGCGGACCATGTTGACCGTGACGTCCAGCCCGTAGATACCGATCTGCGGGTCGTACTCTTGGCTCGGGAAGTCGGTGTGCTCGTCGACACCGAAGCTGAAGTTGCCGTTCTCGTCGAACTGCTTCGTCTTCAGGTCGGTGATCGGGAGCGCCGTCTCGAGGAACTCGTGGGCCGCGTCGTCACGAAGGGTGACCTTCGCGCCGACGGGGGTCCCACGGCGGACACCGAAGTCTTGGCCGGCGCGGCCGGACTGCGTCCGGACGCTCTCCTGGCCTGTGATGTCCTCGAGGATGTCCTCTGCCTTCGCGAGGGTACGCCCACCTTCGCCGACGCCCATGTGGACGACGACCTTCTCGATGCGCGGCTGGCGCATCTCGTGGAACTCTGCCTCGCTCATTCGTCATCACCCGTGAAGTTCTCGTCGATGACGACGACGTAGTCTTCGACCGTCTCGAACTCGCCGTCGTCGGTCTCGACGTGGACCGTGTTCGGACCACTGCCGGCCGTGACGACGATCTCGTCGAGCGTGCCGATGTTGCCCGCGTGGCCGCCGGCGACGGCGGTCACGAGCGCGCCCTCTTCGTAGGTGAAGTGGGCGACGATCTCCTTGGACTCGTTGTCGACGACGACCGAGTCGTTGGTGCCGTATTCGCTGCCGTCCTCGACGCGGACGTTCGTCCCGTCGTGGAGCTGCAGCTGGAAGTCGCCACCTTTGACCTGGCGCTTGCCGACGACCTTGCCGAGTCGGCTGGAGGCCGCGTCGGCGTCGATGGGGGTCAGGCTGAGCCGACCGCCCTCGCCGGGGAAGACGCGGTAGTACTCTTCGCGTTGCGTGAACGCGAGGATGTCGAACATGCCGATGGGGCGACGGTGGTCGACGGACTTCTCGCCGTTGACGAGAACCGTCCCCTGGTTGAGCGCGTAGCGCGCCTCCTTCACGGAGTCGACGTAGCCGAGGACGTCGCGCAGGATGATGACTAGCGGGACGCCAGCCTCACCGTGCGGTCCGGCATCGGCTTTGACGGTGAACGTCGATTCCTTCCGCTCGATCGGCCAAGACTTCGGAACCGAGAGTCGCTTCTGGTGGTTACTCATTCGTTACCCTCCTCGAGACGCGCCTCCCGGCGGTCGTCTTCCAGGTCGAGCTCCGTGACGCGGACGTTCGAGGCGACGAGCGGACGAGGCGTCTCCTCGCCGTCTGCCTTCTCGACGGTGACGTCCTCGACGTGGATGACCTCGTCTTTGAGGTCAACCTTGAGGACTTCACCTTCCGTACCCGCGTGGTCACCGCGGAGCACCTCGACGGTGTCTCCGGCGTTGACGCGCACGTTTCGCTGGCCGTACTCCTCGCGGAGGTCGTCGGACAGCGTCGCACGAACCTGATTCTGCCGCTTGTGGAGCGGCGCGTCTCGCTTCTGGGTTCGCTGTTTGCGTGGCTGTTTACTCATGGTCTATACGATCATGGTTGCCGTGCTGGCGATGCTCCCGAAGCGCTCTGCGACTTCACGCGCGATGGGACCCTTGATTTCGGTCCCGCGAGGCTCTTCCATCTCGTCGATGATGACGGCTGCATTGTCCTCGAACTTCAGGCGCGTGCCGTCGGGACGCCGGATGGGCTTGCGCTGGCGGACCACGACGGCCTCCAGCACCTGACGCCGCATCTCCGGCGTGCCCTTGGTGACCGAGACGGTCACCTTGTCGGCGATTCCCGCTTTGGGGTGTCGATTCTTCGTTCCGGAGTAGCCCGAGACGCTGATAACCTTCAGCTGGCGGGCTCCGGTGTTGTCTGCGCACGTGATGAGGGAGCCTTTCTCCAGGCCCTGCGTGACGTCAGCCTTCAGTGCTTCCATCAGGCATCACCCTCATCAGCGAGCGTTGCGACGACCACGTGCGACTTCGTCTTCGACAGTGGTCGGGTCTCTGCGATACGAACCGTGTCGCCTTCCTCGAGGTCCATGCACGGGGGTGCGTGGGCCGGAACGCGACTACGCCGCTTCATGTAGCGGTCGTACTTGGGAACGCGAACGTCGTATTCGCGTTCAACAACGACGGTTTTGTCCATGTCTGTGGAGGCAACGGTGCCCTCGAGCGTCTGACCGCGCACGGAAAGGGTTCCGTGGAACGGGCAGTTCTCGTCGGAGCAGGCTTCCTCCGGTTCTGGTACGTTCAATCCTAACGCCATTTCGAATCACCTGTGACTTCGGTGCGGTTGGCGGGTCGTGAGAGCAGTCGTACGCCATCCACCGTAACGTAGACCACGTCCTGGCAGTCACCGGCGTGCGACGAACTAGGGTGTTCGTCGACCTCCGGCGAGCCCTCTCGGGTCGAACCAGACTGACCGGGTAATACCCCGGCAGTTTCCGACTCCCGTTTGGACGTGGACCCTGAGGCCTTGCGGCCCACAGCGGCTTCATCTGTGCGTGTTCGGTCCGTCGATAGGGTGTCGACGGACGCTGGCTCACCCTGGGTGAGCGCGAATTCGAGGGTCGCCCCTCGCTTCGGCACCTGACGCACCCGAGTCCCGTCGTCGACGTGCAGCGTCTGCATCGTCTCGACGACGACACGGCCGGCTATCCCGACGAGGTCGGGGTTAGCGGCGTCAACGACCCGCACCGGGAGGCCGTTGAGTTCGTGTCGCAGCAGGGTCTCGGGTGTCAGTGCCATTGGTTACTCGTTGTCGCCTTCTTCTTGCTGGATCGTCTTGATCCGAGCGATGGTCTTCTTGAGCTCCTTGACTCGGCCGGGGTTCTCCGGCGCGCCACCCGCTGCCTGCACGGCCTTCGTGTTGAGCAGCTCGGTCTCGAGCTCCTCGACTTCGGCCTCACGCTCGGCGGGGGTCATGTCACGGATCTCGTCGGGGTAGAGAATCGCCATCAGTTATCCTCCTCCTCTTCGTCGTCTTCCATCTCGGCGACGAGGTCGGCGGCTTCCGCCTCGACCTCCTCGTCCAGTGCGTCGAGTTCCTCTTCGATGTCCTCGACGTCCTCGTCGTCGTCGACGTCACCCGTGGCGACCGGCTCCTCGTCGGTCTCCTCGATGACCTCTTCGACGACTTCCTCGTCGATGACGTCCTCAGGCTCGGCGTCGGTCTCGGAGACCTCGTCGGTCTCGGAGTCCTCGACGTCGGCTTCCTCAGGCTCCTCGAGCAGCCCCTCGACGCCCTCCTCGGGCTCGGCGAGGTCCTGCTCGACGGCTTCGATGTCGGCGTCCTCGGCGATGGTGAAGTCGTCGGGCAGCTCCGCGCCCGGCGGGATGATCTTCACCGTGACACCGATGGTGCCGAGCTTCATGACGGCGACGCCCTGGCCTTCGTCGACGACTTCCTGGGCGGGTTCGCCGTTGTGCTTGATGTAGCCGCGGTTGAACTTCTCAACGCGCGAGCGGGCACCCGTGACCTTGCCGGACAGGACGATCTCGGCACCGAGGGCGCCGGAGTCCATGATCCGGTCGATGGTCGTGTGACCCGCCTTCCGGAAGTACCAGCCACGCTCGAGTGCGTTGGCCAGTCGGTCCGCGACGATGCGTGCGTTCAGGTCGGGTTCGTCGACCTCCTGCACGTCGATCTGCGGGTCGTCGAGGTTGAACTTCTCCTCGAGCTGCCGCGTGATCTTGCGGATGTTCTTCCCGCCCTTGCCGATGACCATCCCGGGCTTCTCGGCCTTCAGGACGATCTGTGTCCCCATCGGGGTCTTGGCGACGTCCATGCCGCCGTAGCCCGCTCGACCGAGCTCTTCTGCGAAGAACTCGTCGATCTGGGACTTCTGGAGTCCGTCTTCGATGAATTGGTGTTCGTCTGCCATTATTCGGCCTCCTCGATGATGAGTTCGACGTCACAGATCGGCGTGTTCCACGGGTCTGCGCGGCCCATCGCGCGGGCTTTGCGTCCCTGTCGCTCGCCGACCTTGTGTGCTGCGACGTGCATGATCTCCATGGCCTCGCCGTCGAAGCCCTGCTCGTTTGCGTTGTTGCGAACGTTCTCGAGCAGTTTGAGGAAGTCCTTGCTGGCCTTGTTCGGGTAGCGCCCTGCGTCCCAGCCGTCGATGTCGGAACGGTGTCCGACACCGGTGTTGTGCTGCTTGAACGGGACGGAGCGCTCCTCGTTGATGACCGCGTTGAGGTACTCCTCTGCTTCGGCAACGGTCATGCCCTTGATCTCGCGGGCGATGGCCTTGCTGTGCTTGATACTGATGGGCCGCTCTCGGAGCATACCCTTGGCCGTGGTCTCCGGGTCGGCCTCGACGCTGTAGTTGATACCCATGGCTTACTTGAGTGGCACGAACTTCGAGGACCGGGTCGCGCCGATACCGGCCTGGCCGTGGGTGACCGAACTACGGGTGAGCTGGAACTCGCCAAGGTAATGGCCGATCATCTCGGGCTGAATCTTGACGCGCTCGAACTCCTGGCCGGTGTAGACGGCGAAGGTCAGACCAACGAACGAGGGAAGGACGGGCATGTCACGCAGATGCGTGCGGATCGGATTGTTTGCCGTCTCCTCTTCGGTCTTGTTGTGGACCTTCTCGAGCAGCTTCTCGTGCTCGACGCCGAGTCCTCGTTTGATAGTTCGCCGCATCCGTGCGGGGAGCAGTTCTGCTACCTCGTCAAGCTCCATGTCCTGCAGCTCGTCGAGCGTGTGACCGCGGTAGGTGAACTCACCTTCACGGCCGGTTCGGTATTCCGAGCTCATTATTTGTTCCCTGCCTTGCCACCGCGACCGGTGCGCTTCGATGCGATGTCACCGACCTTGCGGCCCGGCGGTGCGTTTCGCGAGACGGACTTCGGCTTGCCGGGGTGCTGGCGGCCACCGCCACCGAACGGGTGGTCGACGGCGTTCATCGCCACACCACGGACGCGAGGCCACTTCGTCCCGCGGGCCTTCATCTTGTGGTACTTGTTCCCTGCCTTGACGAACGGCTTCTCCGTCCGGCCACCACCAGCGACGACGCCGATGGTTGCGCGGCAGTTGGGGCTCAGACGCTTGACCTCGCCACTCGGCAGCTTGACGACTGCGACGTGACGGTCGTGGCTGAGCAGCTGGGCGGAAACGCCCGAGGAACGGGCGAACTTACCGCCGTCACCGGGCTGACGCTCGACGTTACAGACCGGGATCCCCTCGGGGATCTCGGACAGCGGGAGCGTGTTGCCCTGTTTGATCTCTGCGGAGACACCGACCTGGATGGTCTCGCCGACAGCGACGCCCTCGGGGACGAGGATGAGTCGCTGGTCGCCGTCTTCGAACTCGACGGCGGCGATGGGTGCACTCCGGGCGGGGTCGTGCTCGATGTCGACGACCGTGCCGGAGATCGTGTCTTTCTCTTCGGACTTCTTGTGCGAGAGTTCGGCCTTGTAGCGGTGCGACGGTGCCCGGAACGTGGGCCCACCGCGACCACGACGCTGACCTTGAATGCGACGTCCCATGGATTAGAACACCCCGATTCGCGAGGCGACTTCCTGCGCGTCGTCGTCCTCGTGCAGTCTGACTGTTGCTTTCTTCTTCCCCTTCGGCGTGACCTGGGTGTTGACCTTCTCGATGGTCACGTCGTAGCGGGACTCGATTGCCTCGACGATGTCGCCCTTCGTGGCGTCGACGTGGACGATGAACTGGAGCTTGTTGTCGAAGTCCATCTGGTTCATCGCCTTCTCCGTCACGAGCGGATGCTCGATGACGCTCATCGGTCAGCCACCTCCGCGAGGGCACTCTCGGTGAAGATCGTCAGGCGACCGGCGTGCGTGCCGGGCGCGAGATCTTCTGCACCGACGTTCGCCGCGGTGGCGACGTCGGCACCGGCGAGGTTGCGCGCTGCGCGCGACGGTTCCTCGCTGGTGACGAAGAGGATCGACTTGGGACGGCGGTACTTGCGGCCACGGGTCTTCCCCTGACCGCCCTTGACCTTCCGACCTTCGTCGGAGTGCTCGACGTCGGCGTAGACACCGAGTGCTTCGAGCACGTCGACGACTTCCTGCGTCTTCAGCAGGTCTTCGAAGTCGTCGGAGACGACGAGCGGCAGTTCGACGTCGTCGTCGAACCGGTGTCCGCGTTCGCGGACGAGCTCGGGGTCCGTCGTGGCAGCGAGTGCCGAGCGGACGGCGAGCTTGCGCTCTTTGTCGTTGATCTTCTTGCCCAGTTCCTTCTCGGCCTTCGGCGGGTGCGCCTTGCGCCCGCTGACGGCGTGCGGGACACGTCGCGCGACACCGTTCTCACGGGGGTCGTGCGACATACCGCGGCCGCTGCCGAGCGACTCGGCGGGGGTTCGCATTCCAGCGAACTCGTCCGCGCCGTAGGCCTGTTTCCGGTTTGCCTGCGCGGCGAGGACGGCACGCTTGATGAGGTCCGGACGGTAAACCGTCTCGAAGACCTCGGGGAGGTCGAGCGTACCGGCGTCGTCGCCGTTCAGGTCACGAATTGTTGCCTGCATGATTTATCCCTGGTTCGATGCGGTTGAAACGTAGCGCACCTCGGGGTCGAGGCGCGGCTGGTCGTTCGGTCGGACGGCCGAGCGGAAGCGGATGAGCCGCTTGTTCGGACCCGGAACCGACCCTTTGATCAGCGCGTAGTTGCCGGTGACTTCGCCGTAGTTGACGAAGCCGCCGTCGACGGAGGCGTCGTCGCCCTCGCCGATGTCGATGAGACGCTTGTTGAGCTCCGTCCGCTGGTGGTAGCCCATCTGCCCCTGCTGGGGAACGGTCGAGCGAACGCGGCTCGGGTTCCACGGGCCGAGGTTACCGATGCGGCGCCGCCAGCCCTGACGGGCGTGCTTGCCCTTCCGCTTCTGGACGCCCCAGCGCTTGACGGGACCCTGCGTCCCCTTCCCCTTCGTCACACCGCTGACGTCGAGGTACTGGCCGGGACGGAAGACGTCTTCCATCGCGTGTTCGCCGCCCTCCTCGATGAGTTCGAGTGCGAAGTCCGCACGTTCCTCGAGGGAGCCGCCACCGACGCGAGTCTCCATCACGTCGGGCTTCTTCTTCGGGACGTTCTTGAGCGCGCTCGGGACGGTGTGGGTGATCATCCGCAGATCGTCCACCTGGCCGTCGTCGAGCAGCGAACGCAGCTCGTCTGCGTCCTCGTCGAAGGTACTCTCCGCCGGGAGGTCGAGGGTTCGGTCGAGTTCCTCGTGGAACTCGGTCGTCCAAACCTCGGTTACCGGCTTCTTTCCGTACGCCGTTTCCTTGTAGGCTCGAAGGGCGACCGCACGCATCGGGGGCGTCTCCACGACCGTGACGGGAACCGACTCCTCCATCCCCTCGCGCGGGGAGTTGGATTCGTCGTTCACCATCACGACGTGGGTCATGCCGGCTTTGTAGCCAGCGAAGCCCTGCAGCGCGGGCGAGCCCTCGTCATCCGGCCACGACCGAATACGAGGGACTTCGCTCGTCGCGCGCTTGCGCGGGCCGAAGCCCATTGAACCTTTTCGTGGTCTGCTTGGTTGTGGCATTGTTTCACTCCGTGAGTGTCAGGCAGGCGAGGGAGGCGAACATCGCTTCTTCGGTTCGCACCACCTCGCTGCCCTGTCGCGGAATCGTATTCAGCCAGAGGTCGAACCCGCTGCCGGGTCCGACGCTCGCCCCACGTTCGGTGGGGAGGTCCTCGACATCGATGTCGAGGATGTCCGGAAGCCCTCGTCCGGGGGATCCGAACACGACAGTCATCCCGTCGTGTAATCGGCCGACGAGCGTCGACAGTCGCTGGACGGAGAGTTCCTCCCCGTGTCGCGACGTGGCGATGCTGACGCCGGCGTCGTCCCGGTCGAGCGCTTCGGCGAGGTCCGTGCGTTCGACGACGTACCCCGGAGGGGTCTCATCGACGATTCGCGCACGGACCGGTTCTCTCGAAGAGATCCTGACGGTGACGCGCTCCCCCGCCTCGACCTCCATTCCGGAGGGGGTGAGGAGGGAGATCGGGTGTTGCATTCCGCAATTGACCCGAACGCGGCCTTCAGGTCCGACCTCGGTCACGATTCCCTGTGTTAACGACTCCGAACCGTCTGGTTCGGAGCCGGTCTGTGGTGAGACGCGCAGCGGCGGGAGCACACCAACGTACTCCAGCTCGTCGCGGACGTCCCAGGCCTCCTGCTTGAGGTAGGGGGGCGTCACGGCGTACTGGAGTACGGTGGTGACGAACTCACCACCCCAGCGTTCTTCGCCTTCCCGGTCGGGGAAGACGACGAGTCTGTCCGCCCGGAACACGGTCGCCGCGCGGGCGACGTAGCCGAGCTTGCGAGTTGCCTCGCGTTTGTCCTCGGCTTCCCGGACGAGCGAGGACGGCACGCAGACGGTGATTGTCATGGCCGTCCTTTGGCGTCTCGCCACTAGACTGTAGCGATTGTACCGAAGCCTCCCGTAAAAGGGTAGCGAATGGGATTCGCTGTTGTGAGGCCGTCACATGGGGTTTCGTGGGGTTTTCGTGAGTGTCTGTCTCGTGCGAATTACCCCCACGCTGGCCCGCGATTCTCCGAGATTTCGGAACCCTTAATAAGTAATCTCGTGTTAGCTGCTATTGTAGCACGACGCGGTACGGACGTGCACTGATAGTGTAGTGGTATCACGTGACCTTGCCATGGTCACAACCTGGGTTCAAATCCCAGTCAGTGCACTCCCACACCGCTTGCTCGCACTGATAGTGTAGTGGTATCACGTGACCTTGCCATGGTCACAACCTGGGTTCAAATCCCAGTCAGTGCACTTCTCTCATCTACTACGTTCTGAGTGCCGAGTCTCGTCTCGGCACGACGAACCGTAGTGAGTGTGGTACGCTGAGGTTTGAACCAGGGAGCGTCGCGAGCACGGCGAACAGAGCGACCGTGGCTCGAATCCCGGTCAGATGGCAGCCGACAGCTGGCACTGTTTCTTCCTTTGCCCACGCGTGCGCGAGCGATCGCGCACGCGAGAAGCGGAATCCCTTTCGACCACCTCGACCCAGTGCCGCCAATGGACGCACAGGCAGTCACCGACGACCCCCTGTACTTCGAAGATCTCGACCCCGACGCCGTCTGGACGTTCGGCGAGAAGACGCTGACCCGCGAGACCATCGTCGACTTCGCCGAGCGGTACGACCCCCAGCCGTTTCACGTCGACGACGCGGCCGCCGAGCGGTCGATGTTCGGCGAACTCGTCGCCAGCGGGCTGCACACCTACTGCGTCTGTAACGCGATGGCGACGCGGGCGTTCTTCCACGAGATCGCCTTTCTCTGCGGCCGCGGTCTCGAAGATTTCCGCTGGCACCGGCCGGTCTATCCCGGTGACACGCTCTCGGGCTGGGTGGAACTCGGCGAGATGCGGGTCTCAGAATCGAATCCCGAGCGCGGCTACGTCGACGTCCACGTCACGGGCGTCAATCAGGACGACGAGGTCGTCGTTTCGTGGACCGTGTTAGCACTCGTCGCGTGCAGAGAAGAGTGACAGACTACTCGTCGTCGCCGACGCCCTCGGTGGCATCGGGTTCGACGCCGAGGGAGATGGTGTCGGCCGTCTCGACGCGGTCGAGGAAGTCGAGGGAACAGAGGTCGGCGACGGCCGTCTGCGGGAGCGTGACCAGATGTGAGGAGAAGCCGAGATCGCGGTCGACGGAGCCATCGAGGTTCGCGACCGTCGCGACGAGGTCGTCGTAGTGCTCGTCGGCGGCGAGTTCGACCACGAGCGACGCCGACTCGTCGGCGATCGGGTCGTCGCGGATGTGACGGACGGGATGTGAGAGATAGGGTTCGGCCATACCGAGCCATCGCCGTCAGCTCGGAAAAAGCCGTGGAATCGGCGGCTCGTGGGTCACTCCGGGCTGTCGCTGGCGGCGACCGTCTCCGAATCCCCGTCGTCGCGCGGCGACCACCGGAGTTCGATGCCGACGCCACCGTCGAGGAGCCCGAACCGTCCGGTCTCGGTGTCCGTCTCGTACCGCTGGGGCGCGGGGAGCGTGACCGAGCGGTCGCCGACGGTGACGACGACGTCCTCCTCGGTGTCGAGCAGTTGCTTCAGGTCGGTGAGCGCGGCGACGACCGTCCCCCGTTCGGGCTTCTCACGCTTCGCTACGGGACGGACTCCACCGATAACGGGGCGGATGTTGACGTCGGCACTCCGGTTCGAGAGGACCGCGTTGATGACGACGCCGAGGAGGATGACCAGCCCGCTGAAGTAGAGCCACGTCAGAAGGACGAGAATCCCGCCGACGACGCTCTTGTCGCCGCCCTGCGTGTAGAGGGCGAAGAGCGTCTCGAAGGTGACGAGACCGACCGCGGCGAAGAGCGTCCCCGGCAGGACTTCGACGGTGCTCACGTCCGTGTCGGGGAAGATGTAGTACATCGGGAAGAACGTCAGCGAGAGTCCGACGACGAGTGCGAGTCGCGAGAGCGTCCACGCCAGCAGACCGTCGCTGCCGACGGGGATGAGCGACTGGATGACGACGGCGGCGACGACGGCGAGACCGAAGGTGACGAGGACGATGATGCCGTCCGACAGCTGGTCGGCGAGCGTGTTCTCTGCCTCCGTCTCGTAGATGTCCGAGAAGGCGGTGTCCAGCCCCCGGAAGATGCGCAGCGTCCCCCAGACGAGGACGACGCCGCCGACGAGCGTCAGACTCGTCGACCCCCCGGCGGTCTGGAGTTCGTCGAGCAACAGTTGTCGCGCGCCGGGCGTCAGGACGGCTTCGAGCAGGCGGATGAAGCCCGCCTCCAGCGAACTGTTGCCGACGGCCGAGATGGCCGCGAGGATGAGCAACAGGAGCGGTAAGAGCGAGATGAAGGCGTGGTAGGCGATGCTGCCCGCGAGGAAAGTGATCTTCTCGACGCGGATCTCGGTGACGATGGCGCGGCCGACCTCCAGTCCGCGTTCGGCTCGTCGGTTCATGTCACCGGATACGACAGGCGGAGGGATAACACCGACTGCCGTCGCCGACGTCGCTCGCCTGCACAGCCGTCCGGACTTCCACCGACCCCGACAGTTACGCCTCCGGCCGACGTCCACACGGATATGACAGTCATCGCCATGTTGAGTGTCGCACCGGTCGTCGAAGGCAGTATGTCCGGCGAGGTCGCCAAGGCCGTCGCCGCGCTCGACGACTTCGACGTCGCCTACGAGACGAACCCGATGGGAACCGTCATCGAGGCCGACGACATCGACACCCTCCTTGCTGCCGTCGCTGCCGCACACAAGGCCGTCGACGGCGACCGCGTGAGCACGTTTCTGAAGATCGACGACAAGCGGACGAGTGAGCAGCGTGCCCGCGACAAGGTCGACGCCGTCGAGCGGGAATTGGGCCGCGAGGCACGGCGGGAACGGGACGAGACGGCTCAGTTCGAGGAGTGAGAGCCGGTGTCGACGGCGGCGGTGAGGACCTTCGCCGTCCCGCGACGGAGCCGCTCGGACATCGCCTGCTGGGAGATGCCGATCTTCGAAGCGAGGCTGGCGGTGGAGATCTCGCGGGGGATGGCGTAGTAGCCGTACTCGATCGCCAACCGGAGTGCCTCGTGTTGCTCCTCCGTGAGGTCGAACTCCCGCTGTCCGGTCCGTTCGTTCACTCGTGAGAGACGGACGACTTCGAACGTGACTCCCGCTTCTGAACAGCGGTCTCGGAACGCGGTGACGTGCGACCGTGCCGGGAACAGGAGTCGGAACCGCCACGGGTCGCTGCCCGACCCTTCGAGGACCGTCGCCTTCGACTCCGACAGTGCGCGGACGAACCCGCCGCGTGTCTTCCAGTAGATGCGGTAGAGATGACGGCCGTCCACGGCCGCGACCAGTTCGAGTCCCTCGACGGTATCGTACTCCGTGACCGACGCCTCGAACGCGTCGAAGTCGGCCGCTTCGGCCCAGAAGTACGGAATCGCGCCGTCGTCCAACGGCACGACCTGTTCGAGTTCGATGTGGCTGCCGGGGAGCGACCCGGTCGCCTGTCCCAGTTCGAAGCTCTTCATCGGAACGTCGAGTTCGAGAAGGGTCGCCATCGTCACCGAGACCCCGACGTGACGGCTGTCGGTACCGTGTGCGTATCCGCAACGCCGGCAGCTAGTCTCGTGTTAACGAACATCATGCTAGTCACACTGTCACAGTCCAGCACTACAACACTTCCCTTCGAGATCGGAGTCGGTAGTTGACAGCTTCGGCTGCTGTCTTCGAGGTCGGACGTCGAAACACGAAGCCACGTCCGCCGGGTCGGTGCTTCTCTGACGCAGGCCGTGAGACCGACCACAGCCACGCCAGCACACGGCCAGACCGCCAAACCCTTTACGCCAAACCGCCGAAACCGGAGGTATGGACAGCATCAACCGGATGGCTATCGAACTCGTCGACGAGGCCCTGGACTTCGCCGACGAGCTCAACATCGCGGCCTACGAGCTCGACTCGGAGGCGACGGTCCTCGACTTCGGCGTCGAGGCCGACGGCGGCATGGAGGCCGGGCTTCTCCTCGCAGAGATCCAGACCGCCGGCCTTGCCACCGTCCAAACTCGGATGGACGAGGTCGCCGGTGCACCCCTCCCGCACGTCGAACTGTCGACCGACCACCCCGGAATCGCCCTCCTCGGGTCGCAGAAGGCGGGCTGGGAGCTGGAGTTCGAGGGCTTCGACGGGCTCGGCTCCGGTCCTGCCCGCGCGCTCGTCGGCCAGGAGACGGAGTTCGAGCGACTCGGCTACTACGACGAGTTCGACCTGACCGTCCTCGCCATCGAGAGCGTCCAGTTGCCGGACGACGAGGTGGCCCAACACGTCGCGGACCTCGCGGAGGTCAACCCCTCCGCCGTCTTCCTGCCGACCTACCCCGCGGGCAGCATGGTCGGCAGCGTCACTATCGCCGCTCGGGCCGCAGAACTCGCGGCCTTCCGGCTGATGGAACTCGGCTACGACCCGCTCGACATCATCTCGGCGTCCGGTACCGCGCCGGTCGCGCCCGTCAGCTACGACGAGGGCGTCGCCATGGGCCGGACGAACGACGCGCTGGCCTACGGCGGGCAGGTCTACCTGCACGTCCGCGAGGACTTCGACCGCTTCGACGAGGTCGTCTCGACGGCCGCCGACGAGTACGGGACGTCGTTCTACGACATCTTCGAGGCCGCCGACTGGGACTTCTACGACGTGCCGGAGACGGTCTTCGCGCCCGCACAGGTCACCATCGACGTCGCCAACGGGCCGACCTACGTCCACGGCGAGACCGACGAGGACCTCCTGGCCGACTCGTTCGGTCTCTGACGCCGTGAAGTTCAAACTCGTCCCGACCGCGCCCGATTCGCTCGACTTCGTCGCCGACGCCCAGCGGGCCGTCCCGCTCGTGCCGGGCACCGAGGACGACTGCTGTGCGCGGCTGATGCGGCGGCTCGACCTACCGAGTAGAGACGTCGCGCGGACGTGGCTCACCTTCCTCCGCGCGCTGGAACTCGCCGAGGAGACCCCCTCGGGGTTCAAACGTTTGCGGACGGAGCCGACGGCCGACCATCTGCGTGACGCCATCCAACGGCGGGTCTACGGGGCCGAGAACGTACTCGCCGCGCTCGAAGACGCCACCGAACACGGCGACTCACTCACGGCCGACGCGGCCTTCGAGGCGTTCAAAGAGCGGGTCCCCGTCTGGGAGCACTACAAGAACCCCGGCGAGTGGGAGCGCGTCTGGGCCGAGCGCGTCGGCGACATCCTCGAGTGGCTGGTGCTCGTGAACCTGGCGGAAGAGACTGAAAACGGCTACGTCGTCGCCGACGACTGACCCGTACCGACCGATTTTCTCTCGCCCATCCCCATTTCACCGAAACAGTCATGTCTGTCAGCTTGTAACACGGTAGACATGATACGGCTGGGGTGTTGGCGGGACCGTTGGCGGGGCTGTCGGCCGTCGCGACACGACGGTAGCGCGGGGGGTGGCTGAGACCGTGGCCGGTGGCCGCGCGGTCGCCATCGCAGGCGTCAAAGGCGGCGTCGGCAAGACGACGCTCAGTCTCAACCTGGCCGCGGCACTCGTCTCCACGTCGCGCTCCGTCGTCGTCGTCGAGGCGAGTATCGCCGCCCCGGACGTCGCCGACGGTCTCCATCTCGACGTCGCGAACCGGCCGACGCTCGACGACGTCTTCGCCGGGGAGGCGACCGCGTTCGACGCCATCGCGACCACCGCCCACGGCTACGGCGTCCTCCCCATCTCCGACCCACGAGCCGCCGCCGTCAGCGACGTCGACCGGCTCCCGCGGATCGTCGAAGTGCTCCAGCGGCAGTACGACCTCGTGCTCCTCGACACGCCGCCAGCGATGGGATATGGCGCGTCTCAGGCGTTCGACGCCGCCGACGAGACGCTGCTCGTGACGACGCCCCGGCTCTCAGCGGTCCACACCGCTCGCCGGACGGAGACGACGACGCGGCAGTACGGCAGCCGTCCGTCCGGTATCGTGGTCAACCGGACCGGTCCGGGGAACCATCCGAAGCCACAACGCATCGCCAACTACGTCGGCGTCAAACTTCTCGGGGCGGTCCCTGACGACGACGCCGTCGCCGAAGCGACCGACGCGGGCGAGCCTGTCATCACCCACACGCCCGAGAGCCGCGCCGCGACGGCACTCAGAGACGTCGGGAAGTCGCTCGCAGTCTCGCGGTCGCGGTAAGTCGGCTCGGGGTCGAAAAGAGAACCCCTGCCTCTCAGTCGCGGTAGACCTTCGTCACAGTCCCGACGCCCTTGCTCTGGCCCTCGCGGAAGACGAACCGCTGGCCCTCCTGAACGTGGTACGGCCGGAACTTGAACTCGACGCGGGCGTGGCCGGTGTCGCCCGGGAGCAGCTGGCCTCCCTCCGGGTAGAAGACGGCGGCCTCGCTCACGGTCTCGAGATGGATGACGGGTTCGTAGCCGTCGCCGATGCGTGTGGGATGGTTGAGCACCATCACGTCGGCCTCGAACGACCGGACCGACGCTGGTTCGGCGTCGGGTTCGACGAGCACCATCCCGCGGTCGATTTCGGCCTCCTTCACGCCCTTGAGCGCGATGCCGACGATTCGGCCCGCTGCGGCGCGGTCGACGCGGTGGTAGTGCATTTCGATGGAGCGGACCTCCACCTCGCGGAACTCGCCGTTCGACATCGGCCCGAGGAGGAGCGTGTCGCCCGCCTCGACGGACCCCGAGGTGACGGTTCCCGACGCGACCGCGCCGACGCCCGTGACCGAGTAGGTCCGGTCGATGTACAGTCGGAAATGGCCGCCTTCGGCACTCGTCTTCGGGAGTCGCTCGAACAGCTGGTCGAGCGTGTCCAGCCCCTGCATCGTCACGGCACTCGTGCGGACGACGGGGACCACCGAGGAGCTGATCTCGTCGACGGCGGCCTCGACGCCGTGGCGTTCGACGAGCAGCGGCGTCTTACCGACGTCACGCAGGAGCCGTTCGACCTCGCGTTCGACCTCGAGGACGCGCTCCTCGCTGACGGCGTCGACCTTCGTCAGCGCGACCACGGTGGGGAGTTCCGTCGCGAGCAGGATACCGAGATGTTCGCGGGTCGTCCGCGTCGGGCCGTCGTCGGCGGCGACGACGAGCATTCCGTAGTCGAGTTTCTGGCCGACCAGTCCCCGGATGGTCGTGCGGAGCCACGGCTCGTGGCCGACGGTGTCGACGAAGGAGACGAGCCGGTCTGCGGTCTCGACGACTCGCGCCCGGTCGGTCCGGCGGTGGGGGTTGTCCATGTGGACCGGGCCGTCGTCGTCGAAGCCGTAGACGGCGTAGGAGAGGTCCGCCGAGAGGCCGCGTTCGACCTCGTGGGGCTGGACGTCGAGGAAGCCGCGCGTCCCGCCGTTGCCGTCGTCGGCCTGCCCCGTGACGAGCGAGCCGACGAGCGTGCTCTTGCCGTGGTCGACGTGGCCGGCGGTGCCGACGATGATGTGGTTGTCGTCGGATTCGAGGTAGGCACCCTCTCGGATGGTGGCGATACCGACGATACCACGGTCGCCCTCGGCTCCCTCGGTCCCCGTCCCGTCGCCGTTGACGCCCCACGTCTCGACGTTCTCGATGTGGGCACCCGCTTCTTCGGCCAAGAGCGAGAGGACGTCCATCGTCTCGGAGAAGGCAGCGGGGGAGATTCCGGCGATGCCGCCGTCGTCGGTGACGCCGACCACGTACATGGCTTCGCCGTCGCCGGACAGTACACGGTGTCGCAGTTGGGCGGCGAGGCTCTCCATTCTGCCGTCGGCAAGGTGGAGGTCACGCGAGAGTCGCTCTTTGAATTCGATGGAGCCACCCTCTTCTTCGCCGCGCTCGAGGGCCTCGTTCAGAACGGCCCGGTCCGCGCTCATGGACGGGATTAGGCAACCACCTGATAAAGCCCTTTTCGTGTTGTGAGTACCCATACCACAATAGGCCTCGGGTCCGAACCCAACCGTACGGAGCCTTCAGCGCGCTTCTCGGCCGTCGTCGCGGTGAAAATCAGCCTCGAGCAGTCTACTGCGTTAGTCAGTCAGGGTCTCGTAGGCTCGGTTGACCCGTTTGAACGCCTCCTCGCTGCCGTCTTCGGTGTCGGGATGGACTTCCTTCACCTTCGAGCGGTAGGCACGCTTCACGTCCTCGTCGCTGGCGTCGCTGTCGAGACCGAGTGCCCGGTAGGCCTCCGCACGCGACGGTCCCTGTCGGGCACTCGGCGCGCCGCGGGTCCCGCCAGCGCGCGCGCCCCGCGCACCTCGCGCACCCCGAGCACCGTTTGTCGCCCGGCGGTAGTTGTCGCGGACGTTCTCCCGACGGGCACCGGCCCCGAAGCCGCCCCGTGGCTCCCGGTCGCGGCCTTGGCCGACGCGGCGGCGGGTCCGGTCGTCGAGGCGGCCGCTGGCCTGGAACCACATGAAGTAGGCGGTCGCTCCGAACGGCAGGGCCACGATGAGGAGGAACGGCTGGAAGACGAAGCCGAGCACCGCCACGAGGACGGTCAGCCCTGCGAACACCGAGGCGAGCGCCATCACGAGCTGGTCGCGGTCCACGAGCGCACTATGGAGTCGACGGTTGTAAGGCTCTCGCCCCGGAGTCAAGTGGCTGGCCGCCGAAGCCCGTGTCATGAGCGTCACCGGTCTCTGTCAGGTGTGTGAGTCGGCGACGGCGACCCGCGGCTGTCGGCAGTGTGGGACGAACGTCTGCGAGAAACACTTCGACCGGACCCACGGCGTCTGTAGCCGGTGTGCGTCGGTGTTCGGCGACGGTGACGACGGGGACGACGGCGGTCCCGGTCGCTCCGGTTCCGGGCCGACGGGGATGCGGTGACCCCTCCGTCGGTGCTGGTGACGTGGCCGACGGCGAAGGCTAACTCCCCACGGCGCGTCGTCTCCACGTGATGACGACAGATGTGACGACGACAACCGAAACGGCGAGCGGGACGGTGGAGCCGCGGTACCGCTGTGACGCCTGCGGGAAACTGTTTCGCACGCCCGAGGCACTCGCCGACCACGTCAACTCGGTCGGTCTGGTCTACTGATTCCGCGCGTGGAGAGATAGAGACACACCACCGGAACGCGTACTGGCTACCGGAACGCGTACTGGCTACCGGAACTCGTACAGACTATCGGAACTCGTACAGGCTACCGGAACTCGTTGAGCCGCCGCTTCAGCCGCCGAGCCGCGTTGCCCGCGGCCTTGTCGAAGTTCTCGCCCTCGCTCGCGAAGATGATGCCGCGCGAGGAGTTGACGAGACCGACCCCGTCGGCGAGGCCGTGTTCGACGGCCGCCTCGGCGTCGCCGCCCTGCGCGCCGACGCCGGGCACGAGGAACGGCAGGTCCGGGACCTGCTCGCGGATGGATTCGAGTTCCTCGGGTGCCGTCGCGCCGACGACGAGCCCGACGTTGCCGTGTTCGTTCCAGAGGTCCGCGAGCGCGGCGACCCGCTCGTAGACGGTCTCGCCCGAAGCGAGTTCGAGGTCCTGGAGGTCCGCGCCGCCGGGGTTCGAGGTGCGACAGAGGACGAAGACGCCTTTGTCGGCGCGGTCGAGGAACGGCTGCAGCGAGTCCCGACCCATGTAGGGGTTGACCGTGATGGCGTCGACGTGGTCGAGCAGGTTGGCGTACTGCCGGGTCGTGTTGCCGATGTCAGCGCGTTTGGCGTCCAAGAGCACGGGGACGTCCTTACCGTGGGCGTAGGCGACCGTCTCGCGCAGCGACCGCCAGCCGTCGGCACCCTCGTAGAACGCCGCGTTCGGCTTGTAGCAGGCGGCGTGTTCGTGGGTCGCGTCGATGATGCGGCGGTTGAACGCCCACTGTGGTAGGTCCTTGTCCTGCAGCTGCTCGGGAATCCGTTTCGGGTCGGTGTCGAGACCGACCGAGACGACGCTGTCGGCACGTTCGATGCGATCTTCGAGTCGGTCGAAGAACTGCTCGCTCATTGGCGGTGGCTCTCGGGCCGGGAGACTAAGTGTTCTCCTTTCGTCGGACACTGGTCCGTGACCGGCGGCCGTCACGGTCCACCGTTCGAGATGGTCGGCGGTGCATGGCGGCCGCCAGCCCGCGAGGAGGGGCAGTAACTGACAGAAGCGAGTGGTATTACGAAACGTTAATGACTACCCTCCGACCCATTGAATCAAGAAGTGTCTATACTCGAGACGGCCAACAGGAGCGTGCTCGTAGTCGGTGAGTCGACGGAGCCGGCCGTCTCGGCACTCACAGACGCGCTTGACGGGATCGAAGTCGAGGAAGCGGCCGACGTCACAACGGCGTGCTCGATAGAGACGGTTGACTGCGTCGTCGTCGCGCCGGGGGAGACTCCCGTCTCGACGGTCGTCGAGGCGGTTCGCGAGGTCGACACCGACGTGCCCATCGTCGTCTTTCGGCCGACGACGGCCGTGACACCCGGTGCGGCACTCGACGCCGGAGCGACGGACGTCGTCCCTGCCGACGTGGCCGACGCGACGCGGCTGCTCGTCGCCCGCGTCGAGGCAGCCGTCGAGAACCGTCGGCGCGAGCGCGAACACGTGGAGACGACGAACCTGCTCGACGCGCTCTTCGAACGGATTCCCCTCCATCTGTACGTCAAGGACACCGAAGGCAGACATCTCCGCGTCAGCAGCGCGTACACGGACGACCCCGAGCAGTTCGTCGGCAAGACCGACGTCGAACTGTACGACAACGCGAACAGCGGGAACGCCCACGCGGACGATATGCGGGTCATCACCGAAAACGAGCCCATCCTCCACAAACGCGAACCGCTCATCCACGACGACGAGGGGCGGTTCGACGCCACCGGACTCCGAGACCACTACAGCGACGACCCCTTTGGCGACGAGACGTTGCTCGACAGCGACTTGCTTGACGACGCCGACACCCTAGAAGACGGCCACGAGGGGTGGGTTCTCACCTCGAAGGTGCCGTGGTACGACGCCGACGGTACCGTCGCCGGACTCATCGGCGTGACGGTCGACGTGAGCCAGCAGGAGGCCTACCGGCGGCTGCTCGAACGACAGAACGAGCGGCTGAGCGAGTTCGCGAGCGTCGTCACCCACGACCTGCGGAACCCGCTCAACACCGCACAGGGCTATCTCGAACTCGCCCGCGAGACGGGCGACGACGAGTATTTCGACCGTGTCGCTGACGCCCACAAGCGGATGGAAGAGCTCATCGCCGACGTCCTCACGCTGGCGCGGACGGGCACCGACGTCGCCGACTGCACCGACGTCGACCTGGCGTCCGTCGTCGCCGACGCCTGGGAGATCTGTTGCGAGCCGGGCGCGACGCTCGACGTCGCTAGCCCGCTCGGGACGGCCCGAGCCGACGAGAGCCGCCTCCGCGAACTGCTCGAGAACCTGTTTCGGAATTCGGTCGAGCACGGCTCCACGAGCAGTCGGCCACAGGCCGAGGATAGCGTGGAACGCGGTTCCACGCGTACCCGGGCATGGCCCGACGACAGCACGAAACACGGGACGGCAACGGCCGACAACGAACCGGAGACGGACGTCCGTATCACGGTCGGCCTGCTGGACGACGACGCCGGGTTCTACGTTGAGGACGACGGGCCGGGCATCCCCGAAGGCGAGCACAGCCGCGTGTTCGAGCCGGGAGTGACGAGTCGCAAGGAGGGGACCGGTTTCGGCCTGCCCATCGTACGCCGCATCGCCGAAGCCCACGGCTGGGCCGTCGACGTGACCGACGCCGAACACGCCGAGACGGGTGCGCGGTTCGAGTTCCGGTACGACGCGGCTCCGGACACGGTGACGCCACGTCCCGAGTGACCGACACGCCGTCCCCGAGTGGCTGACACGCTGTCCCGACCCACTCGTAGCCGCCATCGGCCGAGCGTGGAACCGCCATCCCGAGGCGGCTCCGAGTCACGGCTCCGAGGGGGGCAACCGTTTTGTGCGTCGCGGGGAAACTCAGGGCCAATGAGCCAACCAGCCGAGAGCGAGCCGCCGAGTCCCCCCTCCGGCCGCTCGAACCTCGCGCCCGCCGAGGCCTTCGCCCTCCTCGGCAACGACACGCGCATCGAGATCCTCCAGGGTCTGCTCGACGCCGGTGGCGACGACACGCCCGTCGCCTTCTCGGATCTCTACGCCCGCGTCGACATCGACGACAGCGCGCACTTCAACTACCATCTGAAGAAACTGACCGACCACTTCGTCCGCAAGACCGACGAGGGCTATCTCTTCCAGTATCCCGGCCGGAAGGTCGTCCGCGCGGTCTTCGCCGGGACGTTCACCGACCACGCCGAACTCGACCCCTTCGCAGCACCGGGGGACTGCTACGACTGCGGCGGCGACCTGCAGGCGTGGTACGCCGACGAGTATCTGACCATCGAATGCGTCGACTGCGGCCGGACCCATCTGAGCTACTCGTTCCCGCCGGGCGGACTGGAGGACCGCACGCCCGAGGAACTGCTCGACGCCTTCCACCACCACGTCCGACACCACTACTGTCTCGCCGCCGACGGCGTCTGCCCCGAATGTATGGGCAAGATGTCGACGACGCTGTCGCACGACGACGACCTGCCCGGTCTCGACGTCCGCGTCGACCACGTCTGTCAACGGTGTCAGACCCACCTCTACTCTGCCGTGGGGGTCAATCTGCTGGACAACGCCGACGTGCTGACCTTCCACGCCGACCGTGGCGTCGACCTCAGCACTCGCCCCTTCTGGACGTTCGACTGGTGCGTCAGCGACCAGCGGACGACGGTCCTCTCGGAAGACCCTCTGGAGGTCCGCCTCGACATCCCCTGCGACGGTGACGTCCTCAGCGTGACGCTCGACGAGACGCTGAGTGTGCTTGACGTCGACCGTTCCTGACCCGAATCCACCACGTCTCATACCTGAGCGCACGTCTCGCTCGGTGTCGCTTCTCCGCTACTCTCCACCGCCAGTCCGAAACGAGTAGTCCAGACTGGGCGCGCTGTGGGTGAGCGACCCCATCGAGATCACGTCGACGCCCGTCTCGGCGTAGGCTGGCACGTCGGCGACGGTGATGCCGCCGCTGGCCTCCGCGAGCGTCTCCTCGGGCAACGCGTCGACCCCGCGGGCGACCTCGGCAGGAGCCATATTGTCGAAGAGGACGATGTCCGCCCCGGCCGCGGCGGCCCGCGCGCCGTCCTCCGGGTTCTCGACTTCGACTTCCAGCTTCGTGACGAACGACTTGCGCGCCGCGAAGTGGTCAATCGCTTCTTCGAGCCCCATCTCGGCGACGTGGTTGTCCTTGACCATCACCAGCCCCGAGAGGTCCAGCCGGTGGGTGTCGCCGCCGCCAGCGACGACGGCGCGTTTCTCGACGCCGCGCAGGCCGGGGGTGGTCTTGCGCGTCGCCGCCACCCGAACCGAGTCGCTGCCCTCGCGGGCGGCGTCGACGGCGCGGCGCGTCGCCGTCGCGATACCCGAGGCGTGGCCAGCGACGTTGACCGCGACCCGCTCGCCGCGGAGCACGTCGCGAGCGCGGCCCGAGACGGTCAGGACGACGTCGCCCGGTTCGACCGCCTCACCGACGTCGACCGTCGGCTCCGCGTCGAGGTCGAAGTAGTCGAAGACGGCGACCGCCTCGTCGAGTCCGGCTGCGACGCCCGACTCTTTCGCGACCAGTCGGCCCGCGGTCTCGCCGGGGACGTGGTTCGTCACGTCGTGGTGGCCGAGGTCCTCCTCCAGCCACCGCTCGACCGTCGAGTCAGGGACGCGCACGTGGCTCCTCCTGTGTGTCTCCCTCGCCGTCGACGAGCCGGTGACAGCCCGCCGACGGCGACTCGCTGGCCGCCCGCGCGACGAGCAACGCCGTGACGCAGGCGTTCCGAAGCTCGTACAGCCCGCGCGACGTGCGTGTCCGGGTGTAGGCGTCGACCTCGCCCTTCAGTCGCATGAGCGCGGCGGTCGCCCGCTGTAAGTCCGCCGAGTCGCGCTCGAGCCCGACGTACTCGTCCATGAGCGTCTGCAGCCGTCGGAACTTCGTCTCCGCGAAGGACGGGGGCAGTGCCGGGTCGCTGTCTCGGGGCAGCGGTGCCTCGACTCGCTCGACCTCGTGGCCAGTGGCCGCCTCGCCCGCCCGAAGCCCCCAGACGAGCCCTTCGAGCAGGCTCGTCGAGGCGAGGCGGTTCGCTCCGTGGACGCCCGTCCGGGCACACTCGCCAGCCGCAAAGAGGCGGTCGAGGCTCGTCCGGCCGCGGCCGTCGACGGCGACGCCGCCACAGAGGAAGTGTTCGCTCGGGGCAACCGGGATGCCCTCGGCCGGGTCGACGCCGCGGTCCGCACAGAGTGCCGCGAGGTCCGGAAACTCCGCGGCGAAGTCGAGCTTCGAGACGTCGAGTCGCACCTCGCCGGTCCGCTCGCGTTCGCGGGCGACGGCGCGGGCGACGACGTCGCGCGGAGCCAACTCGGCGTCCGGATGGACCCCGGGCATGAACCGCTCGCCGTCGGCGTTGACGAGAACCCCACCCTCGCCACGGACGGCCTCGCTGACGAGGAACGGCTCGTCGCTCTCGCCGTCGCTACCGACGTAAGCGGTCGGATGGAACTGCACGTACTGCATATCGGCCGTCTCCGCTCCGGCGAGGGCGGCCATCGCGACCCCATCGCCCGTCGCGCCCTCGGGGTTGGTCGACCGGCCGTAACAGGCACCGATACCGCCCGTCGCGAGCACGGTCGCCCCGGCGAAGACCGACTCGACGGCCGCCTCCCCGTCGATTCCATCACCGCGGTCCAGATACGCGCCGTGAACCCGGCCCTCGTGGGTGATTAGGTCCAGGGCGGCCGTGTCTTCGAGAACCGTCACACGGTCGTGGGCCTGCAAGTGTGCGAGGAACGGCCGGAGAACGTGTCGGCCGGTGCTGGCGTCGACGTGGAGGATACGGCGGGCCGAGTGGGCCGCCTCCCGGCCGAAGTCGTAGCCGTCGCCGTCGCCGTCGAACTCGACGCCCAGCGTGTCGAGCAGCACGTCGTCGACGGCCTCGCGCGCATTCGCGACGAGCGTATCGACCGATTCGGGGTCGGCCTCGCCGTCGCTGGCGGCGCGGATATCCGCGGCGAACGACGCCGGGTCGTCGCGCGTGACGGCGATACCGCCCTGCGCCCAGTCCGAGGTGGCGTCCTCTGGCTTCGTGGCTTTCGTCGCGACGAGGACATCTGCGCCCTCGCGGGCCGCACCGAGCGCGGCCGCACAGCCGGCGATCCCGCTGCCGACGACGAGGACGTCAGGCTTCTCGTCCGTCATAGCTCCAACATCCGTTCCATCGCCACGGCGGCGAGTTCTTTCTCGCGCGGTGCGACCTCGACGGCGTTCTGCGGACGGCCTGCGGCCAGTTCCTCCAGAATCCACGTGAGGTAGTTCGGGTCGATCTGCCGCATCGCGTTGCAGTCCATGCAGGCGTCGCCACACAGCGGGACGACGTCGACCTCGGGATGCCACCGCTGGAGATGTTTCACGAGATGGATTTCGGTCCCAATCGCCCACGTCTCGCCGGGGTCGGCCTCGGCGACAGTGTCGCAGATCTCGCTCGTCGAGCCAGCGCGGTCGGCCGCCTCGACGACTTCGCGACGGCACTCGGGGTGGACGATGACGTTCGCGTCGTGGTCGCGTCGCGCCTGCTCGACGTGCTCGACGCGGAACCGTTCGTGGACCTGGCAGTAGCCGTCCCAGAGGATCACGTCGGCGTCGGCGACGTGGGTTGCGGCGCGGCCCTCGGCGTCCCACGGGTCCCACTCGACCGTGCTGTCTTCGAGTCCGAGTCGGTGGGCGGTGTTCTCTCCGAGATGTTTGTCGGGGAGAAAGAGCACCGCGTCCCCGCGTTCGAAGGCCCACTCGAAGGCGCGGTGGGCGTTCGAGGAGGTGCAGACCAACCCGCCCTGCTCGGCGCAGAAGGCCTTCAGGTCGGCGTAGGAGTTCATGTACGTCACGGGGACGATGTCACGGTCGCCCGCGGCCTCCGTGAGTTCCGCCCACGCCGCGTCGACCTGGAGGGCCTCGGCCATCCCGGCCATCGGGCAGGAGGCCTCCATCGACGGCAGGAGGACGGTCTGGTCGTCGTCGGTGATGATGTCGGCACTCTCGGCCATGAACGTCACCCCGGCGAAGACGACGTACTCCGCGCTCGATTCGGCGGCACGTTTCGATAGTTCGTAGGAGTCACCGACGAAGTCGGCGGCGTCAACGAGTTCGCGACGCTGGTAGTTGTGTGCGAGGACGACGACGTCCTCGCCGAGTTCGTCACGCGCGGCCGCGAGACGCTCCGTTCGCTCCGTTTCGGTCAGATCGCGGTACGCCTCCGGCAGCTGCGCGAGATTGCCGTACTTGAAGAGGCTCAGGTCTGTGTCGAGGTCGACTGTCTCTAACTTTGGCACTGGCTGTCACCTGTGAGTGATCTAGTCCGAAGGAGCGCGTATTGAAAAGATTTTGTCTTCAATAAGCTAATTGCCAGTAGTTACTACTCACGAATAGCTGATCAGAGTGCAATTCGTCGCTCATTAGTGCCTTAGACACGAGAATTGCACTGCTAACGGGGTGTTGGTGTGAGTAAAACCGTTGGGAGTGGTGCTCTGGGTGGTCCGCGGCTACCGACCGTCGTAGACGACGTCGCCGTCGACGACGGTCAGCGCGACGTCGACGTCTCGAATCGCGTCGGGCGTCTCCCACGGCGAGCCGTCCAGTGCGACGAGGTCGGCGCGTTTGCCGACTTCGACGGTCCCCGACTCGTCTTCATCGAATCCGGCGTAGGCCGCACCGAGCGTGTAAGCGCGGAGTGCCTCGGTCACGCCGAGTCGCTGGGAGTCGGCCGGGGCGTTGACCGCGTGGTGAATCCCGAGCAGGGGGTCCAGCGGCATACAGTCGCTGCCGAAGGCGAGCCGCGCGCCCGCATCGAGCAGGGCGGGGTAGCGGTTCGTCGCGGTCCGGCGGTCGCCGAGGCGGTCGGCGTAGAGACCGGTCTCGCCCGCCCACTTCAGGAAGTTGGGCTGGACCGAGGCGACCACACCGAGGTCGCCGAACCGCTCGATGGCCTCCTCGGAAGCGAGTTCGACGTGTTCGATTCGGTGGCGTGACTCGCCGGGGTCCTCGCAGTTCTCGTAGGCGTCGAGGACGGCATCGATGGCCTCGTCGCCGATGGCGTGGGCGGTGAACTGGAAGCCCGCCTCGTCGGCGCGGGCGACGTACTCGGCCAGCTCGTCGGGACCGACGACCCACTGCCCGGTCTCATCGGGCGCGTCCGAATAGGGTTCCGAGAGCTTGGCCGTCCGGCCGCCGAAGCTGCCGTCGGTGTAGCTCTTGATGGCACCCGTCTGCACGAAGTCGCTGCCGTAGTTCGTCCGCTCGCCAGTCTCGATCAGTGCATCCAGATGGTCCGCCCAGTAGTTGATTCGGACGCGGACCGTGAGGTCGTCGGCGAGGTCGAGCGCGCGGTAGACCTCCGGCGCGCGGGACTTCCGGACCATGTCGTGGATGGCCGTGACGCCGCGCTTGTTGGCGTACGACTGCGCCGCGCGGACCAGCCGCTCGGTGCCCTCGGCGTCGGGTTCGATGGTCGCGTAGACCGGGTCGACGGCCTCCTCGACGACGACGCCGGTCGGCTCGCCGCCCTCGCGGTGGACGTCCTCGCTAGGCATCTCAGAGAGTAGACGGTCGAGCGCGACGGAGTTCAGCGAGGCGACGTGCATATCCTCGCGGAAGGCGGCGACGGGCCGCGAATCGCTGACGGCGTCGAGGTCCTCGCGGGTGAGATAGCGTTTCTCGTCCCACGTGCTCTCGTCGTAGCCGAAGCCGAGCACCCACTCGTCTCGACTGTCTTCGTCGTCGGCATCGCTCTCGCCAGCGGTCTCGTCCGCTCGCGTCTGCAACCGCTCGACGGCCTCGGCCGGTCCCGTGGCACCCGAGAGGTCGGCGTGGACGAGATACCGGCCCGTCGCCGTCAGATGGGTGTGGGCGTCGATGAAGCCGGGCAGCAGCACCCGGCCGTCGAGGTCGACGACGTCGGTGTCGACGCCGTCGAGAAACCGGAGTTCGTAGCTGTTGCCGACGCGGACGATTCGGCCGTCGCGGACGGCGACGGCCTCGTGGGTCTCGTCGGGGTCGGTGAGGGTGTGGACCTCGGCGTTCGTGAGGAGGAGGTCGGCGGCCTGGGTCATACGCGTGGAAGGCGCGGCGAGCGGCAAAGAGGTTCGGGAACACAGTGAAGGTGGCGAAATCCGGCAATAGACGCCGCAACGTGGCACGTTACCACGATTTCGGCCACAAATCATTACCAGCTTCGGTCCGGATTAAACTCTGTATGTTGCCAGATGGCAGCAGAGACGGATTCGTTGCTGGATTACTCGTACTGATGACGGTGCTCGGTAGTGCTGCCGCCGCGACCCCCGTGGCGGCCGCAGGGGCGACTGCGACTATCGACGCCACACCGTCCGGTCCGAACAACTCCGAGTCGACCCACACCGTCGTGGTCGAACTGGGAGCAGACGCAGGGAGCACCGGGCAGCAGCTGAACGACGTCGTCGTCGACTACAGCGTCGACCAGCCCACCGCGGGCGTCAGTAACGTCGGTGCCGACACCATCGAACGCGTCGGCGTCGACCGCGGTGGCGACAACATGGGGACGCGTATCGACGAGAACGCGACCATCTCGAGCGTCACCGGCATGAAGAACGGTGCCGCCGTGCAGGTGTCGCTCGCTGGCAACCTCACGCTCGAAGAAGGTGACGAGGTCGTGCTCGTCCTGACCCCGGTCCAGAACCCGCAGAACGCGGGGAGCGCGACGGTCACCACGACCATCAACAGCCAGAGCGCGGCCGACACGGCCAACGCGACGGTGAGCTACGAGGCGCACGACGCCATGGCGTCTGTCACCAACCAGACGACGAGCGGTGAGACGGTGACGGTCGACTCCGTCAACCTCTCGGAGGGCGGCTTCGTCGCCGTCCAGACGCAGTCGGGTGCGAACCCCGGTAGCGTCGTCGGCACGTCGGGCTATCTCGAAGCCGGTCAGCACTCGGACGTGACGGTCGAACTCGACGAGTCCCTGGAGGAGAATCAGTCGGTCGTCGTCCAGTCCTACATGGACACCGACGGTGACCTCCGCTACAACTACGTCGACAGTGGTGGGGAGGAGGACGGTCTCTACCTGAACGCCGACGGCAACCCCATCGGCTCGGACACGGCCTACCTGACCATCGGCTCGACGCAGTCGACGGATACGACGACTGCGACGCCGACGGACACCACGACCACGGCCAGCGACATGGATGATTCCGACAGCTCGGACGACTCGGACAGTTCGAGCGACTCGGATAGTTCGGATAGCTCCGACAGCTCGGACTCGACGACCGAGATGTCCGAGGACGCCGAGGACGGCGGTAGCTCGGACGGTTCGGACGGCTCCGACGGTGAGACGACGGAGACCACCTCGCCCGGCTTCGGTGTCGTCGTCACTGCCCTGGCAGTCCTCGCGGCCGCAGCCTTCGCTACGCGACGGACCAACTGACGCAGCGCGGCAGCAGTCTCGCTGACGCCGCAGGGAGTCTGAGTCTCCCATCGCCACGCGTCGTCGTGGCACTCTTTTCACCCGCAACCGACAGTCCTTAGCGACCGCCACGAGGAGAGTGAGTCATGAGCGACCCGGCAGATCTCGCAGCGAAGGTCGAGAGCGGCGAGCTTCGCTTCCACGAACTCGAAGAACACGCCGACGCGGACACGGCGGCGGCGGCCCGACGCCTCCTCGTCGAGGAGCAATCGGGTGCCGACCTCGACGCCGTCGGCGACTACGGCTTCCCGGCGGAGGTGGCCGACTCGGCCATCGAGAACATGATCGGCGCGGCCCAGATTCCGATGGGCGTCGTCGGCCCGGTCAGTATCGACGGCGCGGCGGTCTCGGGCGACACCTACCTCCCGCTGGCGACGACCGAGGGCGCGCTGCTCGCCTCCGTCAACCGCGGCTGTTCGGTCATCGACGGCGCGGGCGGCGCGACCGCCCGCGTCACGAAGTCCGGTATGACCCGCGCGCCCGTCTTCCGCGTCGCTGACGTCGCCGAGGCCGAGGCCCTCGTGTCGTGGGTCCGCGACAACGAGCAGGTACTGAAGGAGGCTGCCGAGGAGACGACGAGCCACGGCGAACTGCTCGACGTGACCCCGTACGTCGTCGGCGACAACGTCTTTCTTCGGTTCCGCTACGACACCAAAGACGCGATGGGGATGAACATGGCCACCATCGCCACCCGCGCCGCCGCGGACGTCGTCGAGGAAGAGACCACGGCCAGCCTCGTCGCGCTCTCGGGCAACCTCTGTACGGACAAGAAGCCCGCCGCCATCAACGCCGTCGAGGGCCGCGGCCGGAGCGTCACGGCCGACGTCCTGATTCCCCGTGCAGTCGTCGAGGAGAAACTCCACACGACACCGGAGGCCATCGCGGAGATCAACACCCGGAAGAACCTCGTCGGCAGCGCGAAAGCGGGGAGTCTCGGCTTCAACGCCCACGTCGCCAACGTCGTCGCCGCGATGTTCCTCGCGACGGGCCAGGACGCCGCGCAGGTCGTCGAAGGCTCCAACGCCATCACGACGGCGGAGGTCAAGGAGGGCGACCTCTACTTCTCCGTCTCTCTGGCTAGTCTCGAAGTCGGCACCGTCGGCGGCGGGACGAAGCTCCCGACGCAGGCCGAGGGGCTGGACGTCCTCGGCGTCCGCGGCAGCGGCGACCCCGCCGGGGCGAACGCGGACGCGCTCGCGGAGGCCATCGCGGTCGGCGCGCTCGGCGGCGAGCTCTCCCTACTCGCGGCACTCGGCTCGCGACATCTCTCCAGCGCCCACGAGAGTCTCGGTCGGTAACGAGATTCGGTTTCGCGTCCACTTTCACTCGCCGCGTCTGGGTCGCGCTTACTTCGCAGTGTCCAGAAGTGGAAGACGCGCTCGCACGGTGAGCACCGGCGAGCGTCTCCACCATGTCCTCCGAACTACTCGCTCCCGACGACGTGACGGACTCGCCCGCCTATCAGTGGCTCCGGGTCCTGAAGCTGCTGCTCGGCGTCCTCGTCTCGCTCCTAACACTATTGAAACTGCTCGGCCTGGTCTGATCACCCCTCAGAGCAGCCGATACCGACCCCGGCTCTCGCTGACCTCGCCGCGTCGCGTCAGCTTCTCCAGGAGGTCGCGGGCGGCCTCGGCGGGCACGCCGTGCTCCGTCGCGTAGTCGACCACCTCGTCTTCGGTCGGCCGGTCCCGCTCGCGCAACGCGTCGGTCACGACCTCCTGACGACTCCGCGAGGAACTGCCGGTGTCGACGTCGCCCGCGGCTTCGACCGCGTTGGCGTCGAGTCCCGACCGTTCGAGATACTCACGGTCGTCGATGCCAGCGTTCTCTACCTCCCGTTCGAGGTCGGCGACGTGGCCGACCTTCTGGAACGCCTCGTTTTGGCCCTGCTTGCCAGCGAGGATGGCAGCCCGCGCCTGCCGCGCTTCGGCGTGGTTCTCGGACTCGAAGAAGCGTTTGAGCTTCTTGATCTGGTGGGTCTTCCCGCACCGCGAACAGTTCGCCGTCTGCTTGGTGTCCGCATCCGAGAGGAGCCAGAGGTTGCTGCAGTTGTTACAACCGACCACCGCATACATACCGCATCCTTCGTCGGCGATGCTTTTGAACTTCCGGCCCCCGGCGTTGGACCCGACAGGCACGACAGCCGCTGCCTTCGAGACAGCCGAGTTCCAAGCGGGAGAAAACGACGTCCCTCTCGGTGTGTTGTGGGACAGTTCGGGAAATCAGCGGTATCACTGTGTATTTGCCAATTCTGGCGTACTGATATGTTGCATTTATTGTCTATATGCTTATGTGTTCCAAGGACGTTTGGATAGCAACCGAATGAGATACCGTAGCCAGGCTGAGATGAACGATGGCTGTCGGGGTCTGGCGCGAGAGCTGTGCGGGCAGTACGATCTTATCGTCGGCATTCCCCGGAGCGGGATGCCGCCAGCGACGTTGCTGTCGCTGTATCTCGACCTTCCGGTCTCCGACGTCGAGGGGTTGGCAGAGCGGCGAATCATGGGGTCCGGAGAGCGGTACGAGGGCGAGACCGACTTCGACGGTGTGCGCCGTGTGCTCGTCGTCGACGACAGCGTCAACTCGGGCAATCAGCTGACGGCGACCAGAGCGCGAATCGAGGAGTTGGACCTCGGCGACGTCGCCGTCGACTACGCGGCAATCTTCGTCACGCCGAAAGGGACACAGCTCGTCGACCACTGGTGGGAAGTCGTCGAGATGCCGCGCGTCTTCGAGTGGAACGTCCTCCATCATCCGCGACTTCGGAACGCCTGTGTCGACATCGACGGGGTGCTCTGCCGAGACCCGTTTCCCGAGGAGAACGACGACGGGCGGCGGTACCGGCGGTTCCTCGAGACGGTCGAACCGGCGTACGTCCCGACGAAGAAAGTCGGCTGGCTGGTGACGTGTCGCTTGGAGAAGTATCGCGAGGAGACTGAGACGTGGCTTCGGACACACAGTGTCGAGTACGACCAGCTGGTGATGATGGATCTGCCGGACAAACAGACCCGACGCGAGTTGGACAACCGAGGCGAATACAAAGCGGCCATCTACGAGGACACCGGCGCGGAGCTGTTCGTCGAGAGTTCGCTGAAACAAGCGACCGAAATCGCACAGCTGACCGGCAAACCCGTCTACTGTATCGAGTCCAACAGCATGGTCGACGCCGACACCGAGTACAGCAGCGTGTCCGTGGAGACGTACTACTCCATCGAACAGCGGGTCGGCCACTATCTCGGACGGTTCTCGCGGAACCCGGTCGGCTTCGCCCGGCTCACGGTGCAGCATCTCACGACGACGGTACGGAGTCGGGTCGCGCTGTTCGCCGAAGAGCTACGGTAGGTGGATGGTCGGACACTGGGACCAGCGTCGACGCCGACGCCGATGCCGACGGGGGATACGTTGAATACAGAGAGTCGGGAAGACGCCCTCATGGAGCGCGTCACCCACGACGACGTCGACACCGTAGCAGCAATCGAAGGCGTCCACCTGACACAGATGGCAGCGGGCGAGAAGATGAGCGTCCAAGAGTTCGTCATCGACCCCGGCGCGGCCGTCGAAAAACACGACCACCCGCACGAACAGACCGGCTACATCGTCGAGGGAACCTTGACCTTCGTCGTCGACGGCGAGGAAGAGATCGTCGTCGGTCCCGGTGACTCCTACGTCATCCCCGGCGAGGAGCCGCACGCGGCGGAGAACCGCGGCGACGAGACGGTCGTCGGCGTCGACATCTTCAGCCCGCCACGGACGAACGCACCCTGGGAGGAGTAGCGACGCTGGCGACGGTGTCGTGACTCGGCGAGGTGAAGAGAGAGAAAGACAGGGAGAGGATTTTGAGAGGCCTTCGCGGCTCTGCCGTGAAGGTTCGAAAAGCTGTCTACGACAGCTTTTCGATATTCTCGACGACCTTGTCGGCGAACTCGCTCGTCGCGAGCTTCGTGCCGCCCTCGATCTGGCGTTCGAGGTCGTAGGTGACGTTTCCGGAGGAGATGGTCTCCTCGACGGCGTCGCGGACGAGTTCGCCGGCGTCCTTCCAGCCCATGTATTCGAGCATGATGCGGCCCGAGAGGATCATCGCGGTCGGGTTGACCTTGTCCTGACCGGCGTACTTCGGAGCCGAGCCGTGGACCGGCTCTGCGAGACAGCGGGCGGTCCCGAAGTTGGCACCGGGGGCGATGCCGAGCCCACCGATCTGCGCACCGGCGGCGTCGGACATGTAGTCGCCGTTGAGGTTCATCGTCGCGATGACGTCGTACTCGTCGGTCCGCGTCAGGAGCTGCTGGAGCATGTTGTCGGCGATGCGGTCCTTGACGACGATCTTGTCTTCCGGCACCTCACCGTCGTACTCCTCCCAGAGTTCGTCCTCGGTGATGGTCTCGTCGTACTCGTCCTCTGCGACCTCGTAGCCCCAGTCACGGAAGGCACCCTCGGTGAACTTCATGATGTTGCCCTTGTGGACGAGGGTGACCGACGGGCGGTCGTTCTCGATGGCGTAGTCGATGGCCTCGCGGACGAGCCGCTTCGTGCCGAACTCCGTAATCGGCTTGATGCCGATGCCGATGGGACCGTCGTGCATGACGTCGTCCTGCCCCATCTCGTCTTCGACGAACTCCTTGACCTGCTGGACTTCGTCGGTACCGGCTTCCCACTCGATGCCGGCGTAGACGTCTTCCGTGTTCTCACGGAAGGTGATCATGTCCATCTTCTCGGGGTTCTTGACGGGCGACGGGACGCCGTCGATGTGGTAGGTCGGGCGGACGTTCGCGTACATGTCGAGCTTCTGGCGAAGCGCGACGTTGAGCGAGCGGAACCCGGCACCGACGGGCGTCGTGAGCGGACCCTTGATGGCGACGTTGAACTCCTTGATGGCCTCGACGGTGTCGTCCGGGAGGTTCTCGTCGTACTTGTCGCGGGCGGACTGCCCGGCGTAGATGCGCATCCAGGAGATGGAGCGACCGGTGGCCTCGGCGGCGGCTTCGAGGACCTTCTGTGCGGCCGGACCGACGTCGGTTCCGATCCCGTCACCGTGAATGATCGGGATAATCGGATTCTCGGGGACGTCGAGTTCGTCGTTGTCGTCGACCGTGATCTGCTGGCCCTCTTCGGGGACCTCGACCTTGTCGTACTCGTGGCTCATGAACAATCGGGGGTTTTCGGCGCGGTGTAAAAGGCCTGCCGTTCTGCCGCGCGACAGGCAACAATTGACGCGTTCCGGCCGTGTTGGCACGGCTCCCAAACCGACACGTCCATGGCGGAGACGGGCGACTCCGGAACCATGCACGTCATCGTTCACGGCGGCGCGGGCGGCGTCCCCGACGACCCCCAGCCCCGACAGGCGGTCCTCGACGAGGCGGCCGCCGCAGGCACGGCCGAAGCGACCCCGCTCGACGCGGTCGACGCCGCGGTTCGAGTCCTCGAATCGGACGTCCGGTTCAACGCCGGCGTCGGCGGCGCGGTCCAGTCCGACGGCGTCGTCCGCACCGACGCGGGGGTCATGACCTCCGACCGTGAAGCCGGTGCGGCCGCCGGGATGGCCGGCGTCGAACACGCGGTCTCGGTCGCCCGCGTCGTCGCCGAGGAGACACCCCACGTCTTCGTCGCTGGCGACCACGCCGTCGACCTCGCCGACGACTTCGGCGTCGCCACCGACGTCGACCTCTTCACCGACGAGACGCGAGCCCGCTGGGCCGACGCCGACCCGCCGCAGGGGTCGCCGAAGGAGCATCTGGCGTGGCTCGACTCACGGTTCGGCGGGTCGACGAGCGACCCGACGGCGGACAGTGACGAGAAGGAGGGGACGGTAACCGAGCGTGGGGATTTCAGCGACCACGACACCGTCGGAGCGGTCGCGTTCGACGGCGAGTCCTTCGCCACTGCGACCTCCACGGGTGGCCGGTGGTTCGCGCTGGCTGGCCGTGTCGGCGACGTCCCCCAACTCGGTTCGGGCTTCTACGCTGCCCCCGCCGGGGCCGCGTCGGCGACGGGCGCGGGCGAGGATATCGCGAAGGTGACACTCTCGCGGCGGGCGGTCCGACATCTCGAAGACGGCTTGAGTGCCCAGCAGGCGGCCGAGACGGCCATCGCCGAGTTCGGCGAGCTGACCGGCTCTTCGGCGGGCGTTATCCTCCTCGATTCCGACGGAGAAGCAGGGAGCGCGTTCAACAGCGACGGGATGCAGACGAGCGTCGCGCGACGGTAGCCGGGGCGGTCACACCCATCTCGGCGCGTTTTCGATGCTCTGCGGCGAGTCGCGGTAGAGATGTTTGAGACAGGCGCCGACGAAGCCAGCGAAGTTCTCGGCCGCGTCGGAGTCCAGACTGACGACCGTTCCGAAGGTTTCGCCCTGCCCGAAGTGGAGGATGGCCGCCCGGTCGTACAGCCGCATCGTGACGTGGTGGTTGCCAGCCTTGAGCCGTGAGGTATGGTCGACCTCGAACTGTTCGACGGTTCGCAGGTCGTCGACGACTCGCGCAAACTCGTCGAACTCGTATCCACTGGTGATGTCTTCACGGATGTAGAGGAAGTCGTACTCGTCGTCGTCGTACCGAATCACACTTCGGAGATGCTCGCTCGCCTCCTGTTTCAGAAATTCGACTAGATTTTCGTCTTGCAACAAACTCATCACTGTTCCTCTGCGCGCACGACACAAAAGTCCGCGTGTCGTGTGAACCGACGACAAGTACAGTATAGCCGTCGGACGGCCGTTTTATACCCAGCTCGGCGCGTTTTCGATGCTCTGCGGCGAGTCCTGATACAGATGCTTGAGACAGGCACCAACGAAGCTGGCGAAGTCCTCGGCGGCGTCCGAATCGAGACTGACGACCGTCCCGAAGGTTTCGCCCTGCCCGAAGTGGAGGATGGCCGCCCGGTCGTACAGCCGCAGCGTGACGTGGTGGTTTCCGGCTTTGAGCCGCGAAGTGTGCTCCTCTTCCATGTTCTCCACGTCGCGGAGATCGTCGACGACTTCGGCGAACTCATCGACGGCGTACCCACTCGAGACGTCGTCACGAGCGTAGAGCATCTCGTAGGTATCGTCGTCGTACCGAGCGACACACCGGAGCTGCTCGCCCGCACTATCTTTCAGAAACGTTACCAGCCCTTCATCACCGAATCCCTTCATAGCCGCCCGTTTGTCTCCGTAACAAAATGTCTTTGGTGAACCAAAGAAACAATCAAAAATATTCAGTTTGTAAATTGATGGTTAGGGCTGGCCGTCGGTGAACGTGTCGCGGAGGTCGACGCCCGATTCCCGCTGTCGTTCGCCCGGCAGCGGCTTCGTCTCCTCTTCGGGGACCGACTCCTTGGCGCGGTGCATCAGCCGCTGGTGGGTGTTTCGGACCGCCTCGCCGTCGGCGGGCCGGAGCTGTTCGTAGTCGCCTTCGGCGTCCATCTCCCACCGTTTGCGGTTGTCCGTGAGCATGATGTCGAGGACGGTATCGAGTTCCGAGCGGATGTCGGGGTCCTCGACGGGCGCGACGGCCTCGACCCGGCGGTCGAGGTTCCGGGTCATCCAGTCGGCCGAGCCGATGTAGTAGTCCGGGTCGCCCGCGTTGTGGAAGCGGAAGATACGCGAATGTTCGAGGAAGCGGCCGACGACGCTGTAGACGTCGACGTTCTCGCTCACGCCCTCCAGACCGGGGCGGAGCCGACAGATGCCGCGGACGACGAGGTCGATGTCGACACCGGCCATCGACGCCTCGTAGAGTTCTCGGACCATGTCGGGGTCCTCCAAGGAGTTCATCTTGGCGACGATACGGGCGTCCTTGCCGTCGCGGGCGTGCTCGGCCTCCCGGCGGATGAGCCGCACGAACTCTTCGCGCATGTTCTCGGGGGCGACGAGCAGCTTTCGGTACTGTTCGTGCAGCGAGTGGCCTGTGAAGAAGTTGAACAGCTTCACGAGGTCCTGGCCGATGTCGCGGTCGGTCGTGAGCAGCCCGAGGTCGGCGTAGGTCTTCGCTGTCTCCGAGTGGTAGTTGCCCGTCGCGATGTGTGAGTAGAGCTGGACGCCGTCGTCCTCCTCGCGGACGACGAGTGCCGTCTTCGAGTGGGTCTTCAGTCCGATAGTGCCGTAGGCGACGTGGATGCCCTCCTCCTCCAGTCGTTTGACCCACCGGAGGTTGTTCTCCTCGTCGAAGCGGGCCTTCAACTCGACCATCACCGCGACCTGCTTGCCGTTCTTCGCGGCGTCGATGAGGCTCTCGATGACCTGCGAGTCCGACGCCGTCCGGTAGATGGCGGCCTTGATGGCCAGCACGTCGGGGTCGTTGGCAGCAGCGTCGAGGAAGCGGTGAACCGTGTCGTCGAAGGAGTGGTAGGGGTGGTGGACGAGCACGTCGTCGCGGCGGATCTCCGAGAAGAGGTCCGCGGAGTCCTCGGGGTCGATGTCGGCGAAGCGCGGATGGACCTGCGGCGTCCACGGGTCGAGTTTCAGCTCCGGCCGCTCCAGCGACATCAGGTCGAAGAAGTCCCGGTAGTCGAGATGGCCGTCGAGTTCGAACACCTCGCGCTCGTCGACGTCGAGCTGTTCGACGAGCAGTTCGCGGGCCTCCGGCGGCATATCCGAGGCGACTTCCAGACGGACGACCGTCGCGAACCGTCGCTGCCGGAGGACGTCCTCGATGACCTCGATGAGCCCCTCGGCGACCTCCTCGTTCCGCCGCACCTCGGCGTTGCGGGTGACGCGGAACAACGAGGTGTCGACCACTTCGACGTTCGGAAACAGCAGGTCGAGGTTGGCCTCGACGACCTGTTCGAGCGGCACGTAGACGACCTCGCCGTCGGTCGCCGCCCCGTCGCCGTCGACGCGGACGAACCGGGGTCGGTTGCGCGGAATCTTCACCCGCGAGAACTTCAGGTCGGCGTCCTCGTCGTCGCGGGTGACGACCGCGAGCGAGAGACTGAGATTCGAGATGAAGGGGAAGGGGTGCGCCGGGTCGAACGTCAGCGGCGTCAGCGTCGGTAACACGGAGCTCTCGAAGTAGTCGCGGAGTTCGGACTGCGCGTCACTCGTGAGGTCGGCGTGGTCGCGGACGTGGATGCCCGCCTCGTCGAGGGCGGGCTTGATGTCCTCGTGGTAACACTCGTTCTGCGATTCGAACAGTTCGTGGGCGGTGTCGAGGATCTCGCGCCACTGCTCTTCGGGCGTCCGGCCGTCGGGCGTGAGTTCGGTCACCCCGGCGTCCATCTGCTGTTTCAGCCCACCGACCCGCTTCATGAAGAACTCGTCCATGTTCTGCGTGAAGATGGCGAGGAACTTCACGCGCTCCAAGAGGGGGTTGCGGTCGTCGACCGCCTCGTGGAGGACGCGCCGCTGGAAGGCCAACTCGCTCAGTTCGCGGTTGAGATAGAGTGCGGGGTCGTCGAGGTCGACGCTGGCGACGTTTTCGTCGCTCGTGGCCTCGTCGGCCGTTGGCCGCTGCTCGTCGGCGACAGCGTCGCCTTGGTTCGTTTCGTCGGTCGGCTGCTCCGGCTCCGGCTCGCCCATCGTCTCCTCGTGGCTCATGTGGTGTCTCGTCGTCCTTACTATTTCGCCAACACCGGGGACCGAGGGTCGATGAACTTCGAGTCCTTCCGCTCTTCGACGGTGCGTCCCACGTCGAGCGTGACGAGTTCCTTCGCGTGCCAGTCGTACGCGGTCAGTTCACCGCCGTAGACGCAGCCGGTGTCGAGCCCGACGGCGTAGTCGGCGAGGGCGGGTGCTTCGAGGACGGTGTGACCGAAGAAGACCGTCTCGGGACCCTCGAACTCCTCCCACCAGAACGGCGGGTCGTAGCTGCCGCCGGGGACGAGCGAGCGGGTGTTCTGGAGGTCGTCGACGGTGTGTTCCTCGCGGGACATCCGGGGGTCGATGCCGCCGTGGACGACCGTCGCACCCTCCCACGAGATGACGACCGGCAGGTCGCGGATCCACTCGACGTCCTCGTCGGTCAGGTCGTCGGGGTCCTTCTCCCCGCGGAGGATCTTCTCTTCGTTGTTGCCGCGGACCGAGAGCATGTTCGGTGACGAGCGCACGAGGTCGACGACGCCGTGGTTGTCCGGACCCTTCCGGACGAGGTCGCCGACGAAGACGACGAGGTCGTCGTCGCTGGGGTCGAGCTGGTCGAGCAGCGTCTCCAGCTCCGACAGGCAGCCGTGGACGTCGCCGACGACGTAGATGTCGTCCCAGTCGTCCGCGTCCACGCGCTGGTGCTGTGCCTCGATAGACTCACTGAATCGGGGTGTCCGGGTCATGCGGCTGTTCTGTCTCTAGGACGTGTCTCAAGCCGATAAACAGTTGCTAAGTTAACTCATGTGTGCTATATAGTCAGCCGAGTGGGAACTATGAGACGGCCTTGCACGAGCCGTCACGTCGGGAAAACCCGGCGACCGAGGAGACGCCATGCCGGAACCTCTTTGGCCGCTTCGGCGGAACAGGGGGCTATGAGCATCGGACCACTCGACGACGAGACGGTCGACAAGCACCGCGAGGCAGGCGAGGTCCTCCGCACCGTGATGGACGAGGCCGCCGAGATGGTCGAACCCGGCGTCACTCACCTCGAAGTGGCCGAGTACGCCGAGTCCCGCATCGAGGAGTTGGCCGACGGCTGTGCCTTCCCCGCCAACATCTCCATCAACGAGGAGGCCTCCCACGCCACGCCCAGTGCCGACGACGAGACGGTGTTCACCGAAGACGACATGGTCTGTCTCGACCTCGGCGTCCACGTCGACGGCTACATCGCCGACGCGGCGACGACCATCGACTTCACCGGCAACGACGAACTCGTCGAGGCGTCCGAACAGGCCCTGGAGGCCGCGCTAGACGTCGTCGAAGCGGGCGTCGATACCGGTGTCGTCGGTGCGGAGATCGAGGACGTCATCCGCGGCTACGGCTACACGCCCGTCCTCAACCTCTCGGGACACGGCGTCCAGCGGTACGACGCCCACACCGGACCGAACATCCCGAACCGCGGCGTCGACCGCGGCGTCGAACTCCAAGTCGGCGACGTCGTCGCCATCGAACCGTTCGCGACCGACGGCCGTGGCAAGGTGACAGAGGGTGCCGACGAGGAGATCTACGAACTGCAAGCCGAGCGGTCGGTCCGGAACCGGCAGGCCCGGCAGGTGCTCGACCAGATCACCTCCGAGTTCGACAACCTCCCCTTCGCGGGCCGGTGGGTCGACTCCCCGCGCGCCAACATGGCACTGCGGCGGCTGAAGCAGGCCGATGTCATCCGCGGCTATCCGGTCCTGAAAGAGGAAGACGGTCGGCTCATCAGCCAGGCCGAACACACCGTCATCGTCACCGAAGACGGCTGTGAGATCACGACCGAGTAGACGGCCCACGGTGCCGTCGCTCGGCGGTTCCGGTCGGCTCTGCGGCTTCGGTCGATGATGCGGTCGCTTGACGGTGTTATTCGATGACGCGGCCGCTCGCCGGCTCCAGTCGATGACGCGGCCGCTCGGCGGTTCGTAGTCGGGCGAGAAGCAGAGAACCAGTTTTCAGGCGTTGTTCATCCGCTGGATGTCCTCGCGTTCGCACTCCTGACAGGTCGTCACGCGGTACGGCTCACGCGAGAACTCGGCGTTCTCTTCTTTGGAACTCTCCGTCCGGAGTTCCACCCTTACCTCGTGTAGCGTCTCGTTGTCACAGTCCGCACACAGTTCTGTCACTCCGTCGAGGTCGGATGGTTGCGTTGCCATAGTATTGAGAGCCACTCGCGGCTCGATAATAAAGGGCGAGCGCAGTTCCGGCCGTTTTTCGTCCGTTCATCGCAAGACGGCGTCGGGTTTTCCGGTTTCGTGCCCACAGAGGCGACGAGAACGTTCATCGGCCGCTGTAAACTGTTCAAGCAGGTGATACCAGACATATTTTCCGGCACCTTCGGGATGGACAGAGCTAACCACTCACAGGGATTTCACCCCCGTATGGAGCAGATTTTCGCCCCGTGGCGAATCGAGTGGATCGAGCGCGACGACGCGGGCGACATCGACGGCTGTCCGTTCTGCGTCCTCCCCGAGCGCGACGACGACCGGGAGTCCCGCATCGTCGCCCGCAGCGAACACAGCTTCGTCCTGCTCAACAACTATCCGTACAATCCGGGCCACGCGATGGTCATCCCGAACCGCCACACCGGCGACTTCGGCGACCTCTCGGATGCGGAACTCCTCGACCACGCGAAGCTCAAGCGGCGGACGCTCGACGCGCTTGACGCCGCGCTCGGTCCCGCTGGCTGCAACGCGGGCGAGAATCTCGGGGGCGACGCCGCGGGCGGCTCCATCGGCGACCATCTCCACACCCACGTCGTCCCGCGGTGGGACGGCGACACCAACTTCATGCCCGTCATTTCGGACACGAAGGTCATCGTCGAGGCACTGGAGGACACCTACGACCGGCTCCACGAGGCGTTCGCCGAGCAAGCGGGCGCGACCGTTTCCGACGAGACGGGCGCGGTCGTCCTCGACCTCGACGCCTGAGCCGACGACGGCCGTACCGACCAGGTCGGCGACGGCGACGGCGGCGGCCCGAAGCGTCTTTCCCTCCGGGTGTCGAATCCGCCGCTAATGGACCGAAAGCGGGCGGTTCGGCGGGTGGGTCTCGTCGTCCTCGCGATCAACGCTCTCCTCGTCGGCATCAAGGCGGCCGCGTGGCTCGCGACGGGGAGCCTCGCCGTCCAGTCGGAGGCCGTCAACAGCCTCGCCGACACGCTCTACAGCCTCGTCATCGTCGCCGGGCTGTATCTCACCACCCAGCCGCCGGACTTCGAACATCCGCACGGCCACGAACGTATCGAGCCGTTCGTCTCGCTTTTCATCGCGCTCGGTATCTTCGCGGCCGGTTTCGCGGTGCTCTGGCAGTCGGCGACGACCGTCCTCGCCGGTTCCTACGGCGGTGGTGGCAGCCCGCTCGCCGCCGGCGTGCTCGTCTTCGGTGGGGTGTCGAAGTATCTCCTGTACCGGTACTGCCTCAGCGTCGGCGAGGACCAACACTCGCCCGCGCTCGTCGCGACGGCCGTCGACAACCGCAACGACATTCTGACCGCGACCGCCGCGCTCGTCGGCGTCGTCGGCGCGGCACTCGGCTTCCCCGTCCTCGACCCGCTGGCTGCGGGCGTCGTCTCCCTCGGCATCCTCTACACCGGTGTCGAGATCGTCCGCGACAACGTCAACTATCTCGTCGGCGCGGCCCCGCCCGAAGAACTCCGCGCGGAGATTCTCCGGCGCGCGCTCGACCATCCCGACGTCAAGGGAGCCCACGACGTCATCGCCCACTACGTCGGCCCCGAGATCGACGTCAGCCTCCACATCGAGGTCGAGGGCAACCATACCCTGTTCGAGGCCCACCGCATCGAGTCCGACATCGTCCAGTCTATCTCCGAACTCGACGCCGTCGACGACGTGTTCGTCCACGTCGACCCGAAGGAACTCGGCGAGTGGAAGGAGGACGAAGAGACCGACCGGCTGGTCGGCCTGCTCGCGGAGGAGGCAGCCGGCAAGTGGCGCGCGGCCGACCCCGACGAGGAGTGAGCGACGTCCGCCGCTGTGGGCGGCGCGCGCTCAGCCGCCGCTCGTCCTGTCGAATCTGCCGAGAAGGTCGGCCGGGGTCGCGGGGGCACAGCCGCCGCAACCGCCGCGGTGGGTGCTACTCGTCGCTGACGGCCGACTCCGAGAGGTAGGCGGTGAAGTCGGTCGTCGTGATGATGCCGACGACGCCCTCGGTCTCGTCGACGACCGGGACGTGGTGGAAGCCGCGAGAGAGCATGACGTCGGCGACGTCGGTGATGGTGTCGTTGGCGGTGGTCGTCACCACGTCGGTCGTCATATACTCGTAGACCTCGGTGTCTTCGGCCGGCTGGCCGTCGGCGGCGAGGGTGACGAAGTCCGTCGCCGTGAGAATCCCTTCGAGATGGCCGACCTCGTCGACGACGACGACGGAGCCGATACCGTGTTGCAACATCAGATCCGCAGCCGCTTGGATGGGTGTGTCGCGGGAGACGGTCTGAACGGGAGACGACATGAGACGACCGACGAAAATGTCCATACGCAACGGACTATTGTGACGAACATAAGGATTGTCCTGTCGGTCGTCCGCTGGTGCGAAGCCGCCCCGACCGTCCGGCGCGCGCCTCGATTCAGACCGGCGTCGCGAAGGCGTAGACAGTCTGGTGGCTCGTGACCTCGACCTCGGCGAAGTCGCCGGGTTCGAGACCGTGCTCGCTCGCGTTCTGGACGATGATCTGGCGGTACGCGCTGTCGCGACATTTCACGGAGTCGCCGGTGCCCTCCTCGACGACGAGCACCTCCTGGACACTGCCGACCATCTGCTCGTAGGCGTCGGCGACGATGTCCATCTTGGCTGAACTCATCTCCTTCGAGCGCTCTTTCTTGAGCGTGCCACCGAGCCCCTTCATGTCGGCGGCGTCGGTGCCGGGTCGCTTCGAGAAGCGCGTGACGTTGATCTTCTCGGGGCGGACCTCCTTCATGAGTGCCATCGACATGGCGTGGTCCTCGTCCGTCTCGGTGGGGAAGCCGACGATGAAGTCCGTCGAGAGGGTCCAGTAGTCCAGTCGCTCGTCGAAGGTCTCGACGATGTCGACGAACTTGTCGACGCGGTGTTGGCGACGCATATCTTCGAGGACGTCGTCGCTGCCGGACTGTACTGGGAGATGGATGAAGTTGTAGAGCTTGTCGTTGCGGGCGAAGACGTCGACCAGTTCCTCCTGAATCCCGTGGATGCCGCCGGGGTTGGCCATGCCGACGCGAACACGGAAGTCGCCCTCGATGTCGCAGATGCGGTCCAGCAGCTCGGGCAGTTTTCTATCACCTGTGTCCCAGCCGTAGACACCGGTGTCCTGTCCCGTGATCCGGATCTCCTTCGCGCCGGCGTGGACGAGCGCGCGGGCCTTCCGGACGTTGTCCTCGACGGGCGGCGAGTCGATGCGGCCGGTCGCGAACTTGGTGATGCAGTACGAGCAGTTCGACATACAGCCGCGGGCGATGGGGAGGATGCCGACAGTGCCGTCGAGCACGGGGTCGGTGTCGGGCGTGACCGTCGGACATTCGCCGTTCATCGCCGCCTGGGGCACTTCGTCCCAGTGGAGGACGTCGGCGTCGACGCCAGCCTCGCGGAACTCGTCGCCCTGTGCCAGTGCCATGCAGCCGGTGATGATGAGGTCCGCCGTCTCCGCCTCCAACTCCTTCGCGCGGGTCAGCATGTTCCGCTCGGTCTTCTCGACGACCGTGCAGGTGTTGAGGATGGCCACGTCGGCGTCCTCCGGCCCGTCGGCGGGATGGTGACCGCCGTCGCGGAGGGCCTGCTCGATGTGACGGCTCTCACCCCGGTTCGACGTACAGCCGTAGGTCTCGATGTGGTATCGGGCCATTCAGTTACCCTGAATTTCGGACCCGTGGCCAAAAGCACGACGGTCTGTGTCGTCTCCTGCGGGTGGTTCGCGCACGCCAGCGGGTGACAAGAGATTTATTCGGGCCGTCGGTAGCGAGAGGAAATGCCCTCCAGACGACAGGTCCTCGCGACCGTCGGCACGCTCTCGGCCGGAAGCGTCGCCGGCTGTCTCGGTGACGACGAGACGGATGCGCAGTCCGACGACGACGACGGCACGACCGACTGGCCGATGGCGAACTTCGATCAGATGGGACAGAGTTACAATCGGCACGCCGACGGTCCCACGGGGCAGCCGACAGAGCGGTGGAACGCCGAGGTCAACTGGCTCGGTGGCAGGCCCGTCGTCGCCGACGGGACCGTCTACGCGTCCTCCGTGGGCCATCTCACCGCCTTCGACGTCGACAGCGGAGACGAACTGTGGCGCGTCGGCGCGCTCGGAGACGACGACAGACCGCAGTACACCGCACCGGCCGTCGACGGCGACACGGTCTACGTCGGCGTCGACAGCAGTGCCGGGCTGCTCGCGCTCGACGCCGAGACGGGCGAGGAACGGTGGCGGTACAGTTTCGAGGGCGAGCGAGCCGGGATGGACGTCCCACCGGTTCCCGGCTACGTCAGCGACGACGGCTGGTCGTCGCTCGTCGTCAGCGACGGTCGCGGGACGGTTCACCTCCTCGACCTCGACGAGCGCGAGCCACGCTGGACGTTCGAGGTCTACGGTCGGGTGTCGCGCGTCGCGACACGTGGCGGCGTCGTCTACGTCGGCACCCACGGCGGCGAGGTCTACTCGCTCTACGACGGTGTTGGGGGGTGGCGACGGAAGCTCCCCGGGAAGATTACCGCGCTCGCCGCGCTCGGGACCTCCGGCGAGGTCGTCGCCAGCACGTTCGGTGGCGGCGTGTTCCGTCTCCGCGACAACGCCCACGCGGGCCGAACGCGATGGCACGCCGAGCGAGGTCCCGTCGCGCACGGAGCGTTCGTCGTCGCCGGTGGCAGGGTCGTCGGCACCGACCTCTCGACCGCCGACGTCCTGAACGAACGGAGCGGCGAGACGGAGTGGTCCGTCGATGGCACCTACGGCGTCCCGCCCGCGGCCGCCAGCGACACGCTCTATCTCGGTGGCGACACGGGAATCACGGCCTACGCCCTCGACGGCGGTGTCGGCGTCGACAGTCTTCGGTTCGGTGGGAAACGCTGGCACTACCCCTTCGAGGGACACGTCGCCGCCGGGGTCACCGTCGCGGGCGACGCGCTGTTCGCCGTCGACGACGGTGGGCAGGGCAGTCCGAGTCGGCTCCGCGTGTTGGAGTAGCCCGACGCGGACCTGAAGACTGATTACACGGCCGTCGAAAGTGGTGTAAAATGCCCTCCAGACGCCAGTTTCTCGCCGGTCTCGCCACTGGCGGGACCGGCGGCATCGCGGGCTGTCTCGGCTCCGACTCCGACGATGCTGCCGACGCCGCGGGTGACGCGACCGACTGGCCAACCTTCGGCCACGACACTCGGAACACGAACTACAACCCGCAGGGGTCGGCACCGACCGCGTCGCCGACGGAACGCTGGCGCGTCGAGAGCTTCCAAATCTCCGCCCAACCGGTCCTTGCCGACGGCACCGTCTACGCGCCGGTCGGCGCGGACGTCCTGGCCATCGACGCCGAGTCGGGCGACGTGAAGTGGTCTGCGGACCCCGACAACCGCGGCGCGATCTACTGGGCACCGCCGACCGTCCACGAGGGCGTGGTCTACCTCGGCGACGGCGACGAACGGCTCCGCGCCTTCGACGCCGAGACGGGCGAGGTGCTGTGGCAGCGGACCTTCGGCGGCGAGCCGTTCGAGGGAATCTACAGCACCCCGACGGTGACGATTCGTGGCCTGACCGTCGGGACCGCTGGCGGGACGGTCTACACGCTCGACCCCGAGACGGGAGAGGCAGTGTGGAAAACGTCGGTCTTCGGCCGTATCGAGTCGACGCTTGCCTCCGACCCGCCGCTCATCTACGCGGTCACGAGCGGGGGCGACGTCTACACGTTCGGGACCGGTGGTCGGGGGTACTGGCAGACCGGCCTGCCGAACACCGCCAGTGGGACCCCCGCCGTCGTCGACGGCCGCGCCTACGTCGGCTGTGACGACGGAAAGCTCTACGCCATCGATTCGGACGGAACAATCGCGTGGTCGACGGCAGTCGGCGGCTTCGCCCGCGGTGGTGTCGCCGTCGCCGACGGCCGGGTGTTCGCGGCCGACGGCATCGGCCTGACCGCCGTCGACGCCGAGGGCGGCCGACGGCTCTGGCGGAGTCGAGCGGACGTGAACGGCTCGGCGACACCCGTCGTCGTCGGCGACACGGTCTACGTCGCTGGCGACAAACTCTACGGCTTCGCCGTCGACGGCGGAATCGGCGTCGACCTCCTCCGCGTCGGTGAGCGACGCTTCGGCGAGCCGTTCGATGGCGGCGTCGGCCACGTCGCCGCGGGCGACGGACTCCTCGTCGCGGGCGTCAGCGAAAATCAGGACGACCACTACGTCGTCGGCTTCGAGTGAGAACCGAGTGACTTGACTACTCCTCGGGGAACCCGTCGACGATCTCGACGCCGCTCGACGCGCCGATGCGGACCGCGCCGACGTCGAACATCGCCATCGCCTCCTCGTAGCTGCCGACGCCGCCGCTGGCCTTCACGGGCAGATACTCGGCCATCAGCTCGACGTCTTCGATCGTCGCGCCGCCGTCGGCGAACCCCGTCGAGGTCTTGACCATCGCGGCGTCGGCTTCCTCGGCGGCGGCGCAGGCGCGGTGCTTCTCGTCGTCGGTCAAGAGGGCCGTCTCGATGATGACCTTCACCGGGACGGGGACGGCCGCGACGATTTCGGCCAGTTCCGCGGCGACGGCGTCGTCGTCACCGGCTTTCAGTCGGCCGATGTTGATGACGACGTCGAGTTCGTCGGCCCCCTCGTTCCAGGCGTCGACGGACTCCTCGCGCTTCGTCTCGGGTGTGTTCTGCCCGTGCGGGAAGCCGATGACCGTCGCGAGTGTGACGTCCGGGGCGTACTCCGCGGCTTCAGCGACGTAGCACGGCGGGATGCAAGCGTTCATCCCGTACTCGTCGGCCTCGTCGAGGACCTCCGTGACGTCGGCGAAGGTCGTCTCCGGCCCGAGGACGGTGTGGTCGATGCTGGCGGCGAAGTCGCTCTTGTTCATACGCGGGGCGTCGTGGTGAGCCGTGAAAGACTCCCCGGTCCGATTCGTGTTGGTCTGTGTGGTTGCAAGCTCTTCCAAGCCCTCGTTCGCTGCGCTCACGAAGACACCCGCCACAGCCACGCCCTCCCCAACCGACTGCGGTGCTCGGTCGCTTCGCTCCCTGCGCTCCTCATCCCTCGCACGAGTGTCACGCGCCGATAAAACGGCGCGAAGCCACGCGCCACAGTTGTTCTTCGAGCGAGCAACGCCTATCCCGTAAGGCTTTCACCGCGACGTGACGCGGGTTCTCCCATGCAAATCCTCCCGGAGGGGTTCGCGCTGCCGCCGCTGCCCTACCTGCTCGTCCTCGCCGTCGCCGGGGTCGGTGTCGTCGCGGGCGTCCGTGCCCGCCGACCCGCCGTGACCGGTCGGCACGTCCTCGGGCTCGCGCCGTGGATGGTTCTCGGCTCGGTCCTGCACGTCCTGCACGTCGTCGGCGCGTTACCGGCTCTCTTGGACCCGCTCGCGGGCACGCCGAGCGTCTACATCTCCGTGGGTATCCTCGTCGGCGCGGTCTGGCTGGCGGGCGACGCCGCCGTCGACGAGGAGACGGTGCCTACCGTCCTCGCCGCGACGGGGACACTCGTCCTCCTCCCGGCACTTGCTGCCGCGCTCGGCGTCGGTCTCGACCGCGGCTCCTTGGCCGTGACGTGGCCCGGACTCGCACTCGTCGGGGCGGCCGTTCTCGCCGCAGCCGGCTGGGTGGTGCTCGTCCGGGTCCGACCCGGGGCACGGGTCACCGGCGCGGTCGGCGTCCTCGCGCTCTTCGGCCACGTCCTCGACGGCGTGTCGACCGCCGTCGGTCTCGAACTGCTGGGCTTCAGCGAGCGGACGCCGCTCTCGCGAATCATCATCGAATTCGGGCAGGCACTGCCGACCGCGCCATACGTCGGCGGGACGTGGCTGTTCGTCCTGGTAAAACTGTTCGTCGCCGCGTTCGTCGTGGTCCTCATGGCCGACTACGTCCGCGAGGAGCCGGGCGAGGGCTATCTCCTCTTGGGACTCGTCGCCGCCGTCGGTCTCGGTCCCGGCGCGCACAACCTCGTGCTCTTCTCCATCGCCTGACCGTCGACGGACGGCTGGCGGCGCACTCGGCCGGCACCGACGCGGCCGTCCGTCGTCGGTGGGTTTTAGGGCGACAGCGCGTCTCTGGGTAGATATGTCGCGCGTCATCTGTGCGGGCCACGTCAACTGGGACATCACGCTCCGCGTCGATCGGCTGCCGGAGCCGGACGGCGAGGCGTCCATCCGGGCGCAGACCGGCGCGGGCGGCGGGAGCGCGGCCAACGTCGCCGCCGGGCTGGCCGGTCTCGACGTGCCCGTCTCGCTGCTCGGCAGCGTCGGCGACGACGACCACGGCCGCGCGACCACCAAGGAACTCGCCGAGAGCGGCGTCGACTGCGATCCGGTTCGGACCGCTGCGGGCGAGACGGCGGTCAAGTATCTCGTCGTCGACGCCGACGGCGAGGTGTTCGTCCTCGGCTGCTCGGGCGTCAACGAAGCGTTCCGCGCGGACGATCTCTCGGAGACGCTGCTCGCCGACGCCGACGTTCTCCATCTGACGAGCCAACGGCCGAAGACGGCCGCAGCACTGGCCGAGCGGGCGGCAGACGCCGGTCTCCTCGTCAGCTTCGACCCCGGCCGTCGCCTCGGCGAACGCGACTACTCGGCGACGCTCGAGCGCGCGGACCTCGTCTTCCTCAACGACCGCGAGGCGACGACCGCGCTCGACCAGTGGGACGCGGGACCCGACGGGACGACGACGGTCGTGCTGAAACACGGGGCGCGTGGCGGCGAGGTCCGCCGTGGCGACGACGTCAGTAGCGACGACCAAAACCGCCGCGGCGACGACGCGGTCGTCTCCCACCCCGGTTTCGCCGTCGACCCGGTGGACACGACCGGCGCGGGCGACGCCTTCGCCGCGGGCTTTCTCGCCAGTCGGCTCCGCGGCGACGACGATTCGACGGCACTCGCCGTCGCCAACGCCTGTGGGGCACTCGCCGCCCGCGCCGCCGGTGCGCGGACGGCCATCTCGTGGAACGCGGTTGCGGACCTCGTCGACGGCTGAGGACGCGTGTCGCACGTCGCACGCTGTGTGTTCCACGCCGGACACCGTGCGTCGCACGCCGAACGCCGCGTTCCGGGCGACGTCACGGCGTTCCGGCGACGTCACGGGACCTGACACTCCGTCTCCGCGGAGAGTCCCGTAGGCTTATAGCCTCACACCGACTGTTCGGTGATGATGGCTCCGGGTAGCCTCCAGGTGGTGACACAGCTCGCCCTGCCACAGCTGACGCTCTTGGGAACGTTGGCTGCGGGTGCAGTGGCTGGGTTGATCGCCGCCGTCGCCATGCTTCTTCCCATGAGTCGCCAACCGGAGGGGTTCACCCCGGCGTACGTCGCCGCGTCGGTGCTCCGCCGGACGACGCCCGACGAGGTCCGCTTCCGCGACGCCAACGTCGCCCACTACGGCGCGGGAATCGTCGCCGGTGTGCTCTACGCGGGCTGTCTGGCACTCCTGAGCGCGGCCTTCCCGGAACTCGTCGCGGTCGACGGCGTCGAGCTGGTACCACACATCCTCTCGGTGGTCGTCGTCGTGCTCTTCATCTACGCGTTCTTCGCGCATCTCGTGTTGCCGCGGGCGGGCCGCCGCATCTACGAGGAGCAGGCGACCGCCGTCCGCGGCCAGTGGCTCCGCTCGTCGCTCGTCTTCGGCGCGGTTCTTGTCGTCGTCGGCCCGGCACTCGTTTCGGTCGTCGGCTGAGCAGCCACGGTCTCTCGGATACTCTGCTGAAACGACACAGTGTTATAAGCCCACTCCACGGATAGCACGTATGCATCCGTGGCAGTCAGGTGACATCGCTCCTTTCGGTGACGACGAGCGAGCGATACGCGTCCTCGTTGTCGACGACGACGAGGCGATGGCCGACCTGTCGGCAACGTTTCTGGAGCGCGAACTCGACGCGCTCGAAGCGACGGCTCTGACGGACCCGACCGCGGTGCTCGACGAACTCGCCGACCGCGAGTACGACTGCCTCGTCAGCGACTACGATATGCCCGACCTCGACGGACTGGGACTGTTGGAGTGCCTACGCGAGGCGGACGTGTCCATCCCGTTCGTCCTCTTCACCGGCAAGGGCAGCGAGGAAATCGCGAGCAAGGCCATCTCGGCGGGCGTCGACGAATATCTCCAGAAGGGCGGGACCGAGGAGTATCCCGTCCTCGCGAAGCAGGTGGCGAACCTCGTCGAGAAACACCGGGCGGAGAAGCAGGTCCGGCGGAGCTTCCTCGCCATCGAATCGGCACAGGAAGGCATCGGAATTCTCGACGAGAACGGCGTCTACCGATATATGAACGAGGCGTACGCGTCCGTCTACGGCCGTGACCGCGCGGACCTCGTCGGCTCGCACTGGGGGGTGTTGTATCCCGAGTCGGAAGCCCGCCGCTTCGAAGAGGAGATTCTCCCCGAACTGGTCGAGGAGGGGACGTGGCGGGGCATCTCGACCGGTATCGCGAAGGACGGACGGATGATTCCCGAGCAGTTGGTGTTGACACAGATGGACGACGGCGGCCACGTCTGTATCGTCCGCGACCTCACGGCCGAGGGGGCGGCGACGGCTGGCCGCCAACTGGAGAGCCGGGCACTGGACGTCGTGGCCGTCGGCGTCCACATCGTCGATACGAGCGCGGACGACGAACCGATCGTCTACGTCAACGACGCTTTCCGGACGATGGCCGAGGCGAGCGCGGACGACCTCGTCGGGACGAACTGGCGGACGCGCTACGACGACGGCGAACAGGTCGACCGGATGGCGTCGGCGATGGAGAACGGCGAGTCGGTCGTCGCCGAACCGGTGCTGGCGACGGCCTCGACGGGACAGTTCCGCGTGCAGGTCGAGCTGACGCCCATCAGAGACGACGGCGGGACCGTGACGCACGTCGTCGCCGCCCACACCGACGTGACGAAGCGTCCGCCGTCGGCCGCCAGCGACGGCTGAAACGCGCGTTTCCGGTAACCGACCCACTTTTGTCGGCTTGGTGTCTCACATCGGGCCATGACTGGGCCGTCAGTATCCGACCTCGACCTCGACTTCGCGCACGTGCCGGAGACGGACCAGGCGTTCGAGAACGCCCTCGCCAAGGCCCGAGACGGCGACCGGCTGACGGTCGACGACGGCGTCGAGCTGCTGACGACCGGCACCGACGTCGACGGCATCGACCCCGTCCGGAAAGAGCGGGTCCTCGAAGCCGCCGACCGCCGCCGGGCCGACGTCGTCGGCGACGAGGTGACCTTCGTCGCCAACCTGAACAACAACGTCACCACCGCCTGCAACGTCGGCTGTCTCTTCTGTAACTTCAAGGACACCGCCCACCAGTTCGAGACGAGTTATCAGGAGGAGCACGCGGGCTTCACCAAGACCCCGGAGGAGTCCCGCAAAATCGTCGACGACGCGCTCGACCTCGGTATCTACGAGGTCTGTTCGGTGTCGGGGCTGCATCCAGCCTTCGCGCTGAACGAGGAACACCACGAGATGCTCCGGAACGCGGTCGCGGAAGGGAACAAGGACGTCAACTACAAGCCGCCCGCGGACTACACCACCGACCCCGGTACCTACGTTGAGCAGATGGAGGCCATGAGCATAGACGGCGTCCATCTCCACTCGATGACGCCCGAGGAGGCCTACCACGCCAAGCGCGGCACCGACTGGCCCTACGAGTCCGTCTACCGCGAACTGAAGCAGGCCGGACTCGCCAGCGCGCCCGGCACGGCCGCGGAGATTCTCGTCGACGAGGTGCGCGACGTCATCTGCCCCGGCAAGATTCGGACCGACGACTGGGTCGACGCGATGGAGGGTGCGATGGCCGCGGGGCTGGACACGACGGCGACCATCATGTACGGCCACGTCGAAAACGAGATGCACCGCGTGAAACATCTGAAGGTCGTCCGCGACCTGCAGGACCGCACGGGCGGCATCACCGAGTTCGTCCCGCTCTCCTTCGTCCACCAGAACACGCCGCTCTACGAACACGGCGTCGTCGACGGCGGGGCCTCCGACGCGGAGGACGAGCTGATGATCGCCGTCGCGCGGCTCTTCCTCGACAACGTCGACCACATCCAGTCCTCGTGGGTCAAATACGGCAACGCGAAAGGACTGAAGCTGCTCAACTGCGGCGCGGACGACTTCATGGGCACCATCCTCTCCGAGGAGATCACGAAGCGCGCGGGCGGCCAGTACGGCGAGTACCGCACCTTCGACGAGTACGTCGACATGATCTCGGCCATCGGCCGCCCCGCGGTCGAACGGTCGACCGACTACCGCCAGCGTCGCCGCATCGACCCGGACGACGGCCCACACGGCCCGACGCTCGGCCCGCGCGCCGACGGCTCACCGATGCTCGGGGCGGGCCACCGCCGACACGGCGGAAGCGGTGGCAACGACGACGGCGGACAGGCTCCTGCCGACGACTGAGGAAGTAAGAGCCAAACCCGTCGCGTGCCGAGAGGGAGACGATGACGACATGATGAGTCCGACCCACACCGCGACGGGCGTGGTGCTCGCGACCCCGCTTCTCGCCGTCGCCCCGGAGTTCGCCGCCGTCGGCGCGCTCGCGGGTATCGCGGGCGGTATCTTCCCGGACCTCGATCTCTTCGTCGGCGAGCACCGCAAGACGCTCCACTTTCCGGTCTACTACTGGCTCTTCGCGCTCCCGGCGACCCTCCTCGCCGCCCTGTCGCCGTCGGCGGCGACGGTGGCATTCGCGCTCTTCTCGCTGTCTGCGGCGGTCCACTCCGTCGTCGACTGGTTCGGCGCGGGTCCCGAACCCCGGCCGTGGGCCGAGCCCTCCGACCAGGCGGTGTTCCTCCACCCCCGCGGGCAGTGGCTCGTCCCGAAACGGTGGGTTCGCTACGACGGCGCGCCCGAGGATCTGGTGTTGACCGGCCTGCTGTCGGTGCCGGGGCTGCTCTACTTCGGCGGCTCGGTCCGGACGCTCACCGTCGCGGGACTGGTCGTCGGCGTCGTCTACACGGCCGTCCGGAAACGGGTCCCCGACTACGTCGACATCTGAGTCTCGCTGCCCTCTGCGTGAACGCCGCGGTCGGTTCCGGCGGAGTCGAACCACCAGCGGTTTTCCCGTGCGTCGTGAACCTGCCTGCGTGTTCCGTGGCAACTTCAGCATCGACGACCTGGCCCAGCAGGTCGTCGGTGGCTTCCTCTTCGCCGGGCCGTTCGTCGTGACCGAGGAGGTCTGGAACCTCGCGCGGGCGATGGGCTGGTATCACGCGGCTGTCACGGTCTGTCTCGTCCTCGTCGTCGGCTACGGGACGCTCTACCGCGCCGACGAGGACCGCGACGCCAACGAGGAGGGCGAACTCGCCGGGATTCCGACCCGGTTCCTCTCGCTCGTCGCCGTCTCCTATCTCTCGGTCGCGCTCCTCGCCTTCGCGTTCGCCGCCTCGGACGTGTTCACCGCGGCCTCGCCCGCGACGACGACGTTCAAGGCCGTCAGCATCGGCTCGGTGTTCAGCGTCGTCGGCGCGGCGACCGCAGACAGCGTGTTCTGACTCGGCGAGAGCCGTCGCTCACTGGTAAAAAACGGGAGAAATCGCAGGTCGACAACGCGCGCTCAGTCGTCCGACGGCGTCGCGGAGGCGGTCTGGATTCCTTCGACATCGATACCGCCCGTGAGCTGCGTGTGCGGATACGGCATATCGATGCCCTCGGCGTCGAAGCGTTCCTTCACGGCCTGCACGAGGTCCGAGCGGACGCGGACGAAGTCACCGCGGCTCGGCTCGTCGATCCAGAAGCGCGTCTGGAGGCCGACCGCGGAGTCGCCGAGTTCCGTCACGCGGATGTCGGGTGCGGGGTCGGCGAGGATCTCCTCGTGGTCGTTCGCCTCCTGCAGGATGGCGTCTTTGGCCTGCTCGATGTCGTCGTCGTAGCCGATTCCGAAGACGAACTTCTGGCGGAGCTTGTCGAAGGCGACCGGGTTGGTCAAGGCGTTGTTCGCGAGGTCGCCGTTCGGGACGGTGACGAGCTCGTTGTCGAACGTTTTGACCCGCGTGACCCGGAGGTCGATGTCCTGCACGCGGCCGGAGATGTCGTTGACCTCGATCCAGTCGCCGACCTGGAACGGCTTGTCCTTCAGGATGAAGATCCCGGCGACGAAGTTACCGAGCAGGTCCTGTGCGGCGAAACCGACGGCGAGCGCGACGGCCCCGCCGAAGACGCCGAGCGCGGCGATGAAGCCGCCGAATCCGGCGAGCGTGAGCGCGACGGTGAGTGCGAGCACCCAGACGACGACGCCCATGATGCTGTCGGCGAGACTCTTCACGGACGAGTCGAAGCCCTTGCTGTCGAGGACGCGTCTGACGACCGGCGTGAGGACCGTCTTCCCGAGGAAGTAGATGGCGAGGAAGCCGACGAGGAACGTCAACGCAGGGATGACGAACGTGTCGACGAGTTCGGCTCCTGTCGGGAGTGTCTGCAACGGTACCGTGGCCGTCAGTGCGGTGTCCAGCAACATGTCTATCCCGGCGTTACGGCGGCAGAGCCATCAATGCACCGGCCAACGGCGGTTCTGTACGGCGCGAACGCTCCCGAGGAGAAGTGGTCGGCCGTCACTCGCCGAGGAGCGACCGGTACCGACGGCCCGCGTCGTCGGCGGCGAGCAGTGCCTCGCGGACGCGCTCGGCGGTCCACGGCCAGTCGGCGGCGGCGTCCAGTGACTCGGGGAGGAACCGCTCGTAGACGGGCAGCCGTTCCGACAACGGCACGCCACCGGCGTCGGCGATGTCGTGGAGTTCCTGCAGCGCGGGCCAGGAGTAGTCGGGGTTGATGTAGTCGTCCGTGACCGGCGAGACGCCGCCGAGGTCGTCGATGCCGCAGTCCAGCAGGTCGCGGGCGGGCGCGAGGTTCGGCGGCACCTGCACCGAGACCTCCTCGGGCAGACAGACGCGCGCCATCGCGACGACCCGCCGCAGCGTCTCCAGCGACGGTCCCTCGAAGTCCGACCGCTCGTTCGGCACGACGTTCTGGACGATCACCTCTTGGATATGGCCGTGCCGTTCGTGCAACTCCCTGATGGCGAGTAGGCTCTCCGCGCGGTCGCGCCAGCTCTCGCCGATGCCGACGAGAACGCCCGTCGTGAACGGGACGTCCGTACGACCGGCGGCGCGAATCGTGTTGAGCCGTTGCCCCGGCGTCTTCCGTCGGCCGCCCGAGTGAGCGTCGACGTCGGCCGTCGTCTCCAGCATCACGCCCATCGAGGCGTTGACCTCGCGGAGTCGCTCGAACTCTTTCTCGGTCAAGTCGCCGGGGTTGCTGTGCGGGAGCAGCCCCTCGTCGAGTGCCATCTCGCAGGCCTCGTAGAGATAGTCGACGATAGAGTCGTGGCCCCACTCGGCCAGTTGGTCGTGGATCTCTGTGTACCGCTCGTCGGGCTTGTCGCCGAAGGTGAACAGTGCCTCCGTACAGCCGGCGTCAGCACCCATCCGCAACTGGGTGCGGATCTCCTCGGGCGACATCAGCGTCGCCTCTCCGGGCACGTCGTAGTAGGTGCAGTAGGTGCAGGTGTACCGGCAGGCGGTCGTCAACGGCAGAAAGACGTTCCGCGAGTAGGTGAGCGCGGGTGCGGCCTCGACGTCGGCGGGCGTCACGGACAGCAATCGCTCGACGGCGGCGTCCGAAACCTCGATGTCGATTCCGTACTCCTCGGCCGCGGGGAACATGGACACCGCTCGGACCCGGAGTGTGAAAAGGCCTCCTGTCATGGACAGCCCCCGTCTTGACAGCAACGTGACCCACACCCGACTCGCCGCGGCACGGTTATACTCCCGGCGGCCGAAACGCGGACGGATGATCAAACTCGTCATCACCCTCACCCGCAAGGAGGGCACGAGCTTCGAGGAGTTCAAGGAATACTATCTGGACGAACACGTCCCCATCGCGGAGGACATCACGAACCTCCGGAAGTACACCGTCGCCTTCGCGCTCAGCCCCGACCGCGCCGAGTACGACGCCGTCGCCGAACTCTACTTCGACAGCCCCGGCGACCTCCGAGAGGGTATGGAGTCCGAGGCGGCCAACGCCGCGCTGGAGGACATCCCGAACTTCGCCGAGCCGGATGCCGGATTCAACATGGCGACCGAGGAACTGGTGCAGGTCGACCGGACGTAATCGTCGCGCGACTGACCGCACTCACGACCGCTCTTCTTCCCGCACGACGCCGACGCGCCCCTCGTCGACCGAGAGCTGAAAGCCCGCGTCGACGAGCCAGTCGGCCGCCGCGCCGTCGCCGTGAATCAGGACCTCGGTGAGGTCCGACGGCTCGTCGACGTCGGTCGCGAGCCGGAAGGAGTCGACTGTCCCGAGCGACGCGCCGACGTCGCGAGCGGCCGCTCGGTGGTCCAGATACGACGCGCCGTGGTAATCGACGCGGAAGTCGGCGTCGCGGACGACGAGCGCGTTCGTGCCGCCGCCGCGGCCGGGCGCGACGACGACGTCGCCCGACTTCGCGACCAGCCGCCGGACGGTCTCGGGCTTCACCAGCGGCAGGTCGCTCATGAGGACGGCGACCGGGTCCTCGGCCGTCGCGAGCACGTCGTTGACCGCCGTCGAGAGCGGGCTGTCGTCGACGACGACGTCGCTGTCGTCGGGGAGCGCGGCGGAAGCGTCGGCATCGAGTTCGGCCGTCGCCAACACCGTCGGCTCGTGGCCGGTGGCGTCGACGGCGGCCAACACGTCCGCGAGCATCGCGCGGGCGAACACCCGGCGTTCGTCGGCACTGAGGGTGGCCGACAGTCTCGTCTTCGGCTGGTCGACGGCGAACGGGACGACGACGCGCATACCGGCGCTACGGAGAGAGAGTGATAAGGAGTTTCTGGCTTCAGCCCAGCTTGTCGTAGCTGTCCTGCTGGGAGCGGTACCAGAAGACGCCGCCGACAATGAGACCGACGACGACGAGACCGCCCACCGCGTAGAGGGCGAGCTGCGTCGTCTGGGCGGACTGCTCGGCGGATTCGGCCTGCGACTGTGCCTCGTTTGCGAGTTCGGTCGCCAGCTCGAAGCCTTTGGGACCGTTCGCGTTGTTGTAGGCACGGATCGCGTTGTTCAGGGTCCGTTCGGCCTCGTCACTGCCCGAGGAGTCGACCGCCGCGGCGGCCTCGTCGATGGCCTCGCGGGCGGGCTGACTCTCCTCGGTATAGTGGTGGACCTGCCACGACTCGATGGCGTTGCTAGAGCCACCGTCGCGTGCCTGCGTCAGCGACGCGAACAGGAACGTCTGGTCGGGGTCGTAGCTGTAGTTGGTCACTTCCGGAACCGTCCCGGTGACTCGCACGTGGACCTCGCTCACGTCGTCCGCGGCGGCGATGTCAGCCGTCATGTTCTGACCGTCGGTCGACTCCTGGTCGACCTGCGAGCCGGTCTGGTCGTAGTAGCTGACGGTCCAGGTGACGTCGGTCAGGTTCGTCTGGCCCTGCAGGGTCCACGCCTCCAGCTGTGGGTTCTGGTAGAGTTCGTCCAGCGTCACCGTCGCACTGACCTGCGTGCCGACCTCTGCTTCGCTCGGGACGTCCGAGTCCGCGAGCGACACGGCAGCCGCTGGGGCTGCCACCGCCGCGAGGAGGACGAGGCAGGCGACGAGGAGCTTAGAAGAGCGATTCAAGCTCGTCCTCATCGTCGTTTACGAGGCTTTCGAGGTTGGATTCGCTCTCCTGGTTGATCTCGTCGATGTTCTCCTGGGCCTCGATGGCGACCTGCTGGAGCTCCTTGATGCGCGGGACGTTCGTCACGCCCGAGAGCAGGATGACGCTGGCGACGAAGCCGCTACCCGTGACCGGGTAGTCGCCACCGCGGACCTCCATGCTGCCGGTCTGCTCCTCGAGCCACTTCCGCCCGCGCTCGATACCTTTCCGGTTGAGGTAGGCGGGCGGCCCGGCCAAGACGAGCAGGGCACGTTCGGCACCTTCGATCTCACACGGGAGCGTGAGGCGGCCGAGCGCGGCCTTGCGCACGAGGCTCGTGATACGGTTCGTCGTGCGCGCGGTGTCGAGGCCGTCGTCCTCGTCGTTACCGCCGGTCAGCCGCGAGAGCAGGCCGCCGGAGTTCTGTTTCTCTTCGACCTCTTCGCGGGCGTAGCCGACGGTGGAGACGCCGCCGCCCGCGAGGGTGTTGATAATCTCACTGGAGTCGACGACGCTCTCTGCGACCTCGCCGCCGGTGACCTCACCGGCACCGAACAGGATGCCGAAGCGCTTGACGATCTCCTCGTTGATCTCGTCGTAGCCGCCCTGGACCGATTCGCCGGTCTTCCGCCAGGCGTCGTTGTCGAAGACGAGCAGGTTGTCGACCTCGCGGACGAACGTCTGGAAGGAGCGTGCGGCGTTGAGCGTGTAGATGCCACCCTCGTCGCTGCCCGGAAGCACGCCGAGTCCGTAGACGGGTTCGGTGTAGATGCGCTTCAGATGCTTCGCGAGAACGGGCGCGCCACCGCTCCCGGTCCCGCCGCCGAGTCCGGAGACGACCAGGAAAGCGTCGACCTCGTGGACGGGGACCGAGTCGATGGCACTCTGGACCTCGTCGACGTCCTCTTCGGCGATCTCCGCGCCGAGTTCGTTGTCGGCACCGACACCGTGGCCCTTGACACGCGACTGCCCGATGAGGACGCGCTTCTCCTTAGGGATGTGCTTGAGTCCCATCAGGTCGGCCTTCGCCGTGTTGACGGCGACGGCCGCCTTCACGATGCCCGAGTTGTGTCGCTTGTCGTACTCCACGAACTTGTCGACTATTTTACCACCGGCTTGCCCGAATCCGATCATGGCCAGCTTCATTCGTGCGTTCCCCTCTTCATTGCCTGAATCCCAAGTGGATAGGAGGGATAAATTTTGTGATGGCTGAAAGTCCGAGCTGCGAGACTCTTTCGACCCTAATCACGAACTAGCGGGCCTCTGTCGGCCAGTTGGCCGATCGTCTGACGTCCGTCTGCCACTGGGGACGCTGTGGAACGCCGCATCAAAAAGCCCGATAGATGACGACAGAGATCGCGCTGAAAATATGCTGTTTGTCCGAGAGATATGGTCGTTGACACGCCGACAGAATATCTCGGAACGGGCGGTGGTGCCCGTGGAATCCTGTGGAGTCGTTGTCGGCGGTCGCCTGGACCGAGCGGCTCGGTCGACGTCGCCACGACCCAGACGGTGGGGGGTCCCGTCTCAGCCCAGATACGCCGACAGCGTCGTCAGCTCGGACTCATCCGTCCCGAACGCGCCGACGTCGTTGTCGGCGGTGGTGTTGTCGAACTTCAGCGAGCGGTACTGGTCGGCCCCCATCGGGAAGCCGGGGATGGCACCGCCGATCGAGAGACCGATTCCGGCGAGTCCCATCGGGACGGGGACGACCGTCACGGAGCGTCCCTCCGCGCCGTGGGCGAGTTTCGCGACCTCGGCGAGGGTGAGTTTCTCCGGACCGCCGACCTCGTAGGTCTTGCCGACGTGCTCGTCGTCTTCGAGCGCGTCCGCGAGCATCGGGACGAGGTCGCCGACCCAGATAGGCTGGAACCGCGTCTTGCCGCCGCCGGGCAGCGGCGTGATGTACGGCGGTGCGAGCTTCTTCGTGAAGGAGACGAACTCCCCGCCGTCGCCGAAGACGACCGAGGGACGGAAGGTCGTCCACTCCAGGTCCGAGGCCTCCACGATGTCTTCGGCCTTCCCCTTCGCGCGGATGTAGGCCGTCGGCCCCTCGGGGTCGGCACCGAGCGCGCTCATCTGGACGAACCGCTTGACGCCGTGGGCTTCGGCGGCCTTGACGCAGTTCTCGGTCCCGCCGAGGTGGATCTCGAGATGTTTGTCGTCGCCGCCTTTCGGCTTGAACAGCGGCGAGAGGGCGACGAGGTAGACGACCGCGTCCTTGCCCTCGAAGGCCCCCTCGATGCTGTCGTAGTCGGTCACGTCGCCCGCGACCGTCTCGACGCCCGCCGGAAGCTCGTCGTCTCCGGGATTCCGCGAGAGGACGGTCACCTCGTGACCGCGGTCGACGAGTTCTGTGCTCAGGTTCGTGCCGATGAAGCCGCTCCCGCCGACGACCAGTACGTGCATAGTCCAGAATTATCGCGGAACAGACGTAAAGCTACCGCGCGGGTGGCGGCCGTGTCTGCCGGTTTCGACGGGCGGCTCGCTTCGGGTGTCGTGAACGCGGTGCGTCAGGTGGTGCATCAGGCGGTGCGTCCCACGGTGAATCGGGCAGTGAATCGGGCGGTGAGTGGAGGACCGAAGCTATGAACATTTAACCCGCGACACCGACTCTCCTCGGCCATGCTCATCACGCTCGAAGGACTCGACGGCAGCGGCAAGTCGACCGTCTGGGAGGCGCTGCACGACACCTATCCGGACGTCGTCTTCACCCGCGAGCCGACCGAGTCGTGGTACGGCGACGCGGTCAACCGCGCCATCGGTGACGACGACGCCGACCCGCTGGCGACGCTCTTTCTCTTCACTGCCGACCACGCCGACCATCTCTCGCGTGTCGTCCGTCCCGCACTCGACGACGGCGAGGTCGTCATCTCCGACCGCTACTCCGACTCACGGTTCGCCTACCAGGCAGCGAGTCTGGCGGACTCGGAACTGAAGCGACCGCTGGAGTACATCAAAGGGATTCACGCGGCTTTCTCGCGGACGCCCGACGCGACCATCTATCTCGACGTCGACCCCGAGACTGGAGCGGAGCGGAGCGGCGCGACCAACAAGTTCGAACAGGCGGGCTATCTCGCGCAGGTCCGTGCGAACTACGAACGACTCATCGACGCCGAACCGGACCGGTTCGTCCGCGTCGACGCCACCCAGTCGCCCGAAGAAGTGCTCGATGCAGTCGAAGCCGCCATCGACGACCTGCTCGACTAAGTCGTCGTCGGTGTCGTTGTCATCGTCGTCGGTCTCAGTGTCGGTCTGGGCGTCGTCGTCGCCGCTGTCAGGCTGTTGATGCTGTCGACGTCGCCGTCGAATACCCATTCTCGGAAGCGTGTGGACCCGACGGAGAGTGTCAGTGCGGGTTTCCGCTGTAACGCTCGAATCTGTGGCGGTCGTCGATTCGAGAACGGAGACCGAGAGTGCGCGAGTGCGGGTTTCCGCTGTAAACCAACTGACTGGACGGGGTGATCGGTTCGGTGGGCGTCTTCAGCGACGACCACGGACGTGTCATGGAGTGCGTCTCACTGGCTACCGACACTCGGAGAACCGTCACGAACAGACGTCGGTGTCGATTCTCCGGGCCAACGCTCGGTGACCGCGTGGACAGTCCACTCGGAGAGTGTAAGTGCGTGTTTCCGCTGTAAACGGTGAAGGTACGGCGAGGGTGCTGGGTACTTCTCGGTGGTTCTGGAAAGAGTATATAAACATAAGACGGAGGTGCACGTTTCCGTTGTAAAACGGTGTCTGTGGGACCTGCAACGACTGTTCTACGATTGCTGTGCCACTACAACCGTAAGATTCATATTCTACATTATGACTAGAGTTGAGACTAGACTAGACAGAGATAGATGAAACCGGAACGTGAGGTTCGTCTGATACCGCCGAGACAGGTCGGTCCAGCCGTCTAAGATCGGGTTTACCGAGTAGCAGTCGTGGAGAGAACCGAAAGTGACCTTCTTGCCGGCGACTGTTCCCACCACTCGCGACCGACGGCGTTCGACTCTCGAACGACTCCCCACAGTCACTCACTCGTTACAGCGGAAACCCGCGCATCCACACTCCATATCGTCCGAAAGACCGACCGGCCGTGGTCGGACGTTACAGCGGAAATCCGCACGTCCACACTCCGTCTCTCGTCGCCGACGAGCGTCAGACTCCCACTCTGTTGTTACAGCGGAAACCCGCGCACGCCCTCTCAGTCGAGGCTCGTTGTGAGCAGCCTTCCGTCGTTGAACCACGCGGAGACGGTTACAGCGGAAACATCGGTCGGCCGAGTGCGCGGGCTTCCGCCCTAACGCCCGTAGTCGGCGAATACTGGCCGAGAGAACCGTGTGCTTACAGCGGAAGCGTGCATCCAAACACTCAAGACAGTCGCCTCGGTCAGACAGAGACGATGGGCGACATCTCCAACTACTTCGAGGGGGTCACCACGGTCTTCCGCAACAAGGACCTCCTGCAGATCGACCACGTCCCCGACAACGAACGCCTCATCATCGGCCGCGAGAGTCAGCTGAACGCGCTCGCAACGGGGCTCCAGCCGGCCGTCGAGGGGCAGAAACCCAACAACGTCCTCATCTACGGCAAGACTGGGACGGGGAAGTCGCTCTGTTCGAAGTTCATGGCCCGCCAACTCGTCTCCGCCGCCTCGGAGAACGACGTCTCTGTCGGCGTCGCCTACGTCGACTGTTTCCAGGACTCCACGGAGTCGCAGGTCATCCGCGCGCTCGGCTCGACCATCAACGACCAGGAGGTGACGGGCGAGACGTTCCCTGCCAGCGGCGTCTCCACCTCTGAGTGCTACAAGCGCGCCTGGCGCGTGATGGACGAACTCTACGACGTCGTCGTCGTCGTCCTCGACGAACTCGACAAGATGGACGACCCCAACTCCGCGCTGATGAACCTTTCTCGGGCTGCTGAGGCCGAGAAGATTCAGTCCTGCAAACTCGGCATCATCGGCATCAGCAACAAGCCGCGGTTCAAAGACCGCCTCAACGAGCGCGCCCGCTCCAGTCTCTGCCAGCGCGACTTCGTCTTCCCGCCCTACGACGCCAACCAGATCGAGAAGATTCTGGAAGCTCGCGACGGCGCGTTCAAAGACGGCGTCCTCGAAGCGGGTGTCATCCCCCGTGCGGCCGCGCTCGCCGCGCGCGAACACGGTGACGCCCGGAAGGCCATCGACATTCTTCGTACTGCTGGCGAGATGGCCCAAGAGGAGCAGGCCGAGACGGTCTACGAACGCCACGTCGACGCCGCACAGGTCCAGACCGAACGCGACCATCTCATCGAAGTCCTGACCGAACAGCCGCCACACTCACGGTACGTCCTGAAGTCTGTCGCCCTCCTCGACCAGCGGATGGCCGACGACAAGGCGGTCAAGTCCAGCGACGTCAACCAGCTCTACCGACAGATCTGTACCGAGCAGTACAGTTCGGACCCGCTCTCGTGGCGTCGCGTGCGCGACCTCCTGCACGAACTGGAGTTCCTCGAAATCATCGAGCGCAAGCGGAAGGGCGCGGGTCGCGGCGAGGGCGGCTACATGGAGACGCATCTGCTCGACGCGCCGGAAGTCGTCATCGACGCCTGCGACGCCATCGAGTCCGAGGCGTCCTGAGTCGGCTGGGAGACGAACCCCCCGATTCAGGGGAAACGCTTCTCACGTCGCCGCAGAGTGGTACTGTCATGAATACTGACGGGAGTCCGGACCATCAGTGGTGGAAGGAGGCGGTCGTCTACCAGATCTATCCGCGCAGCTTCAACGATAGCGACGGCGACGGAGTCGGCGACTTGCAGGGCATCACCGAGCGAGTCGAGTATCTCGCGGACCTCGGCGTCGACGTCATCTGGCTGTGTCCGGTCTACGATTCGCCGAACGCCGACAACGGCTACGACATCGGCGACTACCGCTCCATCATGCCGGAGTTCGGGACGATGGCCGACTGGGAGGCACTCCTCGCGGAACTGCACGCCCACGACATCCGACTGCTCATGGACCTCGTCGTCAACCACACCTCCGACGAGCACGAGTGGTTCCAGCGGTCGCGGCGACGCGAGGACGGCTACGAGGACTACTACTACTGGCGCGACGGCGACGTCGACGAGGACGGCGAGCCGGTCCCCCCGAACAACTGGGGGTCGTTCATGGGTGGCTCGGCGTGGACCTACGACGAACTGCGCGAACAGTGGTATCTCCACCTCTTCGACGAGAAACAGCCCGACCTGAACTGGCGAAATCCGGACGTCCGCGACGAGGTCGCGTCGCTCGTCGAGTGGTGGTTGGAGAAGGGCATCGACGGCTTCCGCATCGACGCCATCAACTACATCTCGAAGCCCGAGGGACTTCCGGACGGGACTGCCGACCGAGAGCCGAAGGGTGTCGAAGTCTTCAGCCACGGCCCTCGTATCCACGACTATCTCCGCGAGCTGTACGACCGAACCTTCGCGAACTACGACGTGCTGACCGTCGCCGAGATGTCGGACACGACGGTCGACATGGCCGGCGACTATCTCGGCGAGGACGGCGACGGGCTGGACATGATCTTCCACTTCGAGCATATGGACGTCGACATCAGCCCCCGGGGGCGGTTCGACCCCGACGGCTGGGGCGAGTGGAGTCTCCCCGAGTTCAAGGAGATCATGACCCGCTGGCAGACGGAACTTGGAGAGGATGCTTGGAACGCGCAGTATCTGGGCAACCACGACCAGCCACGCATCGTCTCGCGGTTCGGCGACGACGAAGAGTACCGAGTCGAGAGCGCGAAACTGCTCGCGACGTTCCTCATGACCGTCCGCGGCACGCCGTTCGTCTACCAGGGCGAGGAGATCGGGATGACGAACGACGACTTCGAGCGACTGGAGGACCTCGACGACCCGATGACGGTGGGTGCCATCGAAGACCTCATCGACGCCGGACGGGCCGACTCCTACGAAGACCTGCGTGCGTTCGTGAACTACGTGAGCCGCGACCACGCGCGGACGCCGATGCAGTGGTCGGACGCGGCGAACGCGGGCTTCACCACCGGCGAGCCGTGGCTCGCGCTCAACGAGAACTATCCGGAGATCAACGTCGAGGCGGCCCGAGCCGACGAGGATTCGGTCTGGAACTACTACCGACGGCTCATCGACCTCCGACACGACGAGGAGGTCCTCGTCTACGGAGAGTACGAACTCCTCCTCCCCGACCACGAACAGCTCTACGCGTACACCCGGACACTCGACGACGAGACGGTTCTCGTCGTCCTCAACTGGTCCGGCGAGTCCGTGGCCGTCGACGCCGACCTCGTCGAAGAGAGTCCCACAGCGGTGCTCCGGAGCAACTACGACGACGCCCCGGCAGTGCCGTCTGGACAGGAGTTCCGGCCATACGAAGCGGTCGTCTATCGGCTCTGACTGTATCTAAGGGCACGTCACCGCGTGTCCGGCAGGTCGTACTCATCGGGCGAGGGGATGTAGAGCACGTCGATGGTGAATCCGAGTGCGAGCGGCATTCCGATCATTATGCCGAGCGCGGCGGCCGGACTGCCGAGGTCGACGCCGATACCGAGGACGCCCGAGAAGACGAGCGTCGTGACGAAGAGAACGACCGGGATGAGGAGAATCGCGTAGAGCACTGACCCCCACTGCGTCTTCAGCCGGATGCGGAAGAAGCGGGTCATCACGGCGGCAATCAGCGTGTGCAGGACGATGACGACCCCGAGGAGGACGAGGTTGATGACCGAGACCATAGCCGAGGTAGGGCGGCAGGCGACTTTGCCCTGTCGGAACCAGCACGCCAGGGCGGGAACACGGGCGATGAGCCTCGCCCTCGCGGCGTCGCCGCCGTCGTGCCTTCCGCCCCATTTATCACCGTCGACCGTGACCCACCGGTCATGCATCGATGTATCGGCGAACGGGCCTTCGACGAGACCGACGTCTCGGCCGAGGAGGCTCGCGCGCTCTACCGGGACATGGTCCGGACCCGTCGGTTCGACGAGCGGTCGCTCGCCCTCCAGCGTCGCGGGTGGATGAGCGGCTATCCGCCGTTCAAGGGGCAGGAGGCCTCGCAGGTCGGCGCGGCCCACGCGATGGCCGAGGACGACTGGCTCTTCCCGACCTACCGCTCGAACGCCCTCCAGCTCGCCCGCGGCGTCCCGCCCTCCGACATCTTCCTCTTCCGCCGTGGCCACGCCGAGTACCACTCCGAGCACGACGTCCCCGTCTTTCCCCAGGCCGTCCCCATCGCGACGCAGATTCCCCACGCCGCGGGCGCGGGGATGGCCCGGAACTACAGCGGCAACGACGAAGCCATGCTCGTCTGTTTCGGCGACGGCGCGACCAGCGAGGGCGACTTCCACGAGGGGATGAACTTCGCGGGCGTCTTCGACGCGCCGGTCGTCTTCTTCTGTGAGAACAACGGCTGGGCCATCTCGCTCCCCCAGGAACGACAGACTGCGAGCGAGTCTATCGCCGTCAAGGCCGAGGCGTACGGGATGGAGGGCGTGCAGGTCGACGGCAACGACCCCCTCGCCGTCTACGAGATGGTTCGGGACTGTCTGCGGAGTGCCCGCGAGGGCGACCCGGTGCTCGTCGAGAGTCTGACCTACCGACAGGGCGCGCACACGACCGCCGACGACCCGAGTCGCTACCGCGACGAGGACCCCGACATCCCGGAGTGGCGCAAACGCGACCCGCTGGAACGCTACGAGGAATATCTGCGAGAACAGGGCGTCGTCGACGACGAGTTCGTCGAGTCAGTGTACGACGAGGCCGACGAAGAACTCGCCGCCGCGGTGAAGGAAGCCGAGTCCGTCGAGGACCCCGACCCCGAGGACATCTTCGACTTCGTCTTCGCGGACCTCCCACCCCAACTCGAAGACCAGAAAGCGGAGCTACAGGACTTCCTCACACGTCACGACCCACACGAGTTGGACCTGAGTTAGCGGCCGATAGTCGTCGAGAACAGTCGCCCCGAACGAAGTTCTCTTGTCTCAGGGATACTGGCCGGTCGCGACCTGTACCATCCGCACCGTCGCGAGCGACCCGATGAATCCGATGCTCGCGGCCAACACGCCGCCGGGAACCAGCTGAAGCAACCCCTGTCCCAGCACACAGAGACCGAAGACGAGTGCAATCTGCTTCCCTGTCGGTGTCGCCCGCCCTCTGACATTGTTGAGTCCGTCGGCCCACATCCCGACGACGCCCGCCGCCGACCCGAGACCGAACGCGAGGAGACCGGCCACGGTGAATGGGGACGAGTCCCCGAGGAGGTGTGGCGTGAGCGCTCCGAGGAGGACCAGTCCCCCGAGGTAGAACAGGAGTTCGAGCCTCACCGACGACTGTCCGGGCGTGTTCGGCGACGGCGTGTCGGGTGACGCCGCCGACGTCTCTGGCGGTGACGACCGTGGGGAGGGCATCGTTCGATACGTCACTCTACGCTCACAAAAAGCCGTCTGGTCGTTCTCGTTCTCAGTCGTCCAGAGAGATGTAGGTCTTCGCGTCGTTGACGCCTTTGAGTCCCTGAATCTCGCTGGAGGAGGTCTTGAGTACGTCGTAGACCTCCTCGGTGTCGAGTTCGGCGATGATGTCCCAGTTACCGGCAACGATGTGTGCCTCCGCGATCTCGCCGAGTCCGCGGATCGAGTCGAGCAGTCCCTCGGACTCGCCAGCGGCCGTCTTCACCATGATAAACGCGTGAACCATACGGGTGTGATAGTGACCCACATGGCAAAAGCCTTACTCCGGTTTCGGACTCCGGTGAACCCCTCACCGGGGCAAGGTTATTCATGTCCGCTGTCGTACGGTGTGCCATGCGGTTCGTTATCATAGGTGCAGGACGGGTTGGCCTCCGCACGGCACGTGTCTTACGTGAGGAAGGCCACGAGGTAACGCTCATCGAGTTGGACACGGATATCGCCGAACGGGCGCGGACGGCGGGCTTCGAGGTCTTCCAAGGCGACGGCGCCCACGAAGCGCTCTTAGAGGAGGCTGGCGTCGACGAAGCCGACGCGGTCGGCGCGCTGACGGCCGACTTGAACGTCAACTTCGCGGCGTGCATGATCGCCAAGCACCACGACTGTCGGACCGTGATGCGCATCGACGAGGACTACCGCGAGGAGATCTACCAGAAGTACGCCGACGAGGTCGACGAGATCGTCTATCCCGAACGGCTCGGTGCCATCGGCGCGAAGAACGCACTCCTTGGCGGTTCCGTCAGAGCAATCGCCGACATCGCCCAACATCTCCAGGTCGTCCTCTTCACCATCACCGACGAGTCTCCGATGAACGGCTACACCATCAGCGAAGTCGCGCTCCCCGCACAGGCACGCGTCCTCGCGTTCGGCAAAGACGGCGACTCGATGGGGATTCCCCTCCCCGACGACTCCCTGGAGACGGGTGACCGCGTCGCCGTCCTCGCGGACTTCTCCGTCTTAGAGGAGGTCCGGCAACTGCTCGTCGGCGACGAGTCCGCCGCGGTCGCAATGGAGGGTGGACACTGATGGTGACCGCATACATCATGGTCAAGGCCAACACCGGCGAGGCCGACCGGCTGAAAGCCGAGATGGAAGAGATTGAGGGTGTCGACTCCGCACACATCGTCGCGGGCGACGTCGACTTCATCGTGAAGGTCAACGTCGACACGCCGGCTCAGGTGAAGAACATCGTCGCCGACCACATCCAGGCCATCGACGGCGTCGAGGACACCCAGACCTACATCTCGATGGACTGAACACGGGAACGGACGAGCGAGAGACCCGTTTCGCGCCGTCGACGGCACTGATTTTCGGAGCTGCTCGGTCTTACAGTCCCGACTGGCTGCCGCCGGACTGACGGGCGGCGTCGATGAGCGACGTCACGGGCGAGGTATACTCGTAGCCGGGGATGATTCCCTGGACGTAGGTGCCTTCGACGTAGTCGACGACCGCACCCGCGTCGTCGACGCCGCGACGTTCGTTGATGTCGGCGAACGAGACGCGGACGACTGCCTCGGTCCCCTCGCGTTCGACATCGGGGTCGAGGTCGTGTCCTCCGGCGGTGAGGCCGCCGATGTCCTCGACGCGGAGCGCGAAGGTCTCGTACCAGCCCTCTTCGACGATTTCGGCGACGTGGTCTTCGGTCACGCCGTTCAACATCGGGACGCGAACCGTGACGTGGTACTCGACGTCTCCGCTCTCGCCGGGTCGGACGTCGACGACGCCGTCGAACGCCGTCACGACCGACTCGTACCGTCCCGGTTCGGTCTCCTCGAACGCGTTGTGGTCGCGGAAGGCGCGACGGACGCGGTCGGGTAGCTCGGACATGTGCGAAGTGAGGGCTTCGGACGGCAAAAGCACGTTGTGTTCGGTCGGACGTCCCACTCGCTGGCGACGCGGATGCGAGAGGTGACGTCCCGGACACGGAACGCATTTATCGCCGTCCGTACTTTTCGGAACCATGTCACAGTCTACAGAGAGCAGTGTCGACCGACTGGTCGAACTCCTCAACGATCGCCTGATCCAGTCAGAGTGGGAGATCCTGACCGCACTCGCCGACGCCGACGGCCCGCTCACCATCGACGAACTGGTCGAGGCGACCGGCTACACCGACCGAACCGTCACGAAGCGTCTCGGCACGCTCGAAGACAAGGTACACGGCGGGACGCTCCTCTCGCGGAACGACGAGGACAACCCCGTTCTCCATCCGCAGTTCGCGAAAGCGGTCCGACGCTACACGGCGTAATCCGACTGTCGCCCGGCTGCCAGTTCTCTCGACCCGACCGCAGAGCGTCGCGTCGGCGACACAGCCGCGCGGCCGACTCGCCGACGATGACGAACGCTGCCGCTGACGGCATTCTTAAGTATCCTTGGCGTCTGTCAGTAATCGACGCTTCGCTTTGGAGGGCCGAAGCGTCAGCGGGGACCAATTCAGGGCGGCAGATGCCGACTCTCTTTCCGACGCATCTGCCCATCCCTTTCCGCACTCAATATCCGAGAGCGACGGTGCTGTCTCTCTATCGAGCACGATACCGAAGAGCGGTGGTGCCGCTCACTCAGTGCTGGTCGGCGGATGGCGAACCAGTCCGTCGAACAGCGCGACCGAAGCAACGAGCGAACTCAGCCCGCTGGACAGATAGATCGGAATCGTCGAGACAACCCCGGCCACGACACCCCCGACAAGCGTCGCTCCGATGACGAAGAGAATCAGATCGAACCGAGTCGGTACTGCCGGAAGCGGTGTCGTCATTCTGGCTAATGACATCTAATTACGCCTGCCTTGTGTAGCTTGTGGCAGCGTCACGACTGGCCCTCGTCTCTGACACCGCTCACGCGCCGCCGACGCGACACATCTGCACCCGACACCGCAGACAGGTCGGTTCGCGGTCTGCGTCGGCAGGCCACGAGACGCTGACAGCGCAGGCGACACACTCGAATCTGATCAACTCACGCGCTGTCGTCGACGGTGGGGACTCGCTCGAACGTCCGTTCATGCTGCCACGGAGTTCGCCGACTACGGGCTAAGTAATGGACAGGCTTCCACCGCCCGTGTCGTCACCGTGACACTCGATAGTTCGTAACGCTTTTGCGACGACAGAAAACCATTGCTCATGCCTACCATCCGGTGGGCGTGGGCAGGAGGGATGGATGAGCTCCGTATGGACCCTCCTCCTTTCGACGACGAAGTCAAGTTTTCGTGACGCGTCGTTGTCGGAGACTACCGGATGGCGTCTCTGGACGGGCGGTCTTCGTCGAACCGCGAGGGACGGGATTTGAACCACGGTCGCTCCTTCCAGTCGCTCCCTGCTTCAAATCCCTTCAGTCTGCACTTCTCACTCCTCACTGTCGTTCGTCGGAGAAGTGCGAGGGAAGGGATTTGAACCCTCGAATCCCTACGGAAGCGGGTCTTAAGCCCGCCGCTTTTGGCCTAGCTCAGCCACCCTCGCGCTGCAATCGACCGTTCCCCGCACCGAATGAAGGGACTTTCGGTACCGGGCTACCAGTCGACGCTCAGCGTGCCGTCACCGTGGGGATCCGGCGCGATCTCCGTGTCGGTTCGGCGGTCGATGACGTGAATGACGCCGCGGTCCTTCTTCGCCGGGCAGACCTCGGCGGCGCGGATGTTCTCCTCCAACTCGTCTTCGCCGAAGAAGTAGCTCTTGGGCTTTGCGAGGCCGCTCGCGAGGTCCATCTCCCAGTTGTCGGCGACCTCGGCGCACTTGCCCGCGCCGAAGCATTTGTTCGCCTCGAAGATGATCTTGTACGGCTTCTCCTCGACCGGCGGGGCGTCCGCGGAGCCGAAGTCGCTCGGTTTCTTGACGCCGTCGTCGCTCATTGTCGGTGCTCGGACGCGCGAGAACTTTCGTCTGTCGGTCTCGGCGAGGGCTACTCGTCGCTCGCGACGAGTTCCTCGTACTGCGCGCCGGTCTGTTTCAGCGTCTCCGTCGAGTAGAGCCGCTCGTGCTCGAAGGGGAGGTAGTCGGCGGCCAACTCGTCGATCTTCTCGTCGACGGCGTCGGCCTCCCGGCCGTGAATCATCGTGAAGAGGTTGTACTCCCAGTCCTGGTCGGGCCGACGCGGCCGGTGATAACAGAGCGTCACGTAGGGCAGTTGGCCGACCTCGATGCCGCGCTCGTCGAGTTCGTCGTCCGGGACGTTCCAGACGACCATGCAGTTGTTCTGGAAGCCGGTGACGACGTGGTTGACGACGCAGCCGATCCGCTTGATACAGCCGTCGGCGAGCAGCCGTTCGACGGCCGCGAGCACCTCGTCGACCTCGGCACCGATGGCGTCGGCGACGTCGCTGTAGGGTGTCGCCGACAGCGGGAAGCCGTCCTGTATCTCGACGAGCAGCGCGGCCTCCAGCTCCGAGAGGTTGCCCTTCGCGTCCTCGCTGATGCGCGTCGCGCTGACCTCGGTGTGGCTCAGGCTCTCGCGGGCGAACCGGTCTTGGTTGACGACGGGGAACTCAAGGTCGATGTAGTAGTCCGTCAGCATCGGGAGGTCGAGCACCGCACAGCCCGTCCGTTCCTCGATTTCGTCGAGGATGCGGTCGCGCGTCTCTCGGGACCCGGCGGTGACGACGAACCACATGTTCCACTCGTGCTCGCGGCGGTAGTTGTGGTTGACCTGCCGGTAGCCGTTGATGATCTCGGTGACCTCCTCGAAGCGGTCCTCGGGTGCCTGCACCGCCGCGAGCGTCGAACTGCCGATGACCGGCGGGTTCAACACCGCGCCGAACCGCCGGAAGATACCCCGCTCGCGGAGTTCACGGACGCGTTCCAACGCCTCCGCCTCGTCGATACCTAACGCCTCGCCGACGACCTGGAACGGCCGTTCGACGACGGGGAAGCCGCTCTGGTACTCGTCGATGAGTGTGGCGTCCACGTCGTCGAGACCCGCTCGCCAGTCGTCGTCCAACGCGCTCATTGTCCGGGCTTAGGAGTCGGTGAACGTACCTGTTTCGGACGCGGTTCGAGGCTGTCGATGTCATCCTGCGGCTGTCGAAATACCACCCGACCGTCGCTCTCCCCGCTGCCGCGACACGACTCGCGCCCCCGCAAACGGGACGCTTTTGGGCCGTCCAACCCAACGGCCGAGTATGTCTAACACGAGCGACGAGTTCGGAGAGTGGCCCCTGAAGCGGCTGATGACGGAAGTCTGCGGGACCGGCCCGAAATCCGCCGAAGACCTCTCCCACGAGCAGGCGACGGAGGCGATGCGCCGCATCCTCGCGGGCGAACCCGACCAGACGACGCTCGGTGCCTTCTGGCTCGCCAACCGCTGGAAGCACAACAACGCCGAGGAGCTCGCCGCCTACACCGACGTGATGTGCGAACACGTCGAGTACGCCGAACCCGACGCCGACCCCGTCGACTGCGGTGCCAACTACGACGGCAAGGGTGACACGGCCATCCTCGGCGCGGCCGCGGGCATCGTCGCCGCCGCGGCCGGCACGCCGGTCGTCGTCCACTCCGGCGACCGCGTGCCGACGCAGAAACAGGACTCCTACAAGCACGTCCTCGACGAACTCGGGATCGCCACGGAACTGACGCCGTCGGACTCAGCCGACATGGTCGACGAGACTGGCTTCGGCTTCTACTATCAGCCCGCGTTCAACCCCGTCATCCACGACCTCTGGGAACGCCGCGACATGATGGGCGTCCGCACCTTCGTCAACACTATCGAGACGCTGGCGAACCCCGCCAACGCCGACGTCCATCTCGGCTCGTTCTACCATCTCGCGTTCGCGAAGAAGGTCACGGACACCTTCACCGCCTCCGAGCACCACGACCTCCACCGCGTCATCATGTTCCAGGGCATGGAGGGCTACGACGACATCCGGCCGGGCTACACCAAGGTCGCGGAATGGACGGACAGCGAGTTCACCGACTACGAGATCGAGACGCCGAACTACGGCATGGACTTCGAAAACGAGGACCTCGAAGTGAACCCTGACGACGTCGCTGGCGACTCGGCGGCGATCACGAGAGAAGTGCTTGCGGGCGACCGCGAGGACCAGTTCGCCGACGCCATCGCGCTCAACGCGGCGTTCCGTATCTACGCCCGCGAAGACGTCGACGACCTCGAAACCGGCCTGGAAAAAGCGCGTGAGGTCATCGCCGACGGCAGTGCCGAGGCCGTCCTCGAAGACCTGCAGGCGTTCTAACGCGACTCCTCAGTTCGGGGACGGTTCGCTCACAGTCCCAACACCACGCGGAACCGGGCGTCCCCGCTCATCATCCGGCCAGCCTTGTGAGGGACCCACACGGCGACCGAAGCTATTTTCGCCGTCCTGCGAACTCTCGACCGATGCCCGTTCCGAACGTCCCCGAGAAACTCGAACACCCTTCTGTCACGTCACCAGCTACTGTCACCGACTACAGGGGGAAACGGAACCTCGACGCCGCACCCGAGACGGTCGTTCTCTCCTATCAGCGCGCGTTGGCCGACCACGTTCGGACGGCCCACGAGACGACGACGCTCCCGCACGCCGGGTCGTCGTGGAACCTCCATGCACTCGACGAGACTGGCGGCCGTGTCGCCGTCGCCGAAGGCTTCGGTATCGGCGCGCCGATGACCGCCACCGTGATGGAACGACTCGTCGCTCAGGGAACGAGGCGGTTCGTCATCGTCGGCGAGTCCGGCAGTCTCCAACCGGACGTCCGTGTCGGTGCAACCGTCGTCGCCGACGCGGCCATCCGCGACGAGGGAACCTCCTACCACTATCTTCCCGACGACGCAGAAGCGCGGGCGACACCGGCCGTCCGCGACCGACTGACCGACGCAGTCGAGTCCGACGGCCGGACAGCCCACGTCGGGCCGACGTGGACGACGGACGCACTCTACCGGGAGACGGCACTCGAAATCGAACACTATCGAGACGCGGGCGTCCTCACGGTCGATATGGAGGCCGCAGCCGTCTTCGCCGTCGCCCAAGCCCGCGACATCGAGGCGGGCGCGCTGTTCACCGTCAGTGACCACCTCACACCCGACGGCTGGGAACCGCACTTCGCGGATACCGACGACCAGTTGGCCGACCTGTTCGACCTCGTCGCCGCGACGTTCGGCTGAGTCTCACGACTCGCCCGTCCTCATCTCGTGGGACTTCTCACCGTTCACTCCTCGTCGACGAGCATCGCCACGCCGACGAGCGACTGTCCCGCCGTCACCGTCGCCTCGCGCGTGACGGAGTAGAGAATCCCCGCACGGTCGGCCTCGACCTCCTGTAGGACCTCGTAGGTTGCGGGGTCGTAGACGCGGCCGAGATGGTCGCCCGGCTCTATCCGTCGGCCGAGTTCGGCGTCCGCGGAGGGATGAAACAGCCCCGACTGGGCGGCCTTCACTCGGCCGAGATGGTTCCGGGCGGTCGTCTGTTCGCTCGGGACTTCAGGGTCGCCAGGGAGCATCCCCAGCTCACGGAGGACGTTGTACAGCCCCTGTAGCCCGGTCTCGATGGCCGGTTCGACGAGCTGCTTGTTGTGCGCCAACTCGGGCGTGATCGAGGGGATGCCCTCCCGCGTCGCGGCGACGCGGAGCTTTCCGCCGAAGTCCCGTTCTTCCCACTCGACGTCGGCGTCGTCGCCCGCGCGCTCGGCGAGCAGCAGGTCGGTCCCGAACGCCTCGGCGAGTCGGCGACACGCCTCGTCGCCGTCGAGATAGACGGTGTGGGTCAGCATCTCCGGGCTGCCGGTGTGGAGGTCGACGATGGCGTCGGCGTCGCCCGCGAACTCCCACAGCCGGGCAGCCATGCGCTCGTGGAGCGTCCCCGTCTCGTCGCCGGGCCAGACGCGGTTCATGTTCGAGTGGGCTGCGTCGAGCGACTCCGGCGTCGTGTAGGAGACCCGGTCGAACGTCAGGGGGTCGGCGACGGGAACGGCGACGACGCGGCCCGCGAGCTCGTCGTGGTCGACGCGCTCGTGGAAGCGGCGGAGGACCTCCGTCCCGTTTATCTCGCGGCCGTGCTGGGCGGCCTGGACGTAGAGCGTCGGTCCCGGCTCGCTGCCCTCGTAGCTGTGGACCGTCGTCTCGACGGCGATGCCGGAGGGCAGCCGCGCCAGCGTGACGCGTTCGGCGGTGTGCATGGGTGAGTGGTCGAGTGGCGGCGACTTGTACGTGTTCCCGCCAGCGAGGGGCTGCCCCGCCAACGCCGACGCCGCGACAACGTCCCCCTCGCGTCCCGACGTCAGCAAGGTTTTCACCCTCCATCTCGACGACTGGAACATGGCAGACAAAGAGAACCCCGACAACCCGACAGCGGTCGTTCACACCAACAAAGGCGACATCAGCATCGAACTCTACGAGGAGCGCGCGCCGCGCACGGTCGAGAACTTCATCGGTCTCGCGACGGGCGAGAAGTCCTGGACCGACCCCGAGACGAACGAGAAGGTCGAGGACCAGCCCCTCTACGACGACGTCATCTTCCACCGCGTCATCGACGACTTCATGATTCAGGGCGGGGACCCGACCGGCACCGGCCGCGGCGGTCCGGGCTACCAGTTCGACGACGAGTTCCACGCCGACCTCAACCACGACAGCGCGGGCACCCTCTCGATGGCCAACTCCGGGCCGAACACCAACGGCTCGCAGTTCTTCATCACTCTCGGTGCGACGCCGCATCTCGACGGCCGCCACTCGGTCTTCGGCAAGGTCATCGACGGCATGGACGTCGTCGAGGAGATCGGCTCGGTCCCGACCGACCGCAACGACAAGCCGATGAAGGACATCGTCATCGAGTCCATCGACATCGAACGGTAAGCCGCTCACTCCTAACGCAGTCATTCTTTCGGACGGCCGACAGACCGGTCGAATTGCGGTTCGACATAAAGAACCGCGACAAGGCTTATATTCGGGCGTGGCAGAGAGTCACACGCATAGATGTTCGAACGGTTCTCAAGCAGTTACTATCTCGGCGAGATGTTCGTCGAACCACACGACGGCGACCATGCCCTGATGGCCCGCCCGGAGCACGAACAGGTGAACAGACAGCTCTACACCAGTGGTGAGGGGGTCGAACCGCTCGACACGCCGCTGGTGATGAAACTCGACCGGACCCACTTTCCCGTCCTCGGCGACGACGGGATTCCCGCCGGGACACTCGTCGTCCCGCGTACCGTGGCTCCGGCCGACGGGCTGCCGACCTCCCGCGAGGTCTTCCTCGCACGAGCCGAGCGTGCCTCCGAACTCCTCCGCTATGCGGGCTACCGAGTCGGCGACTCCCGTGACGCGGCCTGACCGCAGCCTCCGTGCCGACCGGATGGCCGGAAGCTAAGGCCCTCCCGTGTGAGCGTCGACTATGCTCGACGAGCTGCTCGGCCGCGCGGAGTTGAAGGCCCGAATCGAGGAGTTAGAGGAGGAGAAACACCATCTCCAGCGCCGCGTCGACGCAGAGGAGGAACGCCGCGCCGACGCGGCCAGTGCCCGACAGGACGCCGAAGAGCGCGTCAACCGCCTCGAAGACCGCATCGAAGCCCTGCAGGACAAGGTCTCGCGACTCGAAGGCGACGAGGCCGAGGTCGAGTTCCGCGGCGTCGAGACCCTCGGTGGTGCGCGCCTCGACGACGTCCTCGCCCGCCTCGACAGCGTCGAGACCGCACCCGAAGGCGCGCTGACGGCGATGGTCGACGACGACGTTCCCGACGCCGTCCGCGACGCGCTCGGCGACCACGCGCCACTCGTCGGCCGTGCGGCTCCCTGTCTCGTCTACACCGACGACGCCGGTCTCGTCAGTGCCGCGCTCACTCCGCCGCTCGCCCCCGACGCCTTCTGCGAGTGGGCCGACGGCTTTCGCGTCGACGAATCGTGGTTCCGACCGACCGGGACCTTCGGCTTCGCGCTCGTCCGCTCGGATCTCTTCGCGCTCGGCGTCTACGACGGCAGCGAGTTACAGAGTGCCGAGACCTTCGAGACGGACGTGATGAACAAACACTCGAAGGGCGGCTTCTCGCAGGCCCGCTTCGAGCGTCGTCGCGACCAGCAGGTCGACGACCATCTCGACAAAGCGGAGGAGATCATCGCCGACCACGACGTCGACAGTCTCGTCGTCGTCGGCGAGCGGACGGTGCTCTCACGGTTCCGCGACCGCGCCGACCGGACGGCGGCCGTCGACGCCAGCGGCGATCCCGACGAGGCGTTGGAAGACGCCTTCCGTGAGTTCTGGACGACGCGGCTGTACCGACTCTGAGCCGTCGCAAGCGCGGATGTCGGCGTTTTCGGCGACGACACTCGACCGACGGCAAGAGTGATAAGTTCGTTCACACTACATTGGGCAATGACTGCTGCCGGTGGCCGAGAACGCCTCGACTCGGGAACGCCCGGGCTGGACGACGTATTGACCGGAGGGTTCCTCCCAGGACAGACGGTCATCGTCAGCGGCGGTCCCGGGACCGGCAAGACGGTGCTGGCCTCGCAGTTCCTCGCCGCTGGCGACGACTCCAGCCTCTACATCTGTTTCGAGGAACGTGAGGCCGACCTCCGACGGAACGCGGAGGCTCTCGGCATCGACCTCTCGAACACGACCGTCGTCGACCTCAGTGCCGACGGCGACCGGTTCTTCGCCGAAGAGTCCTACAGCGTCTTCCCCACCGACGAGGTCGAGGGGGAGGACCTCCTCGACACCATCGCTGAGGCCATCGACAGCCACGACCCGACGCGGCTGGTCATCGACCCGTTGTCGGAGCTGCGGTCGCTGTTGCCCGACGGCTACCAGTTCCGTCGCAACATCTCATCGCTCATCAACGAACTCAGGGAGCGTGAGACGACGACGCTGTGTACCACCCAGTACGCCGACGACCACACCAACGTCGATCTCCAGTTCCTCGGCGACGTCACCATCGAAATCCGGCGGTCGACGAAACACCGGACGCTGGAGGTGACGAAGTTCCGCGGCTCCGCCTCGGCGTCGGGGCGACACACCTACCGGATTCGGTCGGGGACCGGCGGCCACGTCTATCCGAAGCTCGTCCCCGGCGACCACCACCGCGAGAGCAGCCGCGAACAGCTCTCCTCGGGTATCGACGAACTGGACGCGCTGCTCGGCGGCGGTGTCGAACAGGGCTCCGTGACGGTCGTCTCGGGACCCTCGGGCGTCGGCAAGACGACCGTCGGGACGGCCTTCCTGCGCGCCGCGGCGAACCGCGGCCAGCAGTCGGCCGCGTTCCTCTTCGAGGAACTCCGCGGCGACTATCTCTACCGCGCTGCCGAACTCGGTATCGACGTGCGCGAGTTCGTCGACGACGGCTCGCTCGTCGTCGAGGAGATCGAGTCGTTAACGCAGAGTCCCGACGAGTTCGCTCACAGCGTCCGGCAGGCCGTCGAAGTCGACGGCGCGGACGTCGTGTTGCTCGACGGGACGGCTGGCTACCGGCTCGGCTTGCAGGGCGGGGACTCCCAGAACTCCCTGACGCGGGAACTGCACGCGCTCTGTCGGTATCTCAAGCGGATGGGTGTCACCGTCATCCTCGTCGAGGAGGTCCAGAACGTCACGGGCGAGTTCACGGCGACCAGCGAACGGATCAGCTATCTCGCGGACAACATCGTCTTCCTCCGGTATCTCGAAGTCGATGGGGAGATTCAGAAGGCCATCGGCGTCCTGAAAAAGCGGTTCGGGGAGTTCGAGCCGACCCTCCGAAAGCTGTCGATCACGACCGGCGGCGTCGACGTCGGCGAACAGTTGACCGGCCTGCGGGGCGTCCTCACCGGTACACCCGAGTTCGTCTCTCGGAGAGACAGCCAGTGACTTACGACCCGACCGATGAGTGACGAGTCGGCCGTCGACCGGAGCCGTGTCGCGCTCTGCGTGGCTCGCCCGCGCAACCGCGAACTGCTCGCCGAACTCCTCGCCGAGTACGACCCGGTAGACGTGACGGAGTCGGTCCCCGACGGCGTCGACCTCTGCATCGTCGACGAGGGAGGACTCGACAGCGACCGCGGCGCGCTCACCGAGTGGAAACGTCGCGAGCAGCCGACGTACGCACCGGTCCTGTTGCTCACCGAGGCGCGGAACACCGAGGCAGCGTGGTCTCAGCACGACGGCGCGCTCGGCGAGCGAGTCGACGCCATCCAGTCGATTCCGGCCCCGAAACGGGCGATCCGCTCGCGGGTCGAGGGGCTGCTCCGGAGCCGACAGTACGCCCTGACGGCCCAGGAGCGTCTCGAACAGCTCGAACTGTACGAGCGGGCGATGGACGGTGCGACCGTCGGTATCACCATCGCCGACGCGACGGACCCCGAACTCCCGCTCGTGTACGCCAACGACGAGTTCTGTGAGATAACCGGCTACCCGATCGAGGAAGCGATTGGCCGCAACTGCCGGTATCTCCAGGGCGAAGACACCGACCCCGCGACCGTCGACCGCATCCGCGAGGCCATCCGGGCGGAGACGACCGTCTCGGTCGACATCCGCAACTACCGGAAGTCGGGCGAACTCTTCTGGAACGCACTGGAGATCGCGCCCGTCAGGGACGAGGCGGGGAACGTGACCCACTTTCTGGGCTTCCAGCGGGACATCACCGAGCAGAAGAAGCAAGAAATGTTGTTGGCACAACACGAGCGCATCGCCCAGTCGGTCGGCAATCCCGTCTTCGTCCTCGACGAGCACGACCGGGTGCTCTACGCCAACAGCGCGCTCGAACGTGCATTCGGTGTCACCCCCGACGCCATCGAGGGCGAACCACTCACGGTGCTCTTCGACGAGCGACAGGCGAGGTCGTGTCGGGCGGCGTTGAGCGCGCTCGACGCGACCGGCGACACCCAGATGTGCGAGTTGACCGTCGTCGACCGGCCGGGCCGGGAGCGTGCCTTCCAGTTCCACTTCCAACAGGAGTCGCTCCTGAACGCTCCCGCGACCCGAACCGTCGTCATCACACAGGAGGTGACCTCGATTCGCCAGCACCAAAACCGGCTCTCCGTCCTCGACCGTGTCCTCAGACACAACATCCGCAACAAACTCAACGTCGTCCTCGCCTACGCGGACGAGGTGAGAGACCGCGCGAGGGAGTCCGACTCCGAAAGCCTCGCCGAGGCGTCGTCACGCATCGAGATGGCGGCCATGGAACTGCTCGACCTCAGCGAGGCCGCCCGGCAGTTCAACCAGAGCATCGACCCGGAGGCCGACAACACCCAAGTGGCCGACCTCGCGGACGTGGCCCGCCGGAGTGCCCGCGGCCTCCGGAGTCGGTTCCCGCAGGCGACCATCGAGGTCAACGCCCCCGAGACGGCCTGGGCGAACTGCCCGAAGACCATCACGCTGTGTCTGGCTCACCTCGTCGAGAACGCCGTCGCACACCACGACCGCGAGGACCCCCGCATCGTCATCACCGTCGACGATGACACCGACGGGGACGACGACTCCGTCGAACTCCGCGTCAGCGACGACGGCCCGGGCATCCCTGAGGCTGAGCGACTGGCGTTCGTCCGCGGGTCGGAGTCGCCGCTCCAGCACACGCAGGGTATCGGCCTGTGGCTCGTCAAGTGGGCCGTCATGAGCAGCGGCGGGACGTTCTCGTTCACCGACAACGAACCGCGGGGGACGACGGTCGTCCTCGGCTTCAACCGGCCGAGCAACCCACCGTCCGAGTCGGACGGCCGCGACTGACCGCCGGTCGCCGGGCCGCCCGCACCGCCGACGCGCCGCGTCCGTTCAGTCCGGTTTTTATCCCCGCCTCGCGTTACCCCGGATATGACGCGCCGAATCGCGATTCTCGCCCACGAGAAGTTCCCCGAGCGTGCGAAGACCGCGACGGGTATCATCCGCTACAGCGACGACAAGATCGTCGCCGTCCTCGACCGCGACCAGGCAGGGAGCCGAATTTCGGACCATCTCTCGGGCGTCCCCGACGCGCCGGTCGTCGAGTCGTTCGAGGAAGTGGGAGACGTCGACGCGCTCGTCGTCGGCATCGCCCCCATCGGCGGCGGCTTCGACGACTCCTGGCGGCCGGACGTCCGCGCCGCACTGGAACGCGGTGTCGACGTCGTCGCGGGCCTCCACTACTTCCTGAACGACGACGCGGAGTTCGTCGAACTCGCCGAGAAACACGGCGCGGACCTCGTCGACGTGCGCAAGCCGTGCGAGGACCTCACGGTGAGCCAAGGTATCGCCGACGAGGTCGACGCCGACGTCGTGCTCACGGTCGGCACGGACTGCTCGGTCGGCAAGATGACCGTCTCGCTCGAACTGATGCACGCCGCCCGCGAGCGCGGCGTCGACGCCGAGTTCATCCCGACCGGCCAGACCGGCATCATGATCGCGGGGTGGGGCAACCCCATCGACCGCGTCGTCTCGGACTTCACCGCCGGTGCCGTCGAGGAGATGATTCTGGAGAAGGGCGACGAGCACGACGTGCTCTTCGTCGAGGGACAGGGAAGCATCGTCCATCCGGCTTATTCAGCAGTGACCTGCGGGATTCTCCACGGCGCGATGCCCGACAAACTCGTCCTCTGTCACGTCGCTGGCCGCGAGGCCATCCACGGCTACGAGGACACTCCGATTCCGCCGCTCGCCGACTACGTCGACCTCTACGAGGGCCTCGCCGCGCCGGTCCACGAGACCGACGTCGTTGCGGGCGCGCTCAACACGTCCGGAGTCGACGGCGACGCGGAGGCCGAAACGGCGGTCGACGACTACAGCGACGCACTCGGCGTCCCCGCGACCGACCCGATTCGCTTCGGGACCGACGAGATTCTGGAGGCGTTGGGCTACTGATGGTGCTCACGACCGAGTTCGAGCGGGTCGAACTGCCGCTCGCCGACGAGTTCACCATCTCCCGTGGCAGCCAGTCGGTCGCCGAGAACGTCGTCGTCCGGGTCTCCGACAGCGCGGGGATGACCGGCGTCGGCGCGGCGGCTCCCTCGCGACACTACGGCGAGACGGCCGATACCGTCGAGGCTGTCCTCCCCGAACTGCTCGCCGTCGTCGAGGAAGTCGGCGACCCCCACGCGCTGGACCGCATCGAACGTCGCCTGCGCAAGACCGTCCACGACAATCCGGCGGCGCGCGCCGCCGTCAGCATCGCGCTGCACGACCTCGCCGCCAAACGGCTCGGCGTCCCGCTCTACAAGCTGTGGGGACTCGACCCCGACGAGTCGCCGAAGACCTCCTTCACCATCGGTCTCGACACGACCGAGCGCGTCCGCGAGAAGACCAAAGAAGCCGTCGAGGCGGGCTATCCGATCCTCAAGATCAAACTCGGAACCGACCGCGACGAGGAGCTACTGGAAGCTGTTCGCGACGCTGCCCCCGACACGACGCTCCGCGTCGACGCCAACGAGGGGTGGACGCCGCGTGAGGCCGTCCGGAAATGTGAGCTGCTCGCCGAGTACGACGTCGAGTTCGTCGAACAGCCCGTGCCCGCCGAAGACCCGGAGGGACTGGCGTTCGTCTACGAACGCTCGCCGCTGCCCATCGCGGCCGACGAGTCCTGCGTGACGCTGGAGGACGTCCCCGCCGTCGCCGACAGGGTGGACATCGTGAACCTGAAACTGATGAAATGCGGGAGTCTGCGGGAGGCGACCCGGATGGTACACACCGCGCGGGCCCACGGGCTGGAAGTCATGCTCGGCTGTATGATCGAGACGAACGCCGCCATCGCCGCGGCCTGCCATCTCGCGCCGCTGCTCGACTACGCCGACCTCGACGGCTCGCTGCTCCTCGCCGACGACGAGTACGAGGGCGTCGATCTCACGGACGGGGAGATACGGCTCGGGGACCTCGACAGAAGCGGAACGGGCGCGAAATAGGGACTGAAAACTGAGAACTTACTCGGCGCTCTTCTCTTCTTCCTGTAGCTCTTCCAGTTCGGCTTCGACCTCTTCGTCGTTCACGTCCGTCTCGACGTCCAGGTCTTCCTCGACGTCGACGTCTGCCGTGTCGGCCTCCGTCTCGTCGGTCTCCGGTGCCGAGCCTTTGCCCATCTCGGCCTTCAGCGTCTCCAACTCGGAGTCGATCTCGCTGGAGCTACGCCCGGCTTCGAGTTCGCGGTCGATGGAGTCCTTGTCCGAGAGCGCGTCGTCGAACGCGCCGGTGTCCTGCAGTTCGTCCATCGCGGCCGAACGAGCCTCCATCTCGTCGGTCCGCTCTTCGGCGCGCTCGATGGCGCGGGCGGTGTCGGACATCTCGTCGCCGACGCCGCTCATCGCCTCGGAGACGCGCGTCGAGGCCTCGGCGGCCTCGTAGCGGGCCTTCATCGTCTCCTTCTTCGTGCGGAACTCCTCGATGCGGCTCTGGAGTTCGTTCTTCTTCTCGACGAGGTCGTCCTGTGTGGACTGTAGCTGGGCGATCTGACCCTCCAGCTCCTCGATCTGGTTCATCTTCGACTTCTTCTTCTCTAAGGCCTGTCGCGCGAGGTCTTCTCTGTCCTGTCGGACGGCCTCACGGGCCTGTTCGTTGTGCTTCTCGACGTTCTCCTCCAGGCGTCGCTTCTGGATCTCCAGTCGCTTCTTCTGGGTCGTCAGGTCGGCGATGCCCTGTTTGACCTGCTGGAGCTCGTCGCGCATCTTCTCGTAGGAGTAATCCAACGTCTCCGTCGGGTCCTCCGCGCGGTTGAGGAGGGCGTTGATTTTCGAGCGAATGACGTAGGAGGTACGCGAGAGGATTCCCATACCCCTCACTTGTGCACGCTGACCTTAAAACCTCACGCGAGAAAGCGCTCTCTGTGTCCGAGACCATCCTCCTACCGGGTCTCCGTGAGGCGAAAGCCAGCCTCGATACGAGCGACGGAAGCGACTCGAACGCCGTCGTCGTCGCCTGCCCGCCACATCCCCAACAGCGCGGCCACCGCGGCGACCAACGCCTCGTCGCCGTCGCCGACGCCGTGACCGAACGCGGGGTCGACTGCCTGCGCTTCGACTACGGGCCGTGGGACGAGGGCCGCGGCGAACGCGCCGACGCCCAGAACGCCCTCCGCTGGGCCTACGACCGCTACGACCGCGTCGGCCTGTTCGGCTTCAGCTTCGGCGGGGCTATCGCCCTCCTGACCGCGGCCGACGCCGGTCCCGGCGACCTCGCGGCGGTCAGCGCGCTCGCCCCCGCGGGCCAGCTCGCTGTCGACGGCCACGACGCTGTCTGGGCGTTGGACTACGTCGACGTGCCGACACAGATCGTCTACGGCGTCCGCGACGACACCGCCGAGTGGGAGGGTATCGTTGACCGCGCACGAGAACTCGGGATGACGACGGTCGAACGCAGTGCTGACCACTTCTTCATCGGCCAGGAAGCGAAAGTCGCGCGGCTCGTCGCCGACTTTCTGGAGCCGTACCTCGTCGAGTAAATACTGGACGACGCGACCGAGCGCCGTCGCTTATGAATGTGAACAGTCAGAGAACGATACCGTTAGAGAACCGCTAAAACGCCGGAGTTACAGGCGGGTCAGGTTCTTTGCGCGCGGGCCCTTCGGGGCCTGCTCGATCTCGAATTCGACTTCCTGCCCTTCTTCGAGGTCCGGGCCGCCGATGTCTTCCATGTGGAAGAACACGTCGTCGTCCGCGTCGTCCGTCGAGATGAAACCGTAGCCGCCAGTGTCGTTGAAGAAATCAACTTCGCCTTTTGCCATTGCTCTTGAACACATCTGCTCGCGTCGGATAACCCTTCCGAAGGGGTCGCGCCAGCGAGAAGGGTTGCCACGGGGCACGGAAAACGGCAGTGAGTGTCGCTGGCGACGCAGAACCGGCTCAGTTGTACCCGCGCCACCGCTTTCCACATTCTTGGCACTTGAAGAATCGCGTCGGCGGTTCGTCGGCCGAGCCGGTCTGCTTGATCGTGTACCACGCCTTGTCGTGGCCACATTCGTCGCAGACGACGTCGTTGGCGGTCGGCTTGCCTTCGAAATCTGCGCCCTCCTCGGTCTCGATGAGTTCGTCGCCGGACTGTTCCTCGGTCGAGACGAACTGCGCGGCGAGGTCCTCGTCGCGGTCGCTGGTGCCGCCGCAGTCGTCGCTCGTACAGACCATCTCGCCGTCCTGTGAGACCATCATGGACCCACAGTCGTCACAGAACTGCATGGCTGGACGTTCGGCTCCACGCACAAAGACCAGTCGTCTTCGGTTCCGGCTACTCGTCGTCGACCATCGGACAGTTCCGCACGCGGAACTGCTCGACCGTGACGACCTCGACGATCTCCGTCCCCTCGTGGGTACAAGTCGCCTCGGGCGGCTCGCTGAAGTGCGGACACTTCTGGCAGTAGTCGCGCTTCGAGACGGTTTCGTCCGCCGCCGTCGCCGCCCAGTCGCCGGCCGCGGCCGACGGTGCCGACCCGTTGGTCAGCTCGCTGGCGCTGGTTCCGGCGGTTCGGGTGCTCACTGACGGCTCGCCCGCGCCGACCGCGCCGCCGACGTCGTCCCCCGGACCGTCCCCGAACACCTCGTTCCAGAGGTCGTCGGTGTCGACCTCGTCGACGTCGACCGGCTCGAACGCCTCGTCGAGGTCCTCCTCGGACTCCGCTTGACGACGCTCGCCGAGTTCTCGCGCGAGGTCTTCGAGCGGCATCGAGTCCGCGCTTCCCTCGCTCGCCTGTGCGGCGTCGGCCCGGTCCTCGGTATCGTCGCCGTCACCAACATCGCCGACATCCTCGACGTCCTGCACGTCGCTCCCGTCGCCGACACCCTGAACGTCATCACCCAGCCGATCCCCGTCGGAGGGGTCCTCGCTCGGCGGGTCGACGCGCTCGTCGTCACTCATGTCGTGTCTCCTCCCCGATATCCCCGGGGGACGGCGCGGGGTCGGCATCCTCTCCGTCGACCTCCTCGTTCAACAGCTCCGTCGGCGTCGGCACTGTCTCGTCGGCGGTCTGTCCGGCGAGTGCGGGCCGGTCGCCGACGGCGAGCGTCGCCGACCCGAAGAAGCCGCGGGCGGGTTCGACGTCCGTGAAGGGCTGTTCGCAGTGTGGACAGCGCGCTTTCGCGAGTAGACCGACGTGGACGACCGAGTCGCATCCGCCGCATTTCGCGGAGGTGACGCCGTGACGGTTGGCCTCGGTCTTGAGGTCGTCGACGCCGCGCCACTGTGCGACCGTCGCCTCCATCCGCGCCGTCCGGCTGCGGAGCGAGACGACCGCCCGCGCGAGCCGTGTCAGCTTGTCGTCGAGGTCGTCGGTCGTATCCCGGAGATACGTCAGGATCTCCTCGTAGTTCTCGAAGCCGCGGTCCAGCCGCTCGCCGAGCTGGTCCAGCTGCTCGTGGGCCTCTGTGGCGGCCGTCCCCGCGGTGTTGACCCGCTCTTCGAGGTCCGGATGGCCGTGGTCCGCCGGTGCCTTCGCGTCGGCCTCGCGTTTGACTTGGACGACGCGGGTCCGCACGTCGTCTATCTTCTCGTCGAGTTCCGACTGGAGGCCGTCGACGCGCTCGTCGAGGCGGTCGAGTTCGTCGGTCACGCCACTGTTCACCCCGGATTCGTCAAGGAGACCGTCCTCCTCTTCGACCAGCCGGTAGGCGACGACCGCCCGCGTCAACAGCTCGTCGGTCTCGACGTCGGCCTCGGTGGCCCGCTCGTCGAGCCAGGTTTGAAGCTCCTCGGGCAACGACTCGGCCTGCTCTCCCGACATCTGTCAGGACCTATGCGGCCCACGGCTTAAGTATTGTCCGCGTCGCCAGACTATTCGAGAATCGGATCTGACTCACCGGATCTTCCGCACGTCGCTCACGTCCAGCCCGCCCTCGTGGATCTCCGTCTCGAAGCGGACGATGTTTTCGGACTCCAGGCGGGCGAGCACGCCGCGGAACGCCCGGACGACCATCGTCCGTGCGCGCTGTGAGCCGCCGGACTCCCACTCGAACTGGAGCGTCCCGCTCGCGGCGTCCATCAGATGGCCCAGCTCCGTCGGTGCCAGCGTCTCCTGGTTCGCGAGGACGACGATGAGTCCGCCCCACTGGTGGGAGGCCTTCATCAGCCCGCGCATCAGCATCGCGATCTCGTTCCACGCGAGTTCGTCGTTGACGGCACCGACGAGGTCCGTGATGGAGTCGATGAGCACAAGATTGCCCGCGGCGTTGGCGGTCAGATAGTCACCCAACGCCGACATGACGCCGTCGCGGTTGTGTTGCTCGCCGAGGTCCTGTAACGTCGTCATCTCGCCCATGTACCAGTCCCGCGGGATGGGACTCAACTGGAAATACTCCGGCGAGAAGTCCTTGAACGTGATCTCGCTGACCGCCGCCTCGACGATCTCGTCGGCCATCGTGTAGGTCATCTCCCGCTCGATGCTCCCCGCGCCCGCGGTGAACGAGATGTAGTGGACCTCGTCGGGCAGGCTGGTGTCTCCCTCCAAGCCGCCGTAGTGGAGGTCGAACAGATCGTCGTCGGCGTGGCCAAGGGCGTTCATCGCCGCGCTCGTGTAGAGGAACTCGCGGGCACCCGCGCCCGATTCGCCGACGAGCAGTACCACGTTGCCGGGGGGGACGCCACCCCCGATGATACGGTCCAGCCGAGAGACGCCGAAGGGGAGATTAGCCATGACACTGTCTGGTCGGGGTGAGCCTATAGTGATTCCGCCGCTCGTGGTTGTTGCTGACTTTGTGATTCCTCCCAGCACGACTGCGTGCGGGAACTGGAACACATCGGAAGCCCACGCGCTCTGGACTCGGGGGGCTCGCCGCGCTCCTCGCTCCGTTCGCTTCGCTCACTCCACTGCGGTGCTTTCGTCGCCCTCCTTCGTCCAGAGCACGTCCCCTTCCAGTCCCACCCGTGGGTTGTCTTTGCAGTCGTCGCTCGGTGAATGTCCCGGTAGTCGTCGTCTGTCGAAAGCCGCCGCTGTCGCCGTCAGGAGAAGCCACCAGAAACGCTTGACCTCACTCCACTCGCGCGCCGCGGTTCCGGCCGCGGGCGACGAAAACCCGCCCACCGCCAACGGCGTCGAGTGCCTCCTCACCGGCTTCGAGCGCGGCGTCGGCGTGGGCGACGTCGGTCACGCCGTAGACCGCCGGTCCCCACGAGGACTGCCCCGCGCCGTAGACCGCGGGCGTCTCTGCGAGCCGTTCGACGAGCGCGCCGACCGGCGGTCGGTAGACACCGCCCTGCTCGTCGGCGTACCACGCGCCGTTGAGCCGACCTACCTCGGCGACCGCCTCGCCGAAGCGTTCGGCGGAGCCGGTCGCGATGGCGGGCAGCAGCCGCCGGGTGAGGATACCGGCGATGCGGTCGGCGATGGCCGGGTCGGCGCGTTCGACGACCGAACGCATACTCTCGTCCTCCTCGTCGCCGTCCCGGCCGGGGTCGACGTCGGGGATACAGACCAGAAACCGCCAGTCGTCGGGGACCGCGTGGCGCGCCGCGACGGGCGGGACAGCCCAATCGCCGTCGACGGGGCGGTCGGTCGTAAAGCGCGTCGTCGGATGTCCGGCGTCGAGGACGAACCCTCCCGACTCGAAGGTGGCGACGCCGACGCCCGAGCGGCCGCCGCGGCCGAGTTGGGGCGCGAGTTCGCGGACGTCGTACGCCCGGCCGTGTGCCTCGGCGACGGCCGCGAGCGTCGCCAACGCGAGCTGCGTCCCGCTGCCGAGTCCGGCGTGTCGCGGCAGCCGCTCGTGGACCGTGACGTCCGCGCCAGAAACGTCGAGGAGGTCGGTCGCGCGGGCGGCGTAGTCCCGAACTGTCGCGTCGGCACAGCTCACCGTCTCGGCGGGTGTCGCCTCGACGACGGTTTCGGGCCGGTCGAGACCGACGCCGAGCGCGCCGTAGAGACGCTCGTGGGAGAGACTGAGGTTGCCGAACCCGAAGTGGAGTCGGCCACCGCTGGCGACGCGAACCATAGCTCCCACTTCCCTCCACCGGAGTAAGCCGGTTTCGGCGGTGGCAACGACATCCTGTGTTCGGGTCGTTGGGCGAGGTTCGAGCGCGAAGAACTGACGTCGCTCGCGACGACGTTGGTGAAGAACGAGTACCCGGCTGTCGCCTGATTTCGACTACGACGGCAGCGGGCAGAGACTCGCGGTAAAGACGACGACCTCGTCGGTGTCGTTGCGCGCGCCGTGGACGACGCCGCGCTCGTGGAGGACGACGCCGGGTGCGTCGACGGCCTCTTCCTCGTCGTCTTGAATCACGGTCACGGTGCCCTGCAGGACGTGAAAGACGTTCGTGCTGTCGCCGTGTTCGTGCGGCGAAAGCTCCGCATCGGGGCCGAGCGCGAAGCATTTGACGAGCACGTCGTCGGTCACGGCCAGTTCCGCGGTCTCGACCTCGCCCGCGTCGGGCTGGAGGTCGGTGAGTCGGTCGAGTGTCATGGCAGAGCCGTCGCTCGCCGACGGGTTAAGCGTGACGCGAAAACGGGGGACGGGCTACGCGACGAGTTCTTCGGCGACCGTTTCCGGCCCGAGCAGGTTCGGGTCGACGGCGAGGTCGGCCTGGCCCTTCGCGAACTCCGGCAGCGTGTCGTGGGCGTAGACGACGATCTTCACGTCGGGATGGAGGTCCTTCGCGACCGGGATGGCCGTCGCGTCGTCGAGGTCCGTCAGGACGAACAGGTCGACGTCGGCCAGTCCGGCGGCTTCCAGTCCCTCGGCGTTGACGGGGGTGTCGATGTACGTCGTCTCGACGCCCTCGGCTTCGAGCGCGCTCCCCAACCCGTCGGCGTCGTCGCCAGCGACGAGTGCCCTCATTATTCGTACTCGATGGTCGCCGGTGGCTTGTGGGTCACGTCGTAGACGACGCGGGCGACGTTGTCGTTCTGGCCGGTGATGCGCGACTGGATACGCTGGAGCGTCTCCCACGGTAGCTCCTGGGCGCGGGCGGTCATGCCGTCACGCGACTCGACGGAGCGTACGGAGACGATCCAGCCGTGGACGCGGTTGTCGCCCTTGACACCCGTCGCCTTGCCGACGACGGCCGCAAAGGCCTGCCACGGCTCGTGCTTCTCGGTCTCCTCCTCGACGACGTGACACGCGTCGCGGGCGACCGCGACCTTCTCGGGGGTGACCTCGCCGATGACGCGCACGGCGAGTCCCGGGCCGGGGAACGGCATCCGCTCGGCGACGACCTCTTCGAGGTCCAGCGCGCGCGCGACCTCCCGAACCTCGTCCTTGTAGAGGTCCCGGACGGGTTCGACGAGACCGTCGAAGTCCACCACGTCCGGCAGGCCGCCGACGTTGTGGTGGGATTTGATGTTGCCCTCGGACTCGATGCGGTCGGGGTAGATGGTCCCCTGCACGAGGTAGTCGGCGTCGGTGTCGCGCGCCTCGCGCTCGAACTCGCGGATGAACTGCTCGCCGATGACCTTCCGCTTCTCTTCGGGGTCGGTGACGCCCGAGAGCGCGTCGAAGAACCGCTCTTGGGCCTCGATGACGCGGAGGCTCTCCATGAAGGCGAACGTCTCGCGGATCTGCTCCGTCTCACCCTTCCGCATCAGCCCCGTGTCCACGTAGACCGGGGTAAGCTGGTCGCCGATGGCCTCGTAGGCCAGCGCGGCGGCGACCGAGGAGTCCACCCCGCCCGAGAGGGCGATGATGGCGTGTTTGTCGCCGACCTGTTCTCGAATCTCTGCTTTCGCCTCGTCGATGAAACTGTCTACGTCGACCATTATGCCTGAATCTCCGTCTTCTCTTCAGTTCGCTCGACCACGGCGTCGACGAGTCCGACGAACGGCGGACTCGCTCGGTCGGGTCGCGAGCGGTACTCGGGGTGGAACTGCGTGCCGAGGAAGTACGGATGGTCCGTCCGTTCGAGAATCTCCATCCGGTTGCCGGCCTTCCCGGAGAAAACCATCGCATCGGCCTCCAGTTCGTCGATATACTCGGGATTGACCTCGTAGCGGTGGCGGTGCCGTTCGGTACAGGCGTCCGCGCCGTAGACCGACGCCGCCAGCGAGTCCGGGTCGATGTCCGTCTCGTGGGCACCGAGACGCATCGTGCCGCCGAGGTCCTGCAGGTCGTACTGCTCGGGCAGCAGGTCGATGACGGGATAGGGGGTGTCCTCGTCGATCTCCGCGGAGTGCGCGCCCTCCCAGCCGAGGACGTTTCGGGCGTGTTCGACGACGGCCATCTGGAAGCCGAGACACAGTCCCAAGAAGGGGATATCGTTCTCGCGGGCGTAGCGGACGGCCTCGATCTTGCCCTGCGTCCCGCGGGAGCCGAAGCCGCCGGGGACGACGATGCCGTCGGCCTCGCGGAGGCGTTCGGCGTGGTGGTCGTGCATCTTGTCGGAGTCAACCCACAGCACGTTGACGTCGACACCCAGTTCGAGACCCGCGTGTTTCAGGGCCTCGTGGATGGACATGTAGGCGTCTTCCAAGGCGTATTTGCCGACGAGCGCGATGTCGACGGAACCCTCGCGCTCGCGGGTGACGAGTTCGCGCCAGCTGTTGTCGCGCTCGGCCTTCGGCAGTGCCTCGCCGGTGAGGTCGAGCCGTTCCATCACGAACTCGTCGAGACCTTCGTCCTCGACCATCAGGGGAACGTGGTAGATGTCCTCGACGTCGGGGTTCGAGAAGACGGCCTCGGTGGGGACGTCACAGAACTGGGCGATCTTGGCCTTCGTCGCCTGCTCGAGATGCTCCTCGTTGCGGCCGACGAGGACGTCGGGCTGGAGACCGATAGAGCGCAGTTCCTTCACGCTGTGCTGGGTCGGCTTCGTCTTCTGCTCGCCGTTCTTCGAGTTGGGAACGAGCGTGACGTGCGTCAGGAGGAAGTCGCCCTCGTCCTCTTCGTGGGCGAACTGCCGGAGGGCTTCGAGAAACGGCATCGACTCGATGTCGCCCACGGTCCCGCCGATCTCGACGATACAGACGTCCGAGCCGTCGGCGGCCTCGCGGATGCGCCGTTTGATATCGTCGGTGACGTGCGGGATGATCTGGACCGTCTTGCCCAGATAGTCACCGGCGCGCTCGCGCTCGATGACGTGCTGGTACGTCTTGCCCGTGGTGATGTTGTGGTCGGAGGTCATGTCGACTCCGAGGAACCGCTCGTAGTTCCCCAGGTCGAGGTCGACCTCGCCCCCGTCCTTGAGCACGTAGACCTCGCCGTGCTCGTACGGGTTCATGGTCCCGGCGTCGACGTTGAGATACGGGTCGACCTTGACGGCCGTCACGTCGAACCCAGCGTTCGAGAGCAGTCGGCCGGTACTGGCGGCCGTGATACCCTTCCCCAGTCCGGACATCACACCCCCCGTCACGAAAATGAACTTCCTCCCCAAATCGGGGTCGTAACCTGTGTCAGGTTCCGTCGGCATACCGAGTGTGTGCGAGGGTCGCTGAAAACGGTTTCGGACCCGTCAACGCCGTGGGAGAGCGGCGCAAATTCATGGATGTTAGGATGTTCTAGCTGTCTAATGGACGGGCGTGAAATTCTCCGGCGTCGGTTGCCGGACGAGACTCCGCCCCCGTCTCGGGGCGACACGCCGAACCACACCGGCGACAGCTTCTACCTCCTCCCCGGCGAACCTCCGGCAGTGACCCACAGCCACGACTACCACGTCCACTCGAACTACTCGGACGGTCGGTTCCTCTTCCAGATGGCTCGCGCGGCCGAGAAGGCCGGGCTGGACGGCATCGGCTTCGCCGACCACTGCAACGTCTCCGCACGCGAGGAGATGCAGGAGACGAAACGCCATCTCGGATTCAACCTCGATCAGACATACGAGCGACGCCGACAGGCACTCGACAATCTCAACGAGCGGTTCGACGTGACGCTCTACGACGCCGTCGAGATGGACTACGACCCGCAGGACGAAGCCGAGATCGCCGCGTTCCTCGACGAGGCCGACTTCGACTATTCGATTGGAAGCGTCCACCATCTCGAAGACGTCAACGTCCACTTTCAGGGCTATTTCGCGAAGAAAGACGAGGACGAACGGCGCGCGCTGGCCGACGACTACTACGACAAACTCGTCGCGCTCGTCGAGTCGGAGCTGTTCGACATCGCCGCCCACGTCGATCTGCTCGAACGCAACCCCGTCCTCCGAGGGTACGCGACCGAGGAGCACTACGAGCGCGTCGCGAAGGCCTTCCAGAACTCGCGGACGATCCCCGAGATCAACGGCGGCCGTATCCTGCGGGACTACGCGGAGTACCATCCCGCGCCGTCGTTCCGCGAGGTGCTCGACGCTCACGACGTTCCCTTCACCGTCGGCTCGGACTCCCACGAGCCCGAGACGCTCCGAGAAGTGACGCCGGTGCTCAGAGAGTTCTTCGAGGAGAGCGGCCGCGATCCCGTCCGAATCGTCGAGTGAGTCAAGCGAACCCGGAACTCAGTCGTCGAGACGCTGGACGCCCGGGACGTCGAGAATCAGCTCCGGGCCGAACGCACCCGCTGGCGTCTGGTAGCCGACCGGGGCGTCGCCGTCGCCGACGCGCTCGGTCGTGAGCAGGGCCGTCTCGACGGTCAGCTTGTAGGTGTGCGGCGTCCGCAGGCGGCTGGTGACCGTGTCGCGGCCGTCGGTCGCCTCGCCCCAGACCCAGACGAAGCCCTCCTCCAACTCTTCGTCGTCGGGCCCCTCGACGCGCTTGTCGACCAGCCGTTTGAGCACCGACTGGACGGCGTCGCGTTCGAGCAGCCCGCCCAGCACGCGGTCGGCCCGGAGGAGGAGCCGCGCTGCCCGCGGGAGCGGCGTGTAGACCTCCACGGTCGGGATGCCGGTCGTGTAGTAGGCCGTCGCGACGTCGCCCCACGGGACCGTCGTCGCCGTCTTCCGGCCGCGGCCGAAGTCGACGTTTCGGGATTTCCACGCCGCGGGGACCTGCTTGAGCCGCCCCTCTCGCCGGACCACGCCACCCTCGCCGAGTCCCTCGATGGCCGTCTTCAGCGTCCCCGGCGAGAAGGAGCCGACGGCGTCGAAACCGAGCGCGAGCGACGTCGCCTCCGGCAGTCTGTCGTGGAGATGCGCGGCGAGACAGTCGGTCGGGACGACGTCGAAGCCGACGCCGGGCATGAGCGTCACCCCGGCCTCGGCTGCCGCGTCGTTCATCCGGTGCAGTCGCTCGAAGACGCCGATCTCACCCGTGATGTCGAGATAGTCGGTCCCGGTCTCGATGCACGCGCGTGCCAGCGGCTCGGCCGTCCGGGCGAACGGCCCGGCACAGTTGAGCAGGACGTCGACGTCTCGGAGCTGGTCGGCAGCGTCCTCGACGTCGAACACGCGGCTTCGCAGGCCGAGTTCGTCGGCCAGTTCGGTCACCTTCGCCTCCGTGCGCCCCGCGAGCACCGGCGTCCAGCCGCGGTCGACCGCCGTCCGTGCGATGTGCTCGCCGGTGTAGCCGTACGAGCCGTAGATGAGGACCTCAGCCATCGTCGTTGTCGAAGACTTCGGTGTCAGTTCGCTAAACACTGCTGGTTCGGAGAGCCGACGAGCGTGCCGTCGCGGCTGCCGGAACCGCAGGGTTTCAGTGACTCGGCGGCCGAACAGCCGGCCATGGAACAGATGCCACGACTCGGTCTCGGGACGTACCAGAACACCGACCGCGAGCAGTGTATCGAGAGCGTCCGGACGGCCATCGAGATGGGCTACCGCAACATCGACACGGCCCAGATGTACGACAACGAGGCGTACGTCGGCGAGGGAATCGCCCGCGCGCTCGACGAGATGGACGGCGACCGCGAGGACCTCTTCGTCGCAACGAAACTCGACACCGACAACACGGGCTACGACGACGTCGTCGAGACGACGAAGGAGAGCCTCGACCGCCTCGGGCTGGACTCCGTCGACCTCATGTACGTCCACTGGCCGCTGGACGCCTACGACGCCGAGGAGACGCTGCCCGCGCTCGACGAGGTCGTCGACGAAGGACTCGTCGACCACATCGGCCTCTCGAACTTCCGCCCCGACCAGCTCGACGAGGCGCGCGAGATTCTGGACGCGCCGCTGTTCGCCCACCAGGTCGAGATGCATCCGCTGCTCCCGCAGGAGGAACTCGTCAGCTACGCGCAGGAACACGACCACACGCTCGTCGCCTACTCGCCCGTCGCCCGCGGCGAAGTCGCCGACAACGAGACCATCGCCGACATCGCCGACGCCCACGACGCCTCGCCGTACCAGGTGAGCCTCGCGTGGCTGCTCTCGAAGGACAACGTCGCCGCCATCCCGAAGGCCACGAGCGAGGCCCACATCCGCGACAACTTCGAGGCACTGGCGCTCGAACTGTCCGACGAGGACCTCGCGGCCATCGACGCCATCGACGACCGGAACCGCCTCGTCGACTTCGACGAAGCACCCTGGAACCAGGTCTAACGGAGCGAGACGTTCCGTCACAAGTGGTTTTTTGCGGTCTCGGTTCGGATGGATTGCATGGCAAAGACACCGGCCGGTCGGGGGCTCACGGGTAACCTCCGTCACTGGCTCGTCACCGGGCTCGCGCTGACGGTCCCACTCATCGTGACGCTCTTCATCCTCGGCATCGCGCTGAACTTTCTCTCGAACGCGTTGGACCCGACCGTCTGGCTGGTCCGGTATCTTCCCGGCGTCTCGCCCATCGTCGAAGGTATCCTCATCGAAGCGGTGATGTTTCTGTTCTTGCTCGTCATCATCCTCGGCGTCGGGCTGACCGCCGATGTGACCGAAACGAACCACGCCCAGACCTTTCACACCGCGGTCGAGGCGGTCCCCGGCGTCGGCGAACTGTACCGGAGTTTCCGCCGGATGAGCGACGTCGTTCTCGACGACGAGACCGAGACCTTCCAAGAAGTCAAGCTCGTCGAGTTCCCCCACGAGGGGTCGTATTCGCTGGCGTTCGTCACGGCCGACACGCCGGGGACGATTCACGACGCCGTCGGCGAAATGGATATGCAGACGCTGTTCGTCCCGCTCGCGCCCAACCCCGTCATGGGCGGCTTTCTCGTCCACTTCTCGACTGAGCAGATCTACGACGTCGACATGACCGTCGAGGAGGCTATCCAGGCACTCGTCACGAGCGGCGTGTCGGTCGAAGTCGCCGGCCGCGACCGCGACCGGCCGATGTCGATGGACGAACTCGGCGAGATGAACATGGACCCCGTCGACGAGACGTTCGACGCTGACGACCCGGACCGGCCGGGATAGTCGAGGGCACAGTTTCGCATCCGGCGCGCGGCGTCGCGCTCCTGCGTGAGCGCGACCGACGCGCGAGGGATGAGCGAACGAGCGGAAGCGAGTGAGCGAATCGGCTGGGGAGGACGTGGCTATGCGGTGCCGTGCAGTGCCGTGCGGTCTCTCGGTGTGTTTCGGCTACTCCTCGACAACTCTGAACGCTCGCCGATTACTCCGAGCACTCCACACCGACTACTCCGAACACTCGTCACCGACCACTCCGAATACTCCTCGCCCCCCGCCAGCGGTCTTATCCCTCGTCACGACGATAGAACAACCATGTCCTCCATCCTCGGTCGACGTCCAGCCTCCGTCGGTAAATCGCAACCCACACTCCACTGATGACACTCCTCGAATCGGTATTCGTCTTCATCGTCGGCTACGTCAGCGGTGCCGTGACCCGGTGGGTCGCCGGTCTCGCCGCCATCGCCGCACTCGTCTTGGCGATACTGGGACTCGCCGCGCCAGCGTCCGTCTTCGACCTCATCGCGCCCGTCCTCGACATCTACGCCGGGAACGAACTGCTGTTTCTCTCGGGCTTTCTCTTCGCTATCGCCCGTGACCGACGACGCCGTCGCTCGGGGAGTCGAAACAGCAAGAGTCGAAACGACTGAGAGGGGAGGAAGTCAGAGCGGGTTTCCGCTCTATTCGACGCTTCAGTCCCGCGATTCTCGGACTATCCGGTGTTCTTCATCCCGGCCGCGATCCCCTTCACCGTCAGACGGAGGGTCTTCTCCTCCTCGGGCGTGCGGTGGGTCTGCTTCAGGAGATGCGTCTGCAGGAAGTTCAGCGGGTCGACGTAGGGGTTGCGACGCTTGAGACTCTCACCGAGCCACTCGCGCTTCAGGAGCTTGTCGCGCTCGGAGATGTCGAGCACGAGGTCGACGCCGTTCTGGTACTCGTCGGTGACGCGCGGGAAGAACTGCTCGCGGAGGTCCGCCTCGGCGAGGTCGGCGTACTCCGCGGCGATCTCGAGGTCCGTCCGCGCCAGCGACAGTGCCGCGTTGTCGAGCGTCGTCCGGAAGAACGGCCACGACTCGTACATCTCCTTCAGCGTCTCGCGGTCGCCGCCGTCGTCGAGGTAATCCTGCAGCCCCGAGGCCAGCGAGTACCAGCCGGGGAGGATACACCGCGACTGGGTCCACGAGAACACCCACGGGATGGCACGGAGGTCTTCGACGGTCCGTTCGCCGCTTCGGGAGGCGGGCCGCGAGCCGAGGTTGAGGTCCTCGATGACCGTGATGGGCGTCGCCTGCTCGAAGTAGGAGACGAAGCCGTCGGTGTTGAGCAGGTCGCGATACTCCGCCCGCGCGGCGTCGCACATGAGGTCCATCGCGTCGACCCACTCCTCGGGCACGTCCTCTTCGGGTTCGAGCATGGCGTTGTGCCGCGAGCGGATCTGCGCGTCGAGCATCTGTTCGAGGTTGCGCTCGGCGATGCGTCGGTTGGCGTACTTCTCGGCGATGGCCTCACCCTGCTCGGTGAACTTGATCTGGCCCGTGACCGTCTCGTTCGGCAGCGCGAGCATCGCCTGGTTCATCGGCCCGCCACCGCGGGAGATGGAGCCGCCGCGGCCGTGGAACAGCCGCATCGTCACGTCGAAGTCGTCGGTGATGTCCGCCAATCTACGCTGGTTCTTGTAGAGGTCCCAGTTGGCCGCGAGCACCCCGTTCTCCTTGTTGGAGTCGGAGTAGCCGAGCATGATCTCCTGGACGTCGTTGCGGGCGGCGAGTGCCTGCTCGTAGGCCTCGTTCTCGAACAGCGTGCCCATGATGCGCCGCGCGCCGTTGAGGGCGGATTCGGTCTCCAAGAGCGGGACGATGTCGAGTCCGCAGTGGTCCGGGAGCGAGATGACGCCCGCCTGGTCCGCGAGGAACAGGACTTCGAGGACGTGACTCGGCTCCTCGGTCATCGAGATGGCGTAGGTGTCGATGGCACCGACGCCGTACTCGCGCTGCCAGTCGGCGAGCTTGTCGAACCGTCGCAGGACGCGCTCGGCGTCGTCGGAGACGTCGCCCGGTTCGCTCAGGTCGAGCACCGGCTCGTCCTGCAGGATGGCGTCCGTCAGCAGTTCGACGCGCTCGTCTTCGTCCATGGCCTGGTAGTCGAAGCCCTCGGCTTCGAGTGCCTCGTGAATCGCGCCGGTGTGCATCTCGCGGTGGTCGCGGAGGTCGAGGCTGGCAAGCGAGAAGCCGAAGGTGTCGACCTGTCGAAGCAGCGGCTGGACGAAGGTCTCGACGACCTTGCCCGCGCCGTTGCGTTCGAGGCTCGTCGCGATGGCTTCGAGGTCGTCGATGAGTTCATCGTGGTTCTCGTAGCCGCCGGGGCGGACGTCCTCGACGCGGTCGAGCCGTTCGCGCATCAGCTTCAGCTTCTGGCGGTACGGCTCGTCGGGGTAGCGTTCCTCGGTCTCGTCGGCGACGACGGGGAGCCGCTCGCGGTCCGCCGCCAGCGACTCCTCGAACGCCTCGCCGACGTCGATACGGTTGCCGTCCTGGCTCAGGACGCCCGAGAGTCGCTTGAGGGCGGTGCGGTACTTGGCGAGGACGACCGACCGCTGTCGTTCGAGCGTCTCGGTCGTCACCTCGGGCGTGACGAAGGGGTTGCCGTCGCGGTCGCTGCCGGCCCACGAGCGGAACTCGAACAGCTTCGGCACGTCGACGTCCGGATAGGCCTCCGAGACGGTCTCTTCCAGTTCGCTGTAGACCTCGCCGACGACGTCGAACAGTGTGTTCTCCAGATACCACTGGACGTTGCGCGCCTCGTCGGTCGGCTCGGGCCGTCGGTTGCGGACCTGCGGCGTCTGCCAGAGGCTCGTGACCTCGGCGTCGACGCGGTCCCACAGCTGGTCGGCCTCCTGTTCGGTCGTCCGCCGCTCGTCGAGCGCTTCGAGGTCGTCGGCGATAGAGCGGAGCTTGGCTTTGACCGTCTTGCGGCGTGCCTCAGTCGGATGCGCGGTGAAGGTCGGCTCGATGAGCACGTCGTCGAGCACCTGCTGGACTGTCTCGCTGTCGGCGTCACCCGACGACAGGGTGGCGATGGTCTCGTCGAGGCTGTCTTCGAGTTCACCCTCTTGCGAGCCTTTCCGGACTGCCCGGACACGCTCACGTTCCTCGGCGAGGTTGATGAGTTCGAAATACGTGGTGAACGCGCGTGCAACGACACTCTCGCTCTCGGGGTCGAGTTCGTCGTAGATGTCGTGTAACGGCTGTCGTGACGGCTCGGAGCCATCGCGGTAGGCGATGGCGGCCGTCCGCAGTTCCTCGACAGTCTCGAAGGCGTCGGTCGACGTCTGCGCTTCGAGCACGTTCCCCAGTAGCGCGCCCAGCTCGCGGACGTCTTGTCTGACCGTCCGGTTGTGGAGGCTCATACCCATGTCTACTCGTCACGTGTGATAAAAGCACACGCTACAATCCGAAAAATTGCCTCTGAAGTGAGTAAATTCGTCACGAACGTTCCTCGTCGTCGCCTCATCCCGTTGACGTCACACGTCGTTCCGCGCCGTCGCCGTCGCTCGTCGGCGGAGAGAGTGGCCGCGGTGAAGGGGGGTGACACCGCGGCCCGAGACGACACACGATAGTCGGGATGACAGTGGTGGCACGGCGGCCGCGGGCGGTCGCGGACCGCTGACGCCGTTGGAGTCGACACGAGCCTCGGGGAAGTATCTCGCTAAGTGGGATATATACCGGTCCGGACGGTCGCGTAGCACCACCGAGTTCGAGAGTGGGTCGCGACGGGACGACCCCGCTGGCAGCGTTTGGGGGAGACGCGGCGGCGGACAGCCGTCGAAGCGGGAGAAACCCGGCGTGAGCGCGTCGCTTCCGCCGAGTCTCCCGCGGGACGCCACCGCACACTTCGTCACTCTTTTTACCAGCCACACCAAGGGTCAGCTATGAGCGACAACGACGACAAGTACCCGACCGAGTCCGGTCGGCGGCGGTTCGTCAAGGGCGTCGTCGGGGGGGCGGCGCTTGCTGGTGTCGGCACGACCGGCGCTGCTGGCATCAACCTCGCGACCACGTCCTCCGGTGCCGGTGGCGGGTCCACCCAGGCGATGGCCATCGAGAACACCGCCGGTCCCGCGCCGCGCGGGATGCCCCAGATCCCCATCGAGATCGACTCCGAGGGCTACATCAAGGGCGTCTGGCCCGAGGTCGGCGAGCAGACGGAGGCCGGTGTGACCATCCAGATCGCCGAGACGCCCGACTACGGCGGCAGCGGCGTCACCTACTCCTCGGAGTGGTTCCAGTACTGCGGGGTCGAGTCCTACGCGGGCATCCAGCCCGACTACGAGAGCGAGAACTACTTCCGCTCGGGCGCGAACCCGGCCTACACCTGGCAGCAGGACACCTACAGCGAGGGTGACCGCCTCCACGTCGACGACTTCTCGGACTACCGCGAGTGGGGTAACGGCATCGGCGACGCAGGCGTCGGGAAGCCCGCGACGGGCACCTGGCGGTCGCAGGACGCCGACGACGTCATCCCGATCCAGGTCGTCCGCAGCGAGCGCATCGAAGAGGCCGCACAGGACGACCCGTGGCTCCAGGCCTCGACCGACCAGGGCTTCATCGCCTGGCTGAACAAGTGTACGCACTTCTGCTGTGTCCCCGGCTACAAGCAGGCCTCCGACGCCGCCCGGTTCGGCGCGGAGAACGGGGTCTACTGCCAGTGCCACCAGTCGGTCTACGACCCGTTCAGCATCGTCGAGACGCTGTTCGTCGCCCGCCCGCGTCCGGCCGAGTAATCGCCTCCGACACCCGGTGTCTTTTCACGAACCCGCTCCGTAGCCGCGGCCATGGACGACGCCTTCCAGACAGAGCTCGACGCCGCCCGCGACCTCCTCGACGACGACAGCATCACCGCCTTCCACGTCGGGGTCGTCCGCGACGGCGCGGAGGTCGACACCACCTACTCCTACCGCACCGACGACGCCGACAGCCAACAGGAGGGCTTTCAGGCCCTGTCGTTGCTCGCGACCCATCTCCGCCTCGTCGCCAGCGAAGCCGGTCTCGACTACGAGACGGTCGCGGCCGACGCGGTCACACTGGCCCAGCAGGTCGAGGAAGCCGGTCGCACGGCCGACGCAGAAGACGAGTAGCCCATTCAGTTGTATATTAGTAGTGTGAGTTTCTTCTTGTAGTATGCCCTCCCGACGAGCGTTTATGTCGTCAATTAGTCTCGGGTCCATCGCCGGTCTTGCTGGATGCTCAGCATTCGATGAAACTCCAGACCAAGGTAGCATCAGGCTTGTCAACGATCAAGTGGTTCCGCACGAGATTTCACTGCAAGTGGTCGACGTCGGCTCCCGTCAAGGAAATGCCCCCGGAGAAGTGGCAGGCAGTGTAAACGTGGTCGCAGCCCAGCGAAATCTAAGCTTGACTGTCGTACTCCCTCCCGGCGAAACCAAGACGTACTCTGACGTTTTCACAGAGCCAGTTTGGTATGCGATCCAGTTCGAAATGGACGACAACGAACCAGTCCGAGCTGATCCCAGAATGGCGTATAATCCGTCAAACTCAGTCGGCGACTGTAATTCAGGCTCATTTGTGGAAGTGTCTGTAAGTGATGATGGGAACTTCTGGTGGGAAGTCGTCGGTATAGGGGATAACGGGCTCTGTCATTCGTATTGACCCGAGTGGCGACAAACAACTGACCGTTCCGCTGACGCCTGTTCGGTCGTGGACGACACTGGAAGAACGGTGTTTGCCTGAGATGCGAAACAATTCAATTAAAAGCCACTCAACCGCCGCTCACCGGCGGGAACAGCGCGAGTTCGTCACCGGCTTCGAGCACCGTCGCCAGTCCGTCTTCGATGAAGACGTTCTCGCCGTTACAGAGGACGTTGATGTGGTCTCGGAGTTCGCCGTCGTCGTCGAGGACGCGCTCTTCGAGCGCCGGGTGGTCCGCGAGCAGTGCGTCGAGGGCGTCGCCGACGGTGTCGCCGGCGTCGACATCGACGGCGACGTGGCGGTCGCCCGCGAGTTCTGCGAGGTCCGCAAACAGCTTCCACTCCATACGGTCACTCCCCCACCGCGGCTGAAGAGGGTTGCGCCTGTGCCTCGGCTTCGAGTTTGCGGAGCCCTTCCGGCCGGGCGACGACGTAGAGCGTGTCGCCCGCGGCGAGTTCGCGACTCCGCGGGGGCATCGCTTCGACGGTCTTGCCGTCGGACCGCACCGCGGCGACGGTCTGTTTCACGTCGCCGAGCGTCTTGCCGACGAGCGGACTGCCCTCGCGGACGGTCACGACGCCCATCGTCTCCTCGGCGGCCCGGAGCAGCGAGGCGAACTCGCGGTCGGTCTGCGGTTCGGCGGGGAGTGTCACCAGTCGGTAGGTCTTCGTGGGGTCGAGTTTCGCGGCGTCGGCCGCGTCGACCGCGAGCGTGGCCACGTCGCCAGCGGTCGCCCGCAACTCGGCGGTGAGGACCCGTTCCGGTGTCTCCGCGTCGGTCCACACCTGCACGACGTCGCCCGGACTCGCGCTGTTGGCCGGGTCCGCCTTGACGGCGACGGCGGCCCCGCCGGGGGTGAGCGTCGGCCCGATACCGGCCATCCGGCTGCCGACGGCGAGATACGTTACCTCGCCGTCGGCGTCGAGTTCGACGTCGACGTAGCCGACGCTGTAGTCGTCTTTGAGCCGCGTGGTGAGTCTGTCGCGGAGTTCGTCGACGGTCAGCTTCCGCGGGAACAGCAGCGTCTTGCCCGCCATCTCGTCTTTCTTCTCGACGGAGACGGTGTCGTGTTCGTCCATGTCGTCGATCTCGTCGGGGAGCGTGACGGCCGAGACGCGGCCGACCGACCGGACGACCTTGCTGACCTCGCCTTCGAGTTCCTTCACGCCGGTGATGGCGAAGACGTTCGTGGCGGCGGCGTCGCCGACGCGCTGGCCGACGAGCGAGGCACCGATAGCGACGCCGATGGCGGCGACGTTCGTGAGGACGGTCTCCAACTCGAAGATGGTCGCCTCGGTGCCCGCGATGACGCTGCTGAGCTCCGAGAAGTTCAGCGCGGCGACGACGACCGCCACGCCGATGAGCGCGGCGACGCCCTTGGAGGCGGGTTCCTTGAAGTACCAGCGGAAGACGAGCGAGACGATCCCGGCGGCCACCGCGGCGGCGAGCGCGTAGCCGAGGAGCACGCCGACGACGCCGAGCGCGGAGCCGACGACCTGCGCGATGGGGACGGCGGTCTGAAGGAGGCTCATACCGCCACCTCCGCGAACCGGTCGAGCGCGTCGCGCGTCCCGACGACGTACAGTTCGTCTCCGGCCGACAGCGCGGTCGACCCGCGCGGGGCGAACTGCCAGCCGTCGTGTCTGACCGCGAGGATACCCACCTCGTAGGTGTCGCGGACGCTCGCCTCGCCGATGGTCGTCCCGTCGAGCGGGCCGCCGGCCTTGACGGACACGCGGCGGAACCGCCGCCCGGCACGCCGGAGCAGCGACGTGAGTTCGAACTCCCGGAGCGTCCCGCGGGCCTGCACGACGACCTGTGCCGAGGAGGTGGCCAGGAGCGTCGCCGCGGCGGTGCGGTCGACGGCGACGGTCACCCGCCCCTCACCACCCGCCGTCACCGACGTCGGTGTGGGCGGCTCGACGGTCGCCGAGTCGGTGCCGCCGTCGGTCGCGGCTGCCTTCTCCTTCTTCTCGGCCTTCTCGGTCGACTTCGCGCTGAGGACCGTCCCCGAGACGACGCCGTCGGGCGTGACGAGGTCGACGACGTCGCCGCGGGCCAGCCCCGTCGGCACGAGCGCGCCGACCGAGACGGCGCGCTTGCCGGTCGGGACGCGTTTCGAGAGCCCACCGACCGGCGGAGCGGCGGCGATGGTCGCCCGCGCCCGCTCGTCGAGGCGGACGGAGACCTCCGCGAGGTCGTGGTCCGTCTTCAGCCGGTCGGCGAGTCGGGTCTCCAGTTCGGTCAGCGGGACGTCGGCCGGGAAGGTCCACTCGCCGTCCTGCAGTTCGGCGCGGAGTTCCGCGGGCATCGGCGGATAGCCCTCGATGTCGGCGACCTCGCCGGTGGCGGTGACGCGGACCTGCCCGCGGCCGCCGACGATGTCGACGACGTCCGTCGAGAGGGTCCGTTCGGTGATCTTCTTGAGCGTGAGCCGTTTCGGTAGTGCCGCGCCCAGTTTGTCACCCTGTGCGTGCGCGTAGAGCGTGATCATCAGGACGACGATGATGGCGACGACGATGGCGACGTTGTGCTCGGAGTTGAGGACCGTCTGGTCGTTCAGCGCGAGCAGGCCGCCGTTGACACCCGCAATCGCGAGTGCGAGGACGACGACACCGAACCCGGGGATGGTGACGTCGGTGAAGTATTTGAAGATGAAGCCGAGTCCACCGGCGATGACCGCGGGGATGATACCCGCGAGCACACCGAGATAGATACCGTAGAGGATCTCGACCGGGAGTGCAGCCATGTCCGGTGTCTCTCACTCCGGCACTATACTTGTACCGCTGTGAACTCGGCACGACCCGCGCTCGAACCCCGCGACCGCGGTGGGAACGCCGCCGGCCGCGCTGGGAGACTTTTTATACACCGCGTGATACCCACCGGACATGGCACTCGGAGGGCTGCAGATCGACCGGGAGTGGATCGGGGCTCGGGCGTCTATCCTGTTTACGCTCGTCGTCGCCATCCTCTCGGTCGCGACCGGTATCGCCAACATCTCGACGGCCCCGAGTGGCCCGCTCGTGCAGTACGTCCCCGAACTCGTCCAGCAGACGGTCGGCTTCACCGGCGCGCTCACCGGCTTCATGATGATCGCCAGCGCGCTCGGTCTCCGAAGCGGTCTCCGGGCGGCGTGGACCTCGACAGTGGTCCTCCTGCCGGTCACCGCCGCTCAGGGCCTGCTGCAGGCCAGCATCTACTCCTACCCGCTCGTCGCCGTCTCCGGCGTCACACTCCCGGTCGTCCTGCTCAACCGCAAGCACTTCGCCCGCGAGGTCGACCTGACGGCGACCCAGTTGGCCGCCATCGTCTCGCTCGTCGGCGCACAGGTCTACGGTACGGTGGGTACCTACGCCCTGCGTGACGAATTCAGCGGGTCCGTCAGAACCTTGACGGATGCGTTCTGGTACACCACCGTCACCGGCAGCACCGTCGGCTACGGCGACATCTATCCGGCGACACAGCGGGCGAGACTGTTCGGTGTTTCCGTCCTGATTATCAACGTCGCCGCCTTCGCGGTCGCACTCGGTGTCCTCCTGACCCCCGCAATCGAAGCCCGCCTCTCGAAAGCACTCGGAAAAATGAACGAATCACAGCTCGAACTCCTCGACGACCACATCCTCGTCCTCGGCTACGGGGAACTGACGGAACCGATTCTCGAAGAACTCGGCGGCAAGGCGGAGTTCGTCATCATCACGACGGACTCCGACCGCGCCCGAAGCCTCTCGGACCGCGGCTTCACCGTCCTCACGGCCGACCCGGCCGACGAAGACACCCTCGAACGCGCGAAGGTCGACCTCGCGCGCGCAGTCGTCGTCGCCACCAACGAGGACGCCCAGGACGCGCTGGCCATCCTCACGGCCCGCCAACTCAACCCCGAAGTCCGCATCGTCGCCGCCGCGACCCACCGCGAGAACGTCAACAAGATGAAACGCGCCGGCGCGGACACGGTCATCAGCCCGGCGACCATCGGCGGCCACCTGCTCGTGGAGTCCGCACTCGGGAGTGAGGACTCCGAGGAGAAAGCCGACCGCATCATGCACGAAGACGGGGAGAACCCCTAACCCGCAGGCGACGCCGCTCCGGTGTCGAAGTGTCGGTCCCTCTCGCTCGCGGGCGACGCCGCTCCGGTGTCAGACGCAGTTTGTGGCCGTGGTCCGGGTCACTCGAAGGCGGGCCGCGAGGCCTGCTCTGCCGCCCGAATCTCGTCGGTCTTCTCGACCTGTTCGAAGAGGTTCTTGTACGGGTCCGCACCGAAGATGTCGTTTCGCTCGAAGAGGTCGCGGGCCTCGTCGGTCAGCCGATAGAAGCGGTACGGTTCGCCCCGTCGCAACCCCGCTCGGTCCTTCTCGGCGGATTCGACGACACCGACCGTCTCTAGCTTTTCGAGCTGGCCGCTCAGGGTCGACTCCGGGATGCTGGGGTTGTAATACTTCAGCTCCTTTCGGCTCGGCGTTCCGCTCGGATGGCCGACGATGGTCCCGACGAGGTTCGCCCGTCGCTCGTGGTCGAGGGCGCTCATCGCCCGTATCGGGTCGAACCCCTGACGCCGCGGCACGCGCTGGTCTCCGAAGGTGCTCATCACGGTCTCATGTTGTCGCCTCTGTATAATGGTTATCCCGGAGTCAGCCGAAATGATCTGTTGACCCAAATATTATTACCAAAGAAATTGTTGTGTGAATTACAATGTTGGATGGGAAATTCAACCGCCGCAGCTTTGTCCGGAGCCTTGGGGTAACAGGTGCAGCCGCGCTTCCGACTACGATCGGAAAAGCAACAGACAGTACAACAGAGATTGTTACTATTCGTGGAAAGAACGGGGTCCCCCGGCAAAAAAAGAGGTTAGCTCCAAGTGGTGGGCACAAGAGAAGAGAGCAGAAAAGGCAAGACAGCGTCTAATTAAGGAGTTACAGCCAGACCAGTCAAGCGGTATTCAAATGGTATCAATTGGCAAATCAGATGAAATGATTGGTGATCGTTATAAAAGTGAAATACTGCTTCGTAAGTACCCAGAAAGAGGTTTAAATATTGAACGTGGTGTCATACCGGACAGAGTAGATGGTATCCCTATAAGAATGGCAGAACCAATTAATGTCACACCAGACTCCTGTAAGAAAGAGGTAAATATCATTGAAGGAGGAGATCCTGTTGACGAACCGGACAGTACTGGTCCTGGGAGCGCGACCTGTACTGTAATTCAAGATGGCGAAACACGTCTGATGACTGCCGCTCACGTCGTACAATCACAGTGTGACGTTTCTCCTGTATACACTGACGTGTATAATTACAATACTGATAAAAAACGTATTGGGGCACTGTCTAGATAACCTCCTCAGCTGGCGTTCGTCCGTCGAGCGATTGGTGCGGTCGTTGAACGTTATAGTAATGAACAAAAACTGCAATCCATTGCTGGGCGCTCAGCCGACTGCCCACCCACGAGTTGTGAAAACGGTCGACTCTCATTTTGAACGTGTGAAACCACTTTTCGATGAGGTTTCTGTCGGTATAGTCGACCCGACCGTTGATACCCAACCGATAGAAGGCAGTCCGATAGCCGAAGGCATCAGACAGAAACACTGCCTCTGAACAGTCGTGTTTCTCGGTGACGCTGTGGAGAAACGTAGCCGCTGGATCGGTTCCATGACGCTCGAAGAGAGCGACATCGAGAATCAGTTTTGTGTCGAGGTCTATTGCGACATACAACCACGACCAGTTGCCGTTAATCTTGACAGCCGTCTCATCGACCGCGACCCGCCTCGGCTTCGCCATCGGCGGGTTCGGAAGGCTGTCAGCAAGTCGATGTACCCACTGAAAGATTGCTTGAAACGATCGTTCTACGCCAAGGAGACGAAGAATCGCTTCTGTCTCTCTAAGAGACAATCCGGCAGCATGGAGACGGACGGCGAACGCCCTGACGGGCGTCGCCGTCCGCTCCCGCTGCCAACATTCAAGCGTAGCAGTGTCTAAACTCTCTCTGAGCAGGTCTTTGAGCGGCATAGGAAACTAGCTCTTCGACCTGCTCGCTCCTTAACTAGACAGTGCCCGTATTGGATATGTGTCTGATTATGATGAAGCACAAGATTGGGCGACAATCAATCTTGATTATAATGATGGTCTTAATGGGACTGAAGAAAGCATCGCCGGAGAATATGGTCAGATTGCAGGGACAGTTACTTATGAGGGATTGAAAGATCTTAAAGGTTCAAACGAGACGATATATCATCGTGGTTGGGCTACTTGTACCACAACGGGGACTCTCAGTGAATACCCGATACCCAATGCTGAGTGCAACGATCAATACCCATCAGACTACTTCATCAAGTCAACTGCGGCGACAAAATCAGGCGACTCAGGGGGGCCTCATTATAAAAAATTTACGTATGGCGGTGAGGAGTTTCTCGCTGTTATTGCACCACATTATGGGTCAGGGTCCGAGGCCGTTGGTTGTGCCGCACACAGAATTAAGAAAACACATAATATCACATTCGACCAATCGAACCCAATATGACTAAATGCTAATTCTGTTTAAATATATATATATAATGACAATTAATAAAATATATTTGAAAAAGAAATGAAAAGAAGGCAAATACTTCGGAATCTCGCTTTTGGCACATCAATGATAAGCTGTGGGTGTGTTACTTCACCGTCCAACCCAGTCGGCCCTCAAAACAAAACCGAAGCTCTACCGTCTAATACGTCGAAACCGGTGGGCGATCAGGAATCAGAGCCTTCTGAGGCATGCGAGGAATTTGATTCTCTCGTCTCAGCCAACGACTCTGATTTGTCCACAAGATATGTGTTTGAAAACCCTCAACCGCCGTTTGAGACCCAAGCCGCGGTGACGCAGGCAGCAACAGACCGTCGTCCCGGCATACTCACACTCGAATTCATAAACCGCACATCAACTCGCGTTAGTCTGCAGTTCGGAGGTGCTCCCCCACTCTCGGGACTCGAACTCAACCACGAGCGCACCGACGCGTCGATAGTTCTCGTGCCCCCCAACTTACCAAGCTCCGTATCAGTCGTCGACCACAACGAAGACGGAGAGTTCAGTATCGTTCCAGACGAACCGATGGATGGCTGCTGGACCGCGGCCGACTTGCCTGTGGTCCAAGACTCGTTCCAAGCAATTTCACTCGGGCCCTGTGACTCCTTCCAGCGCGAGTACTACCTCTTGAATCATCCAGAGAACACAGCTTGTCGCCCATCAGGCATCTACACCCGAACCGACGAGGGCTCCGTACGCGAAGATAACGAGACGACGGACCGATTCAAAACACGGCTGTCGGTCCAGATTCCCTAACTACAGGTCGCCGCGGTCGACCACGGCCACGTCACACTCCACGTCCTGCAACCGCTCGAACGTCGGCGGCGAGATGAACCGCGAGGCCGCGCTCCGGTCGCCGCTGGAGCCGAGAATCACCAGGTCGTACGAGCGGGCGTTGGCGTCGATGAAGCTCTGGATGTCCGTGCGGGCGACCCGCGTCTCGATGGTTCCGTCGACCGTCTCCACCAGATTGGCGAGCTGCGTCTCCGCCCGGCGGCGTTCGGCCTCGCTGTCGATGCAGGTACAGACGCTGACGCCGCCCGTGTCGCCAGCGAGACGGGTCCCGAAGTCGATCATCGCGTGCGCGGAGTCGCCCGGTCTGGCGACGGTGACGAGGACGCGCCGCCAGCGGTCGACGGCCGTCGTCGACCGGAACGCGACGGCATCGGTCGGGCCGCGAAAGACGCTCCGGACGAACGGCGAGAGCGACCCCGCCTCGGACTCGTAGGGCGTCACGACGAGGTCGCAGTTGGCCGTCCGGGTGGTGTCGATGGTCACCTGTGCGGGGTCGCCGCTGGCGACGACGACCTCACACGGGACGTCGAACCGCCGCCTGACCGCCTCGGCGTGGCGTTCGAGGTCGGCGACGGACTCGGCGGCCGCCAGCCGCGCGGCCTCGTCGCCGGGGTCGTCGGCGGTCTCTTCGACCAGCTCGGCCAGCTCCGCGCCGTCGACCGCGCTGTCCTCGTCGTGGGCGGCGGCCAGGGCGTGCTCGGCGGCCGCGAGCCGTTCGTCGTCGACGACGTCGAGCAGGACGACCTTGCCAGCCTCGTGGGCGGCGGCCAGTGCCGCGCCGAACAGCGCGGTCGTCCCCGCGGTCTCCCCGCGCATCGGGACGAGCACGTGGTCGTCGCCCTGCACCGACCCGTAGAGATAGCGCGCGCGTTCCTCGTAGAAGCGGTCGCGCCAGAGCGCGAAGACGGCCGCGACGATGGTGCCCGAGACGGTGACGCCGAAGACGTAGGCCGCCGACTGCGAGACGGTGAGGAGGCCGAACAGCGGCACCGGCTGGCCCGTGTCGGCGACGAGGACGAGCAGTGCCGTCGAGAACGCCGCCGGTTCCTCGACGTCGAGTGCCCACGTTATGCCGCCCGTGAAGAGGATGGAGAGTCCCGCGCCGAGCGGGTGGACGGTGCCGGGGTCGACTGAGGGGAGCACTGCCATCGTGACGAGCTGGGCGCCCCAGCCGCAGAGCGCGCCGACGGCGAGGCCGCCGACGAACCGCCGCGGCGAGGCGTACTTGCCGCGGGGGTCCGAGAAGAGCGTGTAGGTCCCCGAGGCGAGCGGCGGAAAGAGCAGAAAGGAGAGTTCGGTCAGCGTCGTCAGTTCGGTGACGAACGCGATGAGCAGCGGGACGAGAAGCAGGACGGTGAGATGGATGAGGTTGTCCGTGGTCTCGACCCAGCGGCCGAACTCCGCGAGTTCGCGGCGCTCGACGCGTCGCAGGCGACGCCCGAGAGCGACGAGGCGCGCGCGAACCCGGTCGCGCATCTACGCGAGCGTCGTCACGGCGTCGAGCGTCAGCGCGATGGCGCGCTCGACGTTGTTCTTCGCCTTCTCGGGCAGTTCGTCGTCGCTGTCGGCACCTTTCTGGGTTCCCTTGACGAGGTTGCCGTCGACGGTGCAGATGGCACCGGCGCGCAGTCCCTTCCGGCGGGCCAGCGAGAAGACCGTGGCGGCCTCCATCTCGATGGCGAGCAGTCCGGCCTCGTTCCAGTCCTGAACGTAGTCGTCGGACTCGTTGTAGAACGCGTCGTCGGAGACGATGGGACCGACGTGGACGTCTTCTCCATTTGCCTCCGCGGAGTCGACGAGCGCGGTCAGCACGTCGTAGTCCGGGACGGCCGGGTAGACGGGCGACTCGTAGCGTTTCGAGGTGCCCTCCTCTTTGGCCGCACCGGTCGCGACGATCATGTCGCCGATCTCGACGTGCTCCTGGAGCGCGCCGATGGTGCCGACGCGGATGAACGTCTCGACGCCGACGCGCGAGAGTTCCTCGATGGCGATGGCGGCGGAGGGACAGCCGATACCGGTCGAGCAGATGGTCAACGGGACGCCCTCGTACTCGGCGTTGACGACCTTGTACTCACGGTTCGCTGCGACTTCCTCGACGTTCTCGCACTGCTTTGCGATGCGGTCGACGCGGCCGGGGTCGCCGGGGATGAGCGCGATGTCGTGGACGTCACCCGCTTCGACGAGCAGATGGGGCTGTTTTGCCATACTGGCGGATGACGGGGCGGTGGCAAAAATGGCGCGATTGCCCGGAGGCGTGCCACGGGTTACAGCGGAAACCCACACCCGCGTCAGGCGCGTTCGGGCGACAACTCCCTGACCGTCCGCATCGTCATCGCCTCGTCGGCCTGCGCGGGCACGACGACGATTGGGTCGTCGACGGCGTCGAGCGCGGCGACCGCGCGGAACTGCTCGCGGGCGTCCTCTGGCGTCCCGGCGACCCCGAGCGCGTCGACCATCTCGTCGGTGACGGCCGCGCGGGCGTCCTCGCGGTCCCCCGCGCGCCACGCTTCGGCGACAGCTTCGGCCGCGTCGGGGAACGACTGGGCGACCGCCTTCCGGTAGCCCTCGCCGCTGCCGACGTAGTAGGCGAGATGGCCCTTCACTGCCCGCCGGGCCTCGTCGGCGTCGTCGCTGACGGCCGAGGGAACGTAGGGGGCGACGGCGATGTCGTCGGGGTCGCGACCCGCCTCGCGGGCGGCGTCGGCGACGACCTCGAAGGCCTCGGCGAGTCGCGGGAAGGGGACGTTGTGCGGGAGCCAGCCGTCGGCGACGCGGCCGGTGGCGCGGCGACTGGCTGGACCGAGCGCGGCCACGTAGACCGGGATGTCGGCGTCGAGCGGCGGGAAGTCGGCCACGTCGAACAGCTCGCCGTCGTAGTCGACGCGCTCGTCACTCTTGGACGTATAGGCCTTCACGAGTTCGACCGTCTCGTGGATTCGCCGGACGGGGCGGTCGTAGTCGACGCCGTGGAGGTCCTCGACGGCCTTGGGTGTGCTCGCGCCGACGCCGAGAACTACGTCCCGCCCGGTCGTCGCATTGAGCGTCGCCGCGGCGGCCGCGAGCGTCGCGGGCGACCGCGAGAAGACGTTGACGATGGCGGTTCCGAGGTCGATGTCGTCGGTGTGGTGAGCGACGTGCGAGAGACTGAGGAAGGCGTCGGTGCCCCACAGCTCGCCGGTCCAGACCCGGCCGTAGCCGAGCGATTCGAGTTCGCGCGCGAAGTCGGGGTCGACGACGTCCGTCACGCCCGGCAGCAGCACGCCGTGTGTCATGGGCTGTGTTCAGCGGGACCGAGTAAATAGCCACGGCTGGGTCGGTGAGAGATCGAAGAACGCAGTACAGTTCCGTAAGGGCCGGTCAGCGGGGACGTCAGTCAGTGTCTTCTCGTTCTGTGCCTCTGTGTGTGGCGACCTGTGTCGAGATGCGGTCCTCGACGGTGACGAGCCGGTCACCGATGATACGCGCACCGACGTCCGTGGCAGCCATCGTCTGGCTGGTTTGTCGCAAGACCCGACAGACGAGCTGCCACTCCCACGTCGACAGCTCGACTGCGGCCGTCCCCCCCGATGGCTGGTTCGGGGACGACGCGTCGACCAACTCGCTGCGTGTCGACGCAGCGGGACGGTCGGTCTCATCCATGACGACACCCCATCCGAACCGACGGTTCCCCTCCCGGGAGCCGTCGACTGTCGGTCAGTCCCATCCCTGTGGCTGACTGCGCTCGCACCGTGTCTCGGACAGTGGTGTCGTACATATCACTCTCACCCCCACAGTTCCGCGCCGGTTGGGGGGTAGAATAGTCTGGGCGAGGGACGGTCAATAACACTCGCTCTAGGTAACTAGAGTTCCAGACGGTCCGTCCGTCCTGACTGTCGCAGCCGATGGTCCGCTCACGAGGCTGTGCGAGGCTGTGCGGGGCTGTCCGTCTATCGGGGGCACCACCGTAGGAGACAAGTACCGTCGGCAACGTACAATCCGTGAGATATGCCACCAGACGCCAATCGCGGCGTGTACAGCCGTCTCGGGGTTCGGGCTGGCGCGCTTCTCGAAGCCGTCCCCGAAGCGGTGTACGTGGTGGACAGAGCGGGTCGCTTCGTCCAGTGGAGCGACGCGTTCGCAACGACGACCGGCTACGACGACGACGCGTTCGCCTCGCTCAGATGGTACGACCTCGTCAGCGACGACTCCACGGAACCGGTACAGCACGTCCATCGAGTCCTCGCCGGGATGGAGTCGAGTTACTACGACACGCTCCGGACCGCCGGCGACGGTCCCGACACGCGTCGCTTCGAGTTCTCCGAACGGCCGCTCCGCAACGACAGCGGCGCGGTCGTCGGCCGCGTCGGCGTCGTGAAGCCAGCCGAGCAGTCGGCCCGTCCCGAGCAGTTCGCGTCGTTCGTCGACGAAGTGACCGACTACGCCATCTTCCTTCTGACCCCCGACGGCGGGGTGTTGACGTGGAACGACGGCGCGCGCCGACTCAAGGGATACTGCGAGGAGGAGATCGTCGGCCAGCATTTCTCGGTGTTCTACACGGCCGAGGCGGTCGAGCGGGGCGTCCCGGACCAGATTCTCGACCGTGCGCGCGAGGTGGGCCGTGCTGAAGACCAAGGGTGGCGGGTCCGCAAGGACGGCAGCCGCTTCTGGGCGGACGTCGCCGTGACCGCCATCCACGACGACGACGGCACCCTCCGCGGGTTCACGAAGGTGACGCGGGACCTGACGTACCGACACGAGCACGAGGAACTCATCACGCGACAGCGCGACGAGCTGAACGCGTTGGACCGCCTCAACCGCCTCATCCAGACCACCGTGCGGAGCATCGTCACGGAGTCGAGCCAGGAGACGATGGAGCAGTCCGTCTGTGACGCGCTCGCGGCGTCGGAACTCTACCAGTCGGCGTGGATCGGCGACGTCGAGGACGACGAGCCCGTGTTGTCCGTCCGCTGTTCGGCCGGGGACGACGGGGTGCTCGACGCGCTCACGGACGCGGTCCACGAGTTCGGATACAGCGAGACGATGCTCGACATGATCCGTGCTGGCGAGCCGGTCGCGCTCTCGGGACTGCCGAGTCACGAAGACGTCCCCGAGGGGGTTCGACAGGTCGCGGCGGCATACGACGTCGGGTCGTCCATCGTCGTCCCGCTGGCGTTCGGCGAGACGCTGTACGGGACACTCGTCGTCAACAGCCCGTGTCTGGACGCCTTCGACGACCGCGAACAGTCCGCCTTCCAGGTGCTCGGAGTCGTCCTGGGCTTCGCCATCAACGCACTCCGAAACCGGCATCTCCTCTTTTCGGACGCCATCGTCGAACTCGAGTTCCAGACGGCCGACCGCGAGGCCTTCTTCTCGGGGGTGACGCGCGAATACGACTGCCGGTGTCTCCTCGAAGGGCAGGTGCTCACGGAGAACGAGCGGACGCTTCAGTACGTCCGCGTCACCGGTCTCCCGCACGAACAGGTGTACGAGCTCGCGAGCGAGCACGAGACGCTCGAAGAGGTCCGACTCGTCTCCGGCGACGGCGACGAATGTCTCCTCGAAGTCGTCAACACCGCCTCCGGGGTGCAAGCCCTGGTCGAGGCGGGCGCGTACGTCCAGAGCGGCGTCGCCGAGCACGGCGTCGCGACCATCCGTGCAGAGGTCGCCAAGGGCGAGGACATCCGGGGCGTCGTCAAGGCGTTCAGACGGGTGTATCCCGACGCGAAACTCGTGAGCAAGCGCGAACACGACCGACCCGCGCGGACGGCACAGACGTTCCGCCACGAACTCGAACAGCGGCTGACGAAGCGACAACAGACGGCACTGCGGACCGCCCATCTCGCGGGCTACTTCGACTGGCCACGCGGCAGCACGGCCGAAGAGGTCGCCGCCGCGATGGACATCACGTCGGCGACGCTGCACTACCATCTCCGGCGGGCACAACGCGAACTCATCGACGCCTATCTCGATGGCGAGAGTACCTGACGGTCTCGCTGTCTCGCAGTCTCGCGGTCTCGACGGGCTGCTCGGTACACACAGATTTGCATATTTCTCTCCGAATCAACTCCCGTGTACGCACGGAAGTGAAAGGTTCTTGGGCCCCCGCTACGGCAGTCGAACCATGACCAGCGTGAAGGAGTTCCGCGTCGAGGAGGAACCGACCGCAGACTCCCTCGGCCGCGGCAGTTTCGTCTTCACCGACGACTACTCGGTGTTCGACTGGGGGCAGATGCCCGACCAGATTCCGGGCAAGGGCGCGTCGCTCTGTACGATGGGCGCGTTCAACTTCGAGTTGCTCGACGTCAACCACATCCCGACACATTATCGTGGTGTTGTCGAAGACGGCGAGGTCAAGGACCTCGGCGAGTGCGAGACGGCTCCCAGCGAGATGGCTATCGACCTCGTGCAGGTGCCCGACCTGCCCTACGTCGACGGCGACTACGACTACGACGCCTACTACGAGGATATCGGGAACAACTATCTGATTCCCCTCGAAGTCGTCTTCCGCAACACCGTCCCCGTCGGCTCCAGCCTCCGGAAGCGCGGGACGCCGAGCGACTACGGCCTCGACCGCGAGGAGTGGCCCGACGAACCGGTCGACCTGCCGGAGCCGGTCGTCGAGTTCTCCACGAAGTACGAGGAGCAGGACCGCTATCTCTCCCGCGCGGAGGCCGACGCCATCGCGGGACCGGCCTCTATCGACCGCCTCGAAGAACTCGCGCTCGCGGTCAACCACATCGTCACCGACCGCGCCGAGCAGGCCGGGTTCACGCACGAGGACGGCAAGATCGAGTGTCTCTACCACGACGGGGCCATCAAGGTCGCCGACGTGCTCGGGACGTTCGACGAGAACCGCTTCAGCTACGACGGCCAACAGCTCTCGAAAGAGGTCGTCCGGCAGTACTACAAGCGCGAACATCCCGAGTGGGTCGACGCCGTGAGCGCGGCCAAGGCCGAGGTCGCGGAGCGCGACATCGCCGACTGGCGCGAACTCTGCGAGGTCGAGCCGAAGCCGCTGCCCGACCACGTGCTCCAGACGGTCGCGAACTTCTACGCCGCGGGCACGAACGCCTACACCGGCGACGAGTGGTTTGAGGCCCCGGACATCGACGCCGCCGTCGACGCCGTGCGCGACCTGTAAGCCAGAACGGATTTGTCTCCGCCGCTGGGAGGTTGACTATGGCCCCTCCAACCCGCCGCTCGTTTCTCGCGACCTCTGGTGCCGTTGGTCTCGCCGGGCTCGCCGGCTGTACGACGCTCGACCGGGCACTCGAACAGTTCCAGTCGCACGTCCGCCGGAGCGACGCGGACCTCTCGGGTGGCTACGGCGACCCGTGGCCGACACTCGGCTTCGACGCCCGACGGTCGGGGGTTCGTTCCGGCCAACTCTCCGTCGACGCCGACGGCCGGGTCGAGAGGGTGGCACCGGCGGGCCTGTTCTTCCGGATGCCACCGACCGTCGTCGACGACACGGTCTACTTCGGCGTCGACCGCCGCGGCGAACGTGACGAACGCGAGGAGTCCTTCTCGGGCTTCGTCGCCCACGACGCCGAGACGGGCGACGAACGCTGGCGCGTCGCCGAGCGACAGGGGATGGCGACGCCGACGGTCGTCGGCGAGACGGTCTTCACCACCAGTGCCGGCGAGACGCGAGCACTCGACCGGACGACCGGCGACCTCCACTGGCGCACGAACGTCGGCTACGGCTATCCGGAGGTGTCACCGACGGTCGTCGGCGACCGACTCTACGCCTCGGGCGGCTCCGTCGTCGCTCTCGACGCCGTGACCGGCGAGACGCTGTGGGAGAGCGAGCGCGAACTCGCCGGAACCTTTGGGACCGCCGCGACCGAGGACGTGGTCTGTGCGACGAGCGGGAGCGGCGGCGAGGGCGGCCTGTACGCCTTCGACCCCGCAGACGGGTCGCTCCGGTGGGAGGCCCCTGCCGTCGGCGAGTGCTACACGCCGCCGGTCGTCCGCGGGGAGACGGCCTACGCCGCCCAGACCAGCGGCCGACTCAGTGCCGTCTCGCTTGCGGACGGCACGGAACGGTGGCACCGGGCGTTCGGCGAGCAGCTGCACACCCCACCCGCCGTCACCGACGACACGGCGTACCTGACGAGCGACAACCGCGACGCGCTGTTCGCGCTCGACACGGCCACCGGCGAGACGCGCTGGCGACAGTCGCTCGACCCGACGGTCGACTACACCCCTGCAGTCGTCGGCGACACCGTGTTCGTCACGGCGAACGCCGGCAACGGGAGACTCGTCGCGCTGGACGCGACGACCGGCGAGGTTCGGTGGTCGTACACGCTCGGGTTTCAGCCGACGACCGGTCCCGTTCCGGGTGACGACGCGCTCTATGTGGGCGGTGAGACCGACGGGAGCACTGCCTCCGTGGTCCGCTACTCGTGACCTCCGGTGTCGTTAGTCTCGCCAGTCTCGTTGGCAGTGCCGCCGTCGACGGCGGGACCTCGAGTAATCTCGGTGTGCTGGATAAAAACGTAGGTATCGTTGGCGTCGTTCACAGCGACCGCTCACGGCGTCTGTGAGTCTGGCGTGGCTCTCGGACTACGTCCCAAACCACTGAAGGCTCTCGAACATCGTTGCCAGATGGACGAGATACCCGAGGACGAGCCAACTGAAGAGCAGGAAGCCCACGAGAAGGACGAAGGCGAGTGCGACATCGTTGAGTCGTTTTGCCCGGGCAGCACGCTTCGCTGCCGGATTCATACCAGTAAGACGTTCTGCAACGAGATAAACTCTCACACGTGGACACGTCGTTTTTCGGCTGATTCGCCGCGGGGCGTCGGTGGCGTTCGCGCCCACCCCGTCGGCCGCCTTGGTCGTAGTTATCGAGTCGACCACCTCGACTGTCTTGGCAGCCTCAGCAGCACGCAACGCCGCCGACTCAGTCGTCTTCGGCCGTCGCCGACGCCTCGCGCTGCTGTTTCAGCCGCTGCATCACGTCGCCAACGCCGTCGATGGGGCGGTCCGGTTGGGCCTTCTCTGCCTCCTTGCTCAGGCCGAGCTGGTATCTGCCTGCTTCCGCGCCGTCGCGCAGGCTGGTCCGGCCGTGGTGGACCGTCACGTCGTCGTTGAGATGGAGCTTGACGGCTTCGAGTAAGGCCTCGGCTTCGAGCGGTTGGCCGCGACGTTTCAGCTCGTCGCGCTCGATGCCGTCGGGCACGTCGAGCGCGCGCTGGGTGATGACCGGTCCCTGGTCGAGGTCGGTCGTCACGTAGTGGGCGGTGACGCCCGTGACGCGGACGCCCTCCTCGATGGCCTGCCGGTAGGCGGCCGCGCCGGGGAACGACGGGAGCAGGGAGGGGTGGACGTTGATGATGCGGTCCTCGTACCGGAAGACGACGTTCGGGCCGAGGATGCGGATGTAGCGCGCGAGGACGATGAGGTCGGCGTCGTACTCGCTGAGCAGTTCGAGCAGCTGGTCCTCGTCGGGGCTGCCCTTCTCGTCACCGATGTCGTGGAACGGGACGTCGTAGTGCTCCGCGAGCGGTTCGAGATGGTCGTGGTTGCCGATGACGACGCCGATGTCTGCGCCGAGTTCGCCGTCGGCCCATGCCTCGAACAGCGCTTCGAGACAGTGGGACTCCTTCGTCACGAGCACCGCAATCTGCTTCGTCTCGCGGTCGGCGGGGAACCGGACCTGGATGTCGACGCCGAGGTCGTCGGCGACGTTCGAGAGGGCGTCGCGCAGGGTCTCTTGGGTACAGACCATCTCGGCGGTGTCGACGTGCATCGTCATCCGGAAGATGCCTTCACGGACCGCCTGGTCGATGTCCTCGATGTTGACCCCGCGTTCGAACAACCGACGGGTGACCTCCGCGACGATTCCGGTCTTGTCCCCTCCGATGACCGTAATCTCGGTTAGTTCGCGTGTCATGCCATCACCTCCGGCTGTTCGAGCCTGGACATATCTCTGTGAGAGACGAGGGAGGGATAAACCGCTGTCGCTCCTCGCATGATTCGCGTCCCCGAGTGACGCCCCCCGCTCGCCGCCGCCGACAACCCCACCCGTTGCGAGCGGAGCGTCCCGCGCCGGACGTGACGGGCACGACGGACGCGACGGACGCGCCGGACGCGCTGGACGCGACGGGTGGGGAGAGAAACACCACGAACGTGCATAACGTCGCACATCCGCAACTCCTATAATACACGACTACGCACCATCGACCGATGACTGCCTACACCGCGACGGTGACCGTGCGGCTGAAGCACGGTGTCCTCGACCCCGAGGCGGAGACGACGAAGCGCGCGCTCGAACGGCTCGGCTTCGAACTCGGCGGCCTGCGCTCGACCGACCGCTACGAGATCGACCTCGACGCGGCCGACGCCGACGCGGCCGAGGAACGCGCCGCGGAGATGGCCGACCGCCTGCTCGCGAACCCGACCATCCACGATTACGAGGTCGAGGTCGAGGAAGCAGAATGACCTCACTCACGACACCGTCGTTCGCTGCTCACACTCGCCACCGGGGGTGGCTCGCGTGACGGTTGCAGTTGTGCAATTCGGTGGCTCGAACTGCGACCGCGACGCCGTCCGCGCGCTCGCCCATCTCGGCATCGACGCCGAGCGCGTCTGGCACGAGGACGGGCTTCCGGAGGACGTCTCGGGCATCATGCTCCCCGGCGGCTTCTCCTACGGTGACTATCTCCGCGCCGGTGCGATGGCCGCCCGCTCGCCGATCATGAACGAGGTCCGCGAGGCCGCCGACGAGGGCGTCCCGGTCCTCGGCGTCTGCAACGGCGCGCAGGTCGGCTGCGAGTCCGGTCTCACCGACGGTGCCTTCACCACGAACCGGAGCGCCCGCTTCCAGTGTGAACACGTCTTCCTCCGCATCGAGAACGCCGACACGCCGTGGACCCGCGCCTACGACGAGGGCGACGTCATCGAGGTGCCCATCGCCCACGGCGAGGGCCGCTTCGAGATCACCGACGAGAAGTACGACAGGCTTGTCGACGAGGACCGCGTGCTCTTCCGCTACTGCGATTCGGATGGCAACGTCACCGACGACGCCAACCCGAACGGCTCGACCGGCAACGTCGCCGGTATCCTCGGCGCGCGCGACACCGTCGCCGTTCTGATGCCCCATCCCGAGCGCGCGACGCTCCCCGACGTCGGCGGCACCGACGGCCAGGGCGTCCTCCGGGGCTTCGAGTAAACGACCGCAGCGCGCGTCTCCGCTCTCTTTTCTTCTTCTCAGTCGTCTTCCGCCCTCGGCTCCGCCGACTCCGCTGATTCCCCCGGCGCGTCCGTCGAGGTCTCGTTCCCGTCGTCCGTCGCCGTCCGCTCAGTAAGTTCCCCCAACCGCGCTGCCGTCGCTTCGGCGTCAGCCGTTGCCCCGGCCTCGCGGAAGCGGTCGGCGGCCGCCTGGAACCGCTCGCGTGCAGCGGCGGTGTCGCCGCGGGCGGCGGAGACCTCAGCGCGTTCGCGCGCGACGCGAGCCCGTTCGTGGCCGACGTCGCTCGCTTCAAGCAGGTCGGCGGCGGCCGTCAGCCGCTCCTCTGCGGTCGCGAACTCCCCGCGCCGCCGTGCGACGGCCGCGAGCAGCCGGTGGGCCGCCGCCGTCGCCGCGACGTGCTCCTCGCCGAGACCGCGGTCGAGACACCACTCGGCGTAGCCCCGCGCAGCGTCGAGGTCGCCGCGGTCGAGGGCGACGCTCGCGAGTCCGACCAGCGCGCTCCCCAGCCGCTCGGGGCTCTCGATGTCGCGTGCGAGTTCCCTGAGACGCCGGAACGTGGCGGCCGCGTCGTCGAGGTCGCCACGGTCGCGGTAGGCCCGCCCGAGACCGTCGAGGACGGTGCCCTCGGTCCACTGGTCGCCGACCTCACGGAGGATGTCGAGTGCCTTCTCCAGCGACGCGACCGCGTCGTCGAGGTCGCCACGCAGGCGGGCAGCACTCCCGAGGTTCTCCAGTGCCATCGCCCGCCCGCGCGGATAGCCCACGTCGCGGACGACGTCCAGCTGGCGGCGTGCGTAGCGTTCGGCCGCGTCGACGTCGCCGCGGTCCAACGCGACGGTCCCGAGATTGCCGAGCGCGTCGGCGACGTCCTGTTGGGTCCCGACCTGCTCGTAGAGCGCGAGGCTCCGCTCGTGGTACTCCTGGCCCTCCGCGAGACTACCCCGACTCCGTGCCAACACCCCGAGGTTGTTCAGCGTGTTCGCCACGTCCGTCTTGGCGTCGAGTTCGCGGTACTGTTCCAGACTCCGCTCGAAGTAGTCCTCGGCTCCCGCGCGGTCGCCGCGGACGTAGGCGACGGTGCCGAGGTTGTTGAGACACTGTGCCTGCCCCTTCGGCTGGCCGAGGTCGCGGTAGTGCGCGAGACCCTCCTCGTAGTGGTCGGCTGCAGCCTCGTAGTTCCCGGCGTCGTTCTCGGCCGTCCCGAGGTGTTTGTGCGCCAGCGCGCGGAACTCGGTGCGTCGCGTCGCCGGGAGGTCGGCGGTCTCGGCGCGCTCGGCGAGCAGTTCGAACTCCCGGCGGGCGTCGTCGTACTCGCCCGCCTGGTGGAGCATCCGGCCGCGCCACTCGGCGACGCGAAGCCGTGTCGCCGTCGAACAGGCCTCGGGGAGGTCGATGCGGGAGTACGCACTCGACCCGTACAGCGGTGCCAGCGTCGGGCGGTCCTGCCCGAGTTGGAACAGCCGCTCGACGGCACTGTCGGCCCAGTCGGTCGGGTCGCGCTCGACGGGCAGGAGACCGGGTGCCTCGCCCGCAAACTCCCAGTCGATGCGCTCGCGGGCCTCGGCGTCGTCGGCCAACGAGAGGAAGGCCGTCACGACGCGGCCGACGCGTCGCTGGGCGTCGCGCGTCCCCTCCGCGTCGAGGAGATGTTCGAGGAAGTGCGTCGACCACAGTTCGTGGACCGTCCGGTAGGGCGACCCCTCGCCGCGTTTGCGCTCGAACAGCACGCTCCCCTCCAACTCGGCGAGCGCGTCGTCGACGGCGCGGTGGCCTCCGTCTCCCGCCCCGTTCGTCCCGCCGGTCGGCCGCCGACCGTCATCGGCCAGCGCGTGGACGAGTTCCGGCCGGACGCCGACCCCCGTCGCGTTCAGCAGGTTGACGAGGACCCCGACGTCGAGGACGTCGTCACCGGCCGCGCGGAGCGTCTCGTAGGTGTCGCGAACGTCTTCGAGGAGCGTCGTTGTCGTCGCGCTCTCGGAGTCAGCGCGCTGTGCGGTCTGTGTCAGGCGGTGCAGAACCAACAGCAGTTCACCCGACGTCGCCTCCTCGGGGTCGGTCTCGTCGCCACGGATGCCCGACAGCAGGTCCTCGCCCGTCAGGTCCACCTCACGGTCTGCGAGGCTAGCGAACCGCTCGACCAGCCGGTCGCACTCCCGCTCGTCCAGCGGCGGCACCGTCACCGTCGTCACGACCTCGTGACGGAGGGCGTCGAGCCGCGCGCTGAGGGCGGCCGGGGGGTCTTCCCACTCGTTCGTCCGGGCGTCGAACAGGAAGGTCACGCCGTCGGCGTCGGCGAACTCCTGGAGGAGTCGGACGGCCGCGTTGGCCTCCGCCCGCGGGACGTCCTCGACGACGACGAGCGCGTGGCCGTCGGTGCGGCGCAGACGGTCGGCCAGATGCGTGACGCTCCGGAAACTCGCACCGACGCCGCTCTCGCGGTAGAAGACGGGCCCGTCACCGTTCTCGAACCACCGGCAGGCGACGCGCTTGCAGACGGTGCTCTTGCCCGTCCCCGGCGGTCCGAGGAGGGCGTGGTCGGCGCCCGCCCGGAGTCCGGCGAGCAGGTCGTCGGTCAGCGACCGGCGTTCGCCGTCGCGGACGTACTCGCGGTCGATGGCGTATCCCGCCCGGATTTCGGTAAGCTCCATCCCGACTTGCCAGCAGGTGACGGGGTCGACGGCGCGTCGGTCGAAGTAGGTCTCGCTCAACCGCACGAACCCCTCGCGTTCGAGCGTCAGGTCTTTCGGGTCCGTCGTCGCTGCGGACGTCGTCGTCTCTCTCGAGGTCGCCGTCTCTCCCGAGGCCGCCGTCTCCCCGGTCGCAGTCGGCGCGTCCTCGCGGTCCGCGGTGGCAGTCGCCGACGACTCCGTCGCTGCGGTGGTGTCGGTGTCGCCTTCGACTGCACTCTCGCCGTCGCTGTCGGCGAGGGCCGCCGACGTGCCCCCACGCATCAGTTCGCCCACGACCGACTCCGCGTCGGCGCGGTGGTGCTCGAAGCGTTGCTCGGCCCACTCGACCGCCGCGGGGGTGTCGTTGGTGAGGACGCCGAGGATAGAGCCGGCGTCGCTGAAGACGACGATGCAGACGGTGGTCTCCTCGCCGCGGTCGAACAGCAGCAGGTCGAACGCCGGAACGTCGCCGACGCTGAGTTCCATTCCGGTCTCCGTGATGGTTGTCAGCATCTCGCCGTGTTGGTCGTGGAGCGTCTTCCAGAGCGGCTCGGCCACGACGGCGTCGACGGACAGTTCGCCCGCTCGGCTCCGCTCGGCCACGACGTCGAAGAACCGCGGATCCGGCAGCGACACCGCGAGGACGCGCAGGCGGTCTGCCTTCTCGGCGGTGTCGATGAGTCGCTCGGCTGGTGTGTAGGGTGCTGTGTCGTCCGCGCGGTCGACCGACGCGTTCCGGAGGATGCGGCCGTCGAGTTCGACGTCCGGCGGAAACTGGTCGACGAGCTCCTGCAGTTCGAGCGTGTCGAGCGTCGTCTCGACGAACTGCCGGTACTGTTCGACGCTGACCCGCCCGGAGACGGTTGTCACGTAGCCCGCGTTGGTCCGCTCGACGAGACCGTGCATCTCCAGATCGCGGACCGCTCGGTCGACGGTCGACCGGGAGTAGTCGAGTTCGTCGACGAGGTCGCGTTTCTCCCGTGGCGACGTCGATAGCGACTGTAAGAAGTCGGCGCGACGAGCGACCAGCTTAGCCGTCTCCATCGCGTCCGCTTCGGGGGTTGGCACGTAGTGGCACCTCTTGCTACCGACGCACAATGATGTCGGTCTATATGAATGTACCACTGTCCGGAAAATTTCGGCCGGCCGGAGCCGTTGCTGGCACGGCGGGGACCCCGTCCACGGAGCCTGACGGCTGCGCGCCGTTTCGGCCACCGCGCGGGTGTGCTGGCTACTCGTCGATGTCTACCGGCGTGTCGGTCGCCATCCACCCGTCAGGATTCGTCTCCTCGCGGAGTTCGAGCCAGCCGTCCGAGCAGTAGATCGCCGTACACCGGGTTGTCGTCTGCGTCATGATTCTCTCGGGCACGGCCGACGGCTGTCGTCACGTGCGTCCACTTCCTCGGACGGCCGCATGGACCGTAGGTACGCACCGCCTATCGTCCGTGCGCGACGTGCTTCCCAGCGGGACGCATCCGGTACGGACAGCGTACTCACTCGGTATCGAGCGGCCAGAACCAGTGACGGAGGGCGGTTGGCGGTGGTAGTCGACGCGTAACCGAGGCTACCGCGTCAGCGGCGCGCCGAAACTGGTCTCCTCGGTGACGACGTACTTCCACGTCGCCTCGCACTCGCAGGAGACCTGCTCGAAGACAGAGGGGTCCTGTCGGAGGTCGAAGTCCTTGATCGCCTTCTGGACGAGGTCGTCGCACTCGCCGCAGTTGTGCGGGCCGCGCTCGGAGCCGTGGCCGACGGGGTCCGAGACGACGATTGCGTCGACGTCGGCGGTGTCTTCGAGCACCTCGGCGACCGACCAGAGCCACGGCGGCCGGTAGCCACCACGGAAGAACAGCTCGTCGACCATCGTGTACCGCTGGACGTTACACGGGTTCATCGAGACCGTGTGGGCGTACTCGGCACACCGCCGAACCGACCGCTTCATGTCCTCGACGGCCTCGGCTTCCGAGAGGAACGGCGGCTTCATCAGGAGATACGCCTTGATGCCCGCACCGGCCGCGTCGGCCTCCTCGCTCGCGGCGATGAAGTCGTCGAAGGCGAAATACTTGTTCACGCAGTCCTTCCGGACGCGGTCGGTCGCGGTCTCCAGGCCGATGGCGACGTCGGTTTCGAGGCCCTGGGACGTGAAGTCCTCCAGCTTCTCCTCGGCCACGAAGTCCGGCAGCGACTCGACGACGATGCGCTTTCGGTCGCCGAAGGTCTCGGCGATGGCCCGTCGCGACTCGGCGGAAACCTCACGCTCGTCGAGGAAGCTCCCCGAGGTGTAGATCTTGATGAGCGGAGATTTCTCGTCGGCGTTCTCCGCCTCGTGGTCGAGACAGACCTGAATCTGGTCCATCAGCTGCTCGTGGGTGACGCTGCCACCCTCAACAGACTCAGAAACGTAGCCGCACATCGTACAGCCACCCGCACGCGCCCACCGGCAGCCGCCGGTGTTGAGGATGATGGTCAACGACTGGTAGACGCCGTCCGGCGTGTTGTCCTCGTCCAGCCAGACGCGGGTCGGCTCGTGTGCGTCGTACGTCTTGTTCTTCTTCGCTCGGATGTCGCGCATCACCTTGTTGTGCGCGTCCATCCCGCGCCCCTGTTCGTAGACTTCGGGACTCGGTTTGCTCATTGCTCGTGGATATCGGGTCGGCGGGTAAAGCAGCTTCGTCTGTCTCCTCGGATGGCAATGCGTCTCTCGGCCGGCTCTCACTCGGGGGTTCGCGTCGCCAACGTGGAACGGCGACGTGTGCCGTTGCCAGCCAGTTGTGGAGCTGACTGCGGTATCGTACTCGTCACAGAAAGCTGGCCTCGGCACTCATAGGGCTCGTCACGACCGGGTGCCGAGTCCGGCTCGGAGCGGTGCCATCGTCATCGGCCATCTACTCCTCCCCGTCGAACCGAGAAAAACGCGCCGGACTGTGTGTGGAGGAACCGAGAAGGGGAGCGTCAGCGAAGGAACCGAACCGCCGCGTCGGCGATAATGTCGGCCACCTCGACCACCTCGTCGGTGTAGACGAACTCGCCCGCACCGTGGATGTTCTCGCCGTCGGGACCGACGATGACCGTCGGGAGGTCCGCGCGGTCGCCGAGATAGTTGAAGTCGCCGACGCTGGAGAAGTAGCCGTATTCGGGGTCGACGCCGCTGACGGCGCGCGTCGCGTCGGCGAGCGACGTCACGAGCGGATGGTCCTCGTCGGTGACGTAGGGTCCGTAGAGGATGTCGTCCGAGGGGGCTTCGCGGAAGTCGATATCGACGTCGCTCTCCAAGCCGAGGTCGTCGACGAGGGCTTCGGCCTGTTCGCGCACGTCGGTCTGGCTCTCGCCGACGACGACGTGGCGGTCGACCATCAGGTTCGCGCGTTCGGGGACCGAGAGCGTCTGGCCGCCGCCCTCGATGGAGAGCGGGCAGACCGAACCGCTGCCGAGTTTGGGGTGGTCGCCGGTCTCCATCCCGTCGAGTGCCTCGGCCAGCCGCCCGGCCTCGACGACGGCGTTGACGCCCGTCTCCGGCTGTGAGCCGTGGGCCGCGCGGCCCTCGATCTCGATGTCGTAGAGGAACCGCCCGCGCGCGCCGAGCAGGAGCGCGGGGTTGTCGAGGTCCTCCTGGGCGAGAATCGGCCCGGGTTCCGTGACGACCGCGGCGTCGCAGTCGTCGACGACGCCGTCGCGGATGAGGCGGTCGGTGCCGAGCCCGTACGGACCCTCCTCGTCGACGACGACCGTGAGGAGCACGTCGCCCGCGAGGTCCAACTCGGCGAGCGCGTCGAAGGCGGTCATGATCGAGGCGACGCCGCCCTTCATGTCGCAGGCACCCTGGCCGTAGAGCTTGCCGTCCTCGATGCGGCCCGAGCAGGGGTCCTCCTCCCAGTCCTCGACGAGCTGGACCGTGTCGACGTGGCCGTTGAGGAGGAGCGTCGGCGCGTCGGGGTCCGACCCTTCGATGCGGGCGACGACGTTGTCGCCCTCGTAGCCCGTGATGTCGGGTTCGGAGACGTGGTGGTACTCGGGATCGTGGCCGCGCTCGTCGAGCCAGTCGTAGACGTACTCGATGACCTCTGCCTCCTCGAAGTACGGACTCGGAATCCGGACCATCTCCTGCAAGAGGTCGACCGTCTCGTCGGCGTCGACCGTGGGCGCGTCGACGGTCGACGTGTCGGCCGCCGGGACGTCGTCGGCCGCTTCAGTCATCGCTCACCTCTCGCGTGCGGACGTTCGGGTCGTACTCGTCGGAGGGAACGCCCGGCAGGGTGTTGAGGATGGCGTCCACGTCGTGGCCGCGCTGCTTGCCGAGATACCAGTAGACGCCGAAGACGACGAGGCCGACGGCGACCCACGGGACGTAGATGGAGAGCGACCCCTGGTACGCCTGCGTCAGGAGCGCGCCCGAGCCGACCGCGCCGACGACGGCGGTCAGGCCGAGTACCGGCCCGCCGTTGAAGCCCGCCTCCTCGGCGAGCCCGGAGTCGGTCGCGAGGACGTAGAGCACCGTCACCGAGACGGCGCAGTAGGCGATGAGATAGCTGAACGTCGCGATGGAGATGGCCTGTCCGAGACCCTCGCTCCAGAAGGTCAGCCAGGACGCGACGAGATAGAGCGTCAGGAGCGACCAGTGGGGCGTCCCGAACCGGTCGGAGACGGAGGAGAAGAACTTGGGGAATACCTCGTCCCACGCCCAGGAGTAGGGCATCTTGATGCCCGCGGCCATCACCGCGTGGACGCTGGAGGCCGTCGCGAGCAGGCCGCCGAAGGCGACGACTGCCGTGCCGATGTCACCGAGGAAGACCTCCGCCGCCGTCGCCAGCGGCCGTGCCGAGTTCGCGAGGACGGTGTAGTCGCCGACGACGCCGTAGATGACCGCGGAGGTCCAGACGTACAGGAGGACGAGGATGGCCGTCCCGCCCGCCATCGCCAGCGGCAGGTTCCGCGAGGGGTTCTTCACTTCTGCACCCATCTGCCCGGCGACGGCGATGCCGATGTACGCGTAGAACAGTGGGACTGCAGCGGCCAAGAAGCCGTCCGCCCCGCCGGTGAAGAACGGCTGGTAGTTCGACGGTTCGACGTTGACGGTCCCGGGGAGAACGAGCACCACGATCGAGAGGATAAGAACGCCGAAGATGGCGTTCTGCGAGACGCTGTAGCCCTTCGACCCGACGAGGTTGACGAGGAACAGGACCGTGAGAAGGCCGAAGCCAGCCAGTGCCGGGTCTATCGAGGGATAGAACACCTGTAAGTAGCTCCCGAAGCCGATGGCGAGGACGGCGTCGGCGGCCATGTAGCCCAGCCACTTCGACCACGTGACGATGAAGCCCGGCAGGCGGTTCTCGAACGTCCGCGAGACGTAGGCGTACGACCCCGCAGCACCGGGGAAGATGGTCGCCATCCAGCCGTAGTTGAGCGCGATACTCATCGCGAGCAGTCCCGAGAGGATGACGACGAGGATGACACTCGGCCCGGTCGTGCTACTGGCGGTGCCCAGCGTGACGAACAGCCCGGCACCGAGCGTTCCCGCGACGACGGTACTGATCGCCCCGAACAGCCCGATGTCCCGTGAGAGACTTCTGTCGTTGTTGACGTCGACTGATGACATGGTGTGACATAGCAGTAGTGTCCTCTATATCTCCCCTGCCTACTATGAGAGGCCGCGCCGCTACTCGCCGCCGAGAAGCTTCGACTCGGCCTTTCGGAGATGTTCGAGCAGTGTCGCTTTCGAGATGCCGAGCTCGTCGGCGAGGTCGGCCGCCGAGACCTCCCGCGGCCACTGGTAGTAGTTCCGGCGACGCGCGAGGTCGAACACCTCCCGCTGGCGCTCGGAGAGGTCGTCCGTCCGAAGGAGTCCGGACCCGGTCTCCGGGGGCGTGATGAGTTCGACGCGGATCTCCGCGTCCATCTCCTCGCGGAGTTCTTCGAGCCGGTCGTGGACGGTCCGGCGCGTCTCCTGGACGAGGACCGTCCAGTGTTCCCTCCCGTCCTGCATCCGCACGGGTTCGTCGGGGATGAATCCGCGGGAGACGAGCGCGTCGTTGATGCTCTTGTCGAGGTCGTAGCGGACGACGATACCGCGACTGGCCGCCCCCGGCACCGAGTCGCCGTCGGCGTGCTCGCGCTCGTCGGTCTCCCAGACCGACTCGGTCAGCGGCGACTCGCGGATGGCGTCGAGCAGCTCGTCGAGGTCCTCGGCGGTGTCGGCGTAGGCGGTGAACCGGCCGGTCGCGAGCCCGTCGATGGCGTGGACGCCGTGGCCCAGCAGCCCCGCGTCGGTCGCCTCTGTAACTTCGAGTGTCCAACAGTCGGGATGCCAGATGTCCAGACTCACTCTGACGCCGCCCGACGGATGGTCACTCATCTCTCTCGAACAACTGCGGTAGATGGGCAAAAAGCTATGCGACACCGTTCATGCGAGGCAGGGTGGCTTTGGGCGTCTCTCAGATGCACACACGCATGGACTTGCACGATTCGTTCGACGCGCCGGCAGCCGCCGTCGTCCTCGCGGAGGGAGCCTTCGGGACGCCACAGGGGAAGACGGCGAACGGCGTCGTCATGCACGGTGAACTGTTCGACGTGACCGCCGTCGTCGACTCGGCGGCCGACGGAGACGACGCGGCGGCCGTCCTCGGCCGCGACGACCCCGACCTCGCTTCGATTCCCGTGGTCGACTCTGTCTCGTCCGCCTTGGACCGCGGTCCCGCACCCGAGGCACTCGTCGTCGGCGTCGCCCCGGCGGGCGGCCAGCTCCCCGAGGCATGGGTCGACGACATCGAGCGTGCGATGCGCGCCGGCTGCGACGTTGTCTCCGGGCTGCACACCTTCCTCTCGGAGGACAACCACTGGACGGCGGTCGCCGACGACTGTGGCGTCCGCCTATTCGACGTGCGCAAGCCCCCGAGCGGCGACGACCTGCGCGTGTCCGACGGTCGCGTCGACGACCTCGACACGCCGGTCGTCCTGACCGCGGGCACCGACTGCGCGGTCGGCAAGCGGACGACGACCTTCGAACTCTACCGTGCCGCCCGGCGCGCCGGTCTCGACGCTGGCTGGGTCGCCACGGGCCAGACGGGCGTGATGGTCGGCGCGGACCGCGGCGTCGTCGTCGACCGCGTTCCCGCGGACTTCACCGCCGGTGTCGTCGAGTCGCTCGTCTGCGAGGTCGCCGCCGAGTCCGACGTGGTCTTCGTCGAGGGGCAGGGCGCGCTCTCACACCGCGCCTACGGCAGCGTCTCGCTCGGTCTCCTGCAGGGTGCGTGGCCCGACGCGGTCGTCCTCGTCGACGACCCGAGTCGCGAGACGCGCGACGACTTCGAGCGGTTTTCGGTCCCCGACGTCGCGAGCGAGGCCGACCGCGTGACGTCGCTCTCAGATGCCGTCATCGCGGGCGTCTCGACGTGGGGAGACGCCGACGAACTGGACTACCCCTTCCCCGCGGTCAACGTCTACGACGAAAAAGGTCCCGAGCAGTTGCTCGAACTGGTGCAGGAGACGTTGGACTGAGGCAGAGAGGGAGAGAGCGAGATTGGAGAGAAAACGAGCCGTTCAGTTCTCGATTTTCTCGCGTGCGGCGGCGACGACGAGCGGCAGGAGGATGGTCGCGTCGCCGACGACGGTGGCGTTGCGGGCTTCCTTCTTCAGCTTCCCCCACGAGCGCGCTTCGTCGAGCGTCGCGCCCGACAGGCCGCCGGTGGCTTCGGGGTCCATCGTGAGCTGGACGGCGTAGTCGTACGCGCCGGGCGTGACGAGCATCGTCTGGAGCGTGAAGTTCTTCGGGACGCCGCCGCCGACGAGCATACAGCCCGCGTTCTCGGCGTCGAACGCGAGGTCCGTCAGCGGCGTCATGTCCGCCAGCGCGTCCAGCGTGAACTCGGAAGTCTGGGAGTACATCCACGCCTGGAGACCGAGGACGGAGTCCTGAATCGCCGGGCAGTAGATGGGCACGTCGTTCTCGTAGGCCGCGGCGGCGACGCCCGCGTCCTCCTCGATCTCCTCGCGCTCGTTGACCTCGCTGTTGGCGCGGCCAAGCTCCCGAACAAAGCGCTCGATGCCGACCGAGCCCTCCTCCTCGATGGCGGGGAAGACCTCCTCGCGGAGATGGCCCTCGAACAGCGCGAAATGCTCTTGAGGAAGATAGACGTTGAAGATGCGGTCGACCTCCTCGTCACGGAGGTCCTCGTCGTGCTCGCGGACGCTCTTGCCGTGTTGGTGTTCCGCGCCGTGGTGGTGCTTGCCGCCGATGGCCTCAATGGCGTCGTGCGTCAGGTTCGCGCCCGTCGTGACGAGCGCGTCGATGTAGCCGTCGCGGATGAGGTCGGCGACGAGCGTGCGCATCCCGGTCGGGACCATCGCTCCCGCGAGCGAGAAGAAGACCGTGCAGTCCTCGTCGGCCAGCATCTCCGCGTAGATGTCGATGGCCTCGTGGAGCTTGCCCGCGCCGATGCCAGCCTTGCCGTACTCCTCGCCCAACTCACCGACGCTCATGCCCGCCCAGACCTCCGTCTGGCCGAGCGGGTCGTGGTGGAAGACCTCGCGGTTCGGCGGCTGGTAGCCGTCTTCGTGGTCGTGGCCGTCGCCGTCGCCGTCGTGCTCGTGACCCTCGCCGTCCGCGTCGCCGTCGTGGTCGTGGGTCCCGTCGTCGTGACCCTCGTGGTCGCTCATACCCGAGATGTGCGGGCCGACGGTTTGAACGCGACGATACGTCGGACGTCTACAGCCCGGTCGGTTCGTCGATGTACGTTGTCTCCAGCCCCCACTCCTCGGCGAGCGACTGCAGGGACTGCACGCCGAACGTCTCGGTCGCGTAGTGGCCCGCGAGGACGACGTTGACGCCAGCCTCCTGGGCTTCGTGGTAGATTTTCTGTTTGCCTTCGCCGGTCACGAGCAGGTCCGCGCCGACGTCGACCGCCTCGTCCAGCCAGTCGACGCCGCTGCCGGTGACGACGGCCACGGATTCGACTTCCGCGGGACCGGCGTCGACGAGTTGGACGCCGCGACCCCCCGTGTCCAGCGCGTCGTCGAGGTCCGCCGTGAGGTCAGCAACAGAGGTCGGCTCAGACAGCACCCCACGCTGGCCGATGTGTTCCGGTCCCATCGCGCCGAACGGCTCTCTCGCTTCCAGCCCGAGCACGTCGGCGACGCCCGCGGCGTTGCCCAGTTCCTGGTGGCCGTCGAGCGGGAGATGCGAGACGTAGAGCGAGAGGTCGTTGCGGACGAGCGGGGCGATACGCTCGAACTCGCGGCCCGTCACGCGGTCCAGCCCGCCCCAGATCAGGCCGTGGTGGGTCACGAGCACGTCCGCGCCGACGTCGATGGCGTCCTCGATGGTCGAGACGGCGGCGTCGACAGCGAAGGCGACGTGCTCGACCGTCCCCTCGTCGCTGCCGACCTGCAGGCCGTTGGGGCTGGCGTCGACGTCGGCGTAGTCGGCGGTGCGCAGTTCCTCGTCGTAGCGCGCGAAGAGGTCGCTTCGGTCCATACCGGGAGATGACACGGCAGTCGTTTGTATCCCCCGTTCTCGGGCAGCCCACACAAACTATTCAGGGCCGACTGACAGGATTGTAACTATGGCCCTCCGCGCTCGCCTTCCCTCCCTCCAGTCCCGCGGCTGGCGTGCATTAGCCCGTCGCGTCGGTGTCGACCGCCGAGCACTCGCCGCGCTCCGAGTCTCGCTCGGCCTGTTGCTCCTCGCGGACCTGCTGCTCCGCTCGCGCAACCTCGTCGCGTTCTACACCGACGCGGGCGTCCTCCCGCGCTCGCTGCTCGCGGCGCGGTATCCGACGTTCGCCGACCTGTCGCTGCACGCGCTCTCGGGCGACGTGTGGCTCCAGATTCTCCTGTTCGGCGTCGCCGGTGTCCTCGCCGTGGCACTCACCCTCGGCTACCGGACGAAGACGGTCGCGCTCCTGTCGTGGCTGCTGCTCGTCTCGCTGCATCTCCGGAACCCCTACGTGCTCAACGCGGGCGACTCGCTCCTGCGGCGGCTGCTCTTCTGGGGACTCTTCCTCCCGCTCGGCAGCCGGTGGTCGCTCGACGCGCTCCGGCGGGACGTGAGTTCGACAGCCACGGATTCCCGCGTCGTCTCCGTCGCCTCCGCCGCTATCCTCGTGCAGGTCGTCCTCGTCTACGCGACCAACGCCGTCATCAAACTCCAGGGCGACGTCTGGCCGAACGGGACGGCCATCCTCCAGGTGTTCAGCCTCGACCAGTTGACGATCCTGCTCGGCGACGTGCTCGCGGAGTATCCGGCGGTACTGCGCGTGCTCGGCGAACTGTGGCTGGTCATGCTCGTCGCCTCGCCGCTGTTGCTCGTCCTCACCGGCCGGGCGCGGTCGGTGCTGGTGCTGGCCTTCGCCGGGATGCACCTCGGGATGGCGGTGACGATGCTGCTCGGGATCTTCCCGCTCGTCTCGGTCGCCGCACTGTTGCTGTTCTTGTCGCCCACAGTGTGGGACGGCGTGGAGTCGCGGGTCGTTGACCCGCTCCGGCGACGTGAGCGTGTCGCCGCCGCGACCGACTCCGTCGTGGGCGCGCTCGTCCGTGTCGCCGGCGGCGTCGACAACGCCACCAGCCGACTGCCGTGGGCCTCATCGCTCCCGGCGCGTCCTGCTCTCCGCCGCTTCCGAGCACGGGCGGTCCCGGCGTTCGTCACCGTCCTCCTCGTCCTCATCCTCCTCTGGAACGCGGCCTCCGTCGGCGCGGTCGACACACCCGAGGCGGTCGAGTCGAACGTCGACCCCGAGCAGTTCCGGTGGAACATGTTCGCCCCCGCGCCGTTGAACGTCGACGGCTGGTACGTCGTCCCCGGGCGGCTCGAATCCGGCGAGCGCGTCGACGCCTTCCGCGGCGGGACCGTCGAGTGGGACAAACCGGCCGAGGTCGACCGGACCTACCCGAGTGCCCGCTGGCGGAAGTATCTGCAGGACGTGCGGTGGAGCGGTGACCGACGGCTCCGCGAGGAGTTCGCGGGCTACTTCTGTCACCGCTGGAACACGACCCACGAGGACGACCTGACGCGGCTCACGGTCAGTTACGTCGAACAGCGTACGAACCTCGACGGCCCGGAGCCGACGGAGCGCGTCGACCTGTTGCGGTACCGGTGTACAGGGCCACCAGCGTGACACACGGGACGTCCGCCATCAGCGTTTTCAGGCGCGATAGCCAACATCGGGGCACGCCCGCGCCGCACGGCACGGGCGACGAGAGGTGACCACGATGGGCAAGCTCAGCAAGGCCAAGAAGGCATGGCAGCAGCTGCCGAACGAGACGCAACAGCGAATCGTTCGCAAAGGAAAACGTCTGCTCCGGAAGGCGACGAGCCGCTGACCACCCGCTGACTACTCGCACACCACTCGTTTTCGGCGTTACCGACTCGGTAGCGGCGGTGCTCGTTGCGGTCGGACGAACTGCTGGACGGTCGGAAGAACCGACCGACTACCGACTGGCTGCGTGCGAGAAGACGAACTCGCGGAGGAGTTTACCCGCGAGTGCGGCGGCCTGTCCGTCGTCGCGGTCGTTGACCTCCACGACGTCGAAGCCGACGGCGTGGGGTGCGACAGCCCGGACGACGTCGCGCAGTTCGCGCGGTGTCAGCCCGAACGGCTCCATCGTCCCCGTGCCGGGCGCGAAGCCAGGGTCTGCGGCGTCGATGTCGACGCTCAGGTAGACCGTCGTGTCGTCATCGAAGTCGGGCGTCCAGTCGGCGACCTCCTCGGGCGCGACGACGGTCACGTCGGCCGCGTCGGCGCGTTCCCACTCCTCGGGCGAGCCGGTGCGAGCACCGAGGATGACCGCTTCGTCCGCCGTCGCTGCGGCGTCAGCGTCGCTTTCGTCGTCAGCGTCGCTTTCGTCGCCATCGCCACTCTTGCTTCCATCGTCGGGCCACCCGTCGAGAATCCGACGGGTAACGGCGGCGTGGCTCCACTCGTTGCCGTCGTAGTCGGCGCGGAGGTCGAGATGCGCGTCGAGACAGACGAAGACGTCCGGGTCGACGGCGGCGACACCCGCGGCGGAGACGGTGTGCTCGCCGCCGATGGTGACGGGGACGGCGTTGTCCCAGACGACGTCGGTCAGCGTGCCGCGTAGCCACTCCAGATAGTCAGGAATGTCGTCCCACGCGCGGACGTCGCCCGCGTCGTGGACGCCGAGTTCCGAGAAGAACTGGTCGGTCGTATGGTGGTAGTCGTCGTACGTCTCGGCGAATTTCCGGACCCGGTCCGGGCCGAAGCGCGTCCCGGGCTGGAAGGACGTCGAGACGTCGAGTGGGGCTCCGACGACCACGTACTTCGCACTGCTGCGGTCGGCGGTCGCCCCGGGGAACATTTAGACGACCTTGCGCTGGCCTTCGTATTCGAGATACTCGATCTCGTCCTCGGGCGAGAAGTCCTCGTCCTCGGGGATGCGCATCGTAAACGTCTCGTAGGTGTCAAGGTCCATGATCTGCGCGTCGTCGCCCGTGACGGAGACGACCTGTCCCTGCTTTCGCTCGATTATCGGGACCCAGATCTTCGCGTCGACCGGCTGGCTCAGACTGCGCTTCTTGCCGTCGAAGACGCCCTTGCCCTCGACGCGTGCCTTCGCGCTGCCGTGTTTGCCCGGCTTCGCCGTGCTGTAGTGGTTGATCTTACACGCGGCGTCCTCCATGATGACGTAGCTTCCTTCCTGGAGTTCTCGAACCTGCTTCTGCTCTTTAACCATGTCTGCGGTTTGTTTTGGTGGCGGTATAAACGGTACGGAACGTCGCGCCGAGCACCCCGGAGACGAGCGGTGGAACCGTCAGCCCGAACGCCAACAGAGCGGCGAGCATGCCGAGTCCGACGGTCCGGACGACGTGCTCGTACGGGGAGAGCGCGACCTCCCCCGTGGCGAGCGAGAGATAGACCGCGACGGGTGCGAGGACGACACCCCACGCGACACCGACCGCGAGACCGACGCCCGCGCCACGGTTCACTGTCGCGGCACGGCCCGCCCCGCTGCGGCCGTCGTCGTCGCTCTCGGAACTCATCACCCAGCCTGCCACCAGTCCGCCGAACGCCCCACCAAAGAGAGACAGCCGACCGGTCAGGACGTAGCCGACGCTCTCGGTGAGAACTGCGACAGTGACCCCGACTGCGACCGCCCGCCAGCGTGTCATCGCGCCATCAACGGAGACACGCGGGCGACGGGGAAAAGGGGAAGGGGAGGGGGAATCGGAGCGTTCGAGGGTTCGGCCGCTTCAGTCGTCGGCGGCTGCGGCGTCGACCGTCTCCGGCTCGAACGTCTCGTGGTGGACGATCTCGTCGACCGAGCGGCGGACCTTGCGGCCGTTCTCGAGATCGTCGGCGTCTTCGGTCGCGTAGCCCAGCGTGACGAGCATGACCGGCTCGTAGCCGTCGTCGATGTCGAACGCGTCGACGAGTGCGTCCGCGTCGAAGCCTTCCATCGGACAGGAGGCGACACCGTTGTCCCACGCAGCGTGCATCAGCGACATCGCTGCCAGCGCGGTGCTCCGCGTCGTCCAGACGCGACGCTCGTCTTCCGGCATCTCGGCCATGTTCTCCGCGACGCCGATGAGGTTGTCGCGAACCTCCTCGTTCGGGATGTAGCCCTTGTCGAGCCAGTCGCCGAAGATGCGGTCGGCGTGTGCCGCCGGGTCTTTGTTACCCAGCACGACCACGGTCGCACCCGACTCGCCGACGGTCTCCTGTCCGTTTGCGGCCTCCTGCAGGCGTGCGAGGTTGTCCTCGTCACGGACAACGAGGAACTCCCACGGCTGAAGGTTGAAGCTCGACGGCGAGTAGCGGACCTGCTCGAAGATCGCTTCGAGCGTATCGTCGTCGATATCCTCGTCTGTATACTGATGTACGGACCGTCGTGTCTCGATGACCTCGTCGAATTCCATCACCTGCATGCACGGTCTGAGAATATAAACAGAACACGCTCCCGGTTGACGTTTCCTCGTTACAAACGCCACCTGGTTACACGTCTGTCACCAGACGACTGTCAACGTGTGACAGTGTCGGAGAAATAACACGGATTCCCCTCAACATCCCTCAGCGGACGACCGTCACCGGGACCGTCGAGTTACGGATGACTGCCTCGGCCACGCTGCCGAGCAGGATACGCGAGACGCCCTTCCGGCCGTGACTGCCCATCACGACGTGGTCGATGTCGCCCTCCTCGGCGACCTCGACGATGGTCTGAGAGGGTCGGCCGACCTCGGTCCGGGTGTGGACCGTCGCCGCCGCCGTCGGCGTCGCCGCGGCCAGCACCCGTTCGGCGTTCGCTTTCGCCTCCTCGAACCACTCCTCGGCCCCGCTCGGGACGCCAGCCGTCGGACTGTAGCCCGCGTCGACGGGGTTGATGACGTTCAGGAGCGTCAGTTCGGCGTCCGGCCACTCGCCGACCGCGAACTCGACGGCCTTACTCGACTGGGGAGAGCCGTCGACCGGCACGAGCACGTGTTTGGGCATAGCTGTCAGTACGCGTGAACCCGACTAAAATCCGGTGGCGCCGCAGGGCTGGCGGCTCAGAGCCGCGGCCACACGCCCTGGCGTTCAGCCGTCGGCCGTCACGACGAGCTTGCCGACGCCCTCGCGCTCCTGCATCGCCGCGAAGGCCGCCCCCGTCTCGTCGAGCGGATACGTCGCGTCGATCTCGGGCGAGAGGCCGCCGTCGGCGACGAGGCCGACCAGCCGTTCGAGGTCGCGCTGCGTGCCCATCGTACTCCCCTCGACGCGCTTGTGGCCGAGAAACAGGTCGGGGATGTCGATCTCGGAGCTGCCGCCAGCAGTCCGGCCGCAGACGACCATCCGACCGCCGCGACGCAGCACGTCGAGACCGACCGCGGTGTACGGCCCACCGAGATGGTTGAGCACGGCGTCCGGCTCGCCCACGTCGGCGACGGCCGCGCGCATCGCGTCGGGGTCGGTGACGTCGAGCGCGTGGTCCAGCCCCAGCTCCTCGACACGGGCGAGTTTCGTCGCGGACGACGACGTGCCGACCGTCCGCGCGCCCATCGCGTCGGCCAACTGGACGCTCGCGACGCCGACGCCGCCGGTCGCGCCGGGGACGAACACGAGGTCGCCCGGGCCAACATCGGCGCGCCGGAGCATATGGAAGGCGGTCATGTACGCCGTCGGCAGCGCGGCCGCCGTCGTCGTATCGACCCCGTCGGGCAACGCGACCAGTCGGTCGGCGGCGACGAGTGCCTGCTCGGCCAGCCCGCCGTGGTACAGCGAGAACTCCTCACACAGGTTCTCGGGTCCCTCGCGGCAGAACTGACAGACGCCACAGGTCTCGTTCGGACAGAGGACGACCCGGTCACCCGGCTCGACGCTCGCACCCTCGCCGACCGAGCGGACGACGCCCGCGACGTCGAGTCCGGTGACGAACGGCAGGTCCGCGGCGTCGACCATCGCGGAGTCGCCCTCCAGTATCCAGAGGTCGTGACGGTTGATGGCACAGGCGTCGACGTCGACGACCGCTTCGCCCGGACCGGGTTCGGGGTCGGGCTGCTCGATGACGCTCACACCGTCCGGGCCGACGAGGTCGGTGAAGGCTGCGGCTCGCATTGGGCCGCGTTCGCACGGGCCGGTGATAGTGGTGTGGTCCGGGGCAGGTCGCGGGGGATTTCTGCACCGTCGTGGCGACGTCACCACTGCCACGACACGCGAAGCAAGTCGCGAGAGGTTTACTCGCCGTGACTGCTCACTCGCCGTGTTTGGTCGAACACCGCCACGGCTGGCTCGATTGCCGTGGCCACGAGGGCCACGGCGTCTCACTCGCCGTGTCGGGTGAGACATCGTCACGGCTGGTTCACCGTTCCGCGGCGACGAGTGCCGCGGAGACTTCACTCGCCGTGCCGAGTCAAACACTTCGACAGCCCGATCAACTCCACCGGCTCGGAGTTGTCCGGCGAGTACACGACCATCTGGCCTTTCTCCATGTAGGGCACCTTGTTCGCGAGCTTCTGGGGGATGTTGACCGATTTGATCGCGTCCTCGTCGCCGAGGTTGAGGATGATTTTCGTGTTTACCTGCTTGAAGACGGGTTCGGCGATGTCCTGGGGGTCCTGCGTGATGAGGAACAGACCGAGTCGCTCCTTGCGGCCCTGTTTGGCGGCTTCGGTGAACTTCGAGATGACCTTGCGGGCCTGTACACTGTCGGCGTCGGTGAGGAAGTTGTGCGCCTCGTCCATGCCGACGACGAGCGGCGTCTCCTTGATGCGGTCGTGGGCGGGGCTGTTCGAGAGCTTCTCGTCGATGAGGAGACTCGACACCGCGAGCACGACGATTTCGGTCGCGCGAGAGTTGTTGATGTGGTAGGTCGGGACCACCGACAGGCCGCCGGGCCGGACGAGGTCGTGGACGAGTTCCGTAATGGGCCGGGCGTCCTGGTCGAAGACCTGGTTCGCGGCCTTGGTGCGGGTCTTCCGCATCACGGCGTCGAAGGTCGCCTCGTGGATGCGGCCGGACTCGTCGTACTCCTCGCGCAGTGCCGGGTCGTCTAGGAAGTTGACGAACTGCCGGTAGGTCCCCGAGTTGCCGTAGTCGCGGAAGAAGCGGTCGAGCAGGAGCGTCAGCGCGTTGTACTGGTTGTCGTTGAGACTCGCGCCGGCGACGAGCCACGGCCGCTGGCGGACCATCGAGAAGGGGATGGTGAACGACACCTGCTCGGCGCGGTGGCCCGTGCCGGGATACGTCGACTTGTCGACCTCGGGCACGAGCGCGACGGTGTCGGAGTGGCCGCCGTAGGCGACGCCCTCGCGGTCGAGTTTCCGGGCGAAGTCGGCGTCGAGGTCGGGGTTGTCGTCGTGCATCTGGGCGTACTCGTCCTGCGGGTCGAACTGCACGACCGCAGTTTGGACCTCGCGGCCGTCGTCCATCGCGTAGGTCCGCTCCTCGGTGAGATACTGCCGGAGGATGTTCTTCGAGCCGTGGGTCTTGCCCGACCCCGTCCCGCCGGCGACGAGGGTGTGCCGAAAGACGAGCGGGTCGCCGTCGCGGTAGTCGTCCTTCAGCCGGTAGTCGATAGTCGGCGGTTCGGCCGCCGTCCGGACCTTCTCGCCGCCGACGGAGAGATGCCCGAGGAAGACGCCGTCTTCCGGAATTTTGAGTCCTGTTTTGATCTGCTCGCTGTCGGTCGCCTCCGCGATGACCGAGCCGGGTTTGGGCACGCGGTCGGTCATCCGGCGTTTCAGCTCACCGCCCTCGCGGTAGAGCACGGCGACGGGTTCGAGCGAGGCCATGAACTTGTAGTCGCGTTCCTCGAAGTCGTCCTGCCGCATGGCACGACGGGCGTGAATCTCGGTGGCGTCGTCGGTTTGGAACTCCTGGGCGTATTCGAGGGAGGTGATGCGACAGAAGAGCGTCTCGTTGTCCGGATAGGGGACGAGCAGATACTTGCCGAGCCGGACGGTCTCGCGGTTGCCCGTGGTGACGAACGCCCGCAGCTCGGTGTCGTCGCCGTCCTCGGCGACGCGGAGCCCCTGCGAGACGGAGATAGTGCCGATGCCGCGGTCCGCGCCCGCCGCCTCGGCCGCGAACCGCTCGAAGCTACTGCCCGTCTCCGTCTCGGTCGCCGCCGTCTCGGTGTCGCCGTCGCCCCCGTCGGCCGCCGGGTCGGCGTCGTCGACAACAGCCTCGTCGGCAGCCTCGGCGGCCGGGCCACCCCCGCTGTCGTCGGCCTCGTCGCCGTCGTCAGCGGAGAATTCGGTGAAGTCCTCCAGAGTCATACCGAGGCCCACGGCGGCACTCGGCAAGGGCCTTTCCCTCCTGTCTATGGTCCGGCATCCCGCACACGTCTTTTAACGGCGGCCCCCTTAGGACGGGGTATGCTATTAGTTCGCGGTCACGCCGGCGGCACGGCGCTCACTGGGACGGTCTTCGAGCGCGGTGAGGAAGCGCCGTCGTACAAGGGCGCGCCCGACGAGGACGCGCCCTACGTCTGGGTCTGCGACGAGTTCTACGAGGTCGAGAGCGGCGGGTCGGCGACGACAATCGACGGTCGCGACATCAACGTCGCTTTCGATACGCCGATGCCCCGCGGCTTCGAGACGCGCGAGCAGGCATTGGCGGCCGCGAAAGAACACATCCGGACGCAGTTCGCCCGCGTCGGCATTGCCGAGGCGGACGTCGAGATCGAGGTCGTGAAACAGCAGCCCGGCGAGGCGTAGCTAGTACTCTTCTCCCCAGCGCACGTCGTTGTAGGTCTTGACGAACTCCGTGTCGAACTGCTCTTCGAGCTTCCGCCGCAGCGCGGCCTTCTCGCCTGCACCGATACGGGCGAGTTCGTCGGCCTTGTCGATGGCCTCCGGCGGCCCGCGGGCGATTGCGACGTCCGAGAGAATCTGCGTCGTCAGCGCCGTTCGCATCTCCTCGTCTCTCGTGAACGCGTAGGGTGCCTCGACGCGGTAGAGCAGGTCGCGTCGCGGCTCGTAGACGAGGAAGAACGTCACCTCGTACAGTTCGGGGTCGAGTTTCCGCTCGACACCTAAGGCGTCGCCGTCGGCGGCGAGCGTGCGGTCCGAGCCGCCGCGGGAGACGAACCACGAGGTGAACGTCAGGTCCTCGGTCAGCCGCTCGCCGTCCTCGCGGCGTTCGAGGAGACGAGTGAAGAGGGCGGTGTCGTCGACCCACGGCGCGTCGACGCCCTTCTCGCGGACAGTTCGTGTAATCAGCTTCGCCGAGGGGTTCTTGATGAAGCCCGCCAGCGGCACGTCCTTCTCGACGAACGTCTCGACGAGCCGGATGTAGTTCTCGACGATGCTCCGAGGTTTGGCCTCGCGGGCGAGTTCCCCTAACTCGGCGTCACGATCCTGCCAGTTCAGGAGTTCCTTGGGGTACAGCGGCCCGTCGAGCAAGAGGAGGTCCTCGACGGTGTTGGCGTGGACGAGCGCGTGGTCGCTCTCGGCGAGATAGAGCGAGAGCGCGTGGACGACGCCCTCGGCGAACCGCGAGACGCGGGGGGCGTGGAGGATGCGCCGACGGCTGTAGCCGCGGTCGTCGTGCATCCAGTCTTCGGGGAAGTGGTCCGTGGCGTCGTTGCTGTGGACCGTCGCGACGATGCTACGCGAGCGGTGGAGGTCGAGGTCCGTCGGCACCGACGCCATCGCGGCGTGCGCGAGGTCGAGCACGAGCCCGTTCTTGAACGTCGTCGGGTTGATGGTCCCCGAGTCGAGACCGTGGACGGTCGGGAAGGGCGTGTCGGCGAGCGCGACGTCGTCGATGGCGGCCGCTTGCAACTGTTGTTCGCCGAGCGGTTCGATCACTTTGCGGCCGCTGTGGTGCAGCGGGTCGAGCCAGTCGGCCCAGACCGCCTCGGCGAGACCGTCGTGGTCGCTGTCGTCCACGCTCCCGGCGATGGCACTGGCCAGTCGCGCGATGCTGTCGACGTGGACGGGGTCGAGGGTCATTACCGGGTGAGGGTGGCGCGGCGGCTAAAAGGGTGGGGATGGGAGTCAGTCGGCGGCGGCGAGACTAATTAGTCGTCGTCCGCCTCGAACGTCGACTCGTCGGCGAGGTCTTCGGTCGCGTCGGCGATGCGTTCGACGGCCTGCACGAGTCGCCACAGCAGCCAGAGGACGAACGCCATGAGGGCGAAGTAGACGAGCGTGACGAGCCCACCGACGAGCGATCCGAAGCCGAAGCCGGCGAAGACGAGTACCGTCAAGACGAGGACGACGGCGAGCGTGACGACAGCGTTGTCGAGGAGGGTGGAGAGGTCGATAGTGGGGGCCATACGTCAGCAACCGCGGACCGCGAACAAAAAGCCTACTCCTCGGCCGTCGATGCCAACACGACCTCGAAGACCGGGAGAATCCACTTCACCTGCGCGCCGTCCTCGACGAACACCAACGTCCGCGGGGGCTGGGTCGCCTTCGGCCGCACGCGGAGGTCCTGTTTCTCCCCACTCTCGGCAGCGACGTCGACGTCGACGAGGAACTCGACGCGGGCGCGGTCGTCCTGGACGTAGACCTCGGCGATTCGCTCGTTTGTCGCGTCGTCAGCGACGGCGTACGCGAGTGCCCCGTCCGCCGTCGGTTCGACGTCCGCGTCGGCGTCGACGACCGACAGCGGACCGAGCCTGCCGCTGTTGCCGGTGATCTCCGAGGAGAGAAGCTGTGCGACGCGTTTCCCGTCGCGGAGGCGGTCCTGCACCATACCCGTCGTTGTCGGGGCGGGGAGTTAGGGTGTTCGACTTGGGGTTTCGGCGTCGCTCGTCGGTGCGGGTCGGTAGATGTGACGGCCGCGCCGCTCTCCGGTGTGAGTCTGCTGAGAATGTTGTGGGGTCGTTGAGCCGCGTGAACGGCGTACTAAACTAGTTTAAAGTCGGGTCAGGTTCTTCGCGCGCGGGCCCTTCGGGGCCTGCTCGATTTCGAATTCGACTTCCTGACCTTCTTCGAGGTCCGGACCGCTGATGTCTTCCATGTGGAAGAACACGTCGTCGTCCGCATCGTCCGTCGAGATGAAACCGTAGCCGCCTGTGTCGTTGAAGAAATCAACGTTTCCTTTCGCCATTGCAACTGAACACAACAGAGGCACCACTTTAAGACTTGTGAGAGTCGTGGTACCACAGGGGCCGATTTTTAGACAAACGTTATTGGAACGGGGTATAAAATAGACATTTGGTTCTATCCCGTCGGTTCTCGCCTCATTCGCTGACCGGTTCGCAGCCACCTCGGTGATTTATGTGCGGTATCCACAGTTCCCGACAGTCGAAGCCGCCGACGGCGGCTACTACGAGGACTTATCCGACTGCGCGGGCAGGTGCGAATGTGGATTCTAACGACGTCCGTCGCGAGTGGGCAGAGCGGTCCGGAGAGTTCTCGCCGGAGTACTACGCCTACCGTGGGCCAGACGAGACGAGCGAGCGGATTCGGACCGTGCTCGACCGCGAGGTCGGGACGGACGCGTCCGTGCTCGAACTCGGCTGTAGCGCGGGACGTCATCTCGCACATCTCGCCGACAACGGCTACGACGACCTCCACGGCGTCGACATCAACGAGGAGTCCTTCGACGTGATGGCCGAGGCGTATCCGGACCTCGCCGAGACGGGGACGTTCTACGTCGACGCCATCGAGTCAGTCGTCGAGCGGTTCGACGACGACCGTTTCGACGCCGTCTACTCGGTCGAGACGCTCCAACACATCCATCCCGACCACGACGAGGTCTTCGGAGAACTGACGCGGATCGCCGACGACCTCGTCGTCACCGTCGAGAACGAGTCAGGGACGGAAGACGAGGAGAACGTGGCTGCGGACGGCGTCGGCGACGCTTCGGACGAGGCGGTCAACTACGTCAACGACGAGTTCCCGCTCTACTACCGCGACTGGAACGCGGTCTTCACCGAACTCGGATGGGCCGAGATCGAGTCGGTGTCCGCCGACCGCGACACGCTCCGGGCGTTCCGGCCCGCGTGAGCGGCGACGGACGGTGAGACCGACTCAGGCTCCGACGAGTTCGTCGCGGGCCTTCCGGACCGCGTCGCCGACGTCGACGCCGTTCTTGTGGGCGTAGAGAATCGCCGCCGTCTCCAGTGTCACGCCGAGTTCGCGCTGGCTCTCGTTTGCCGTCGCGACGACCGTCTGTTTCTCGTGGCCCGCCGCGACGAGCGCGTCGAGCACCATCTCGAAGGTCGACTGCTCACGGATGATAGAGGCGTCGGGCGCGAAATCTTCGGGAATCTCTATATCTGACGGGTCGAACTGGGCGACGAGCTCGCCGTCCTCGCGGGCGACGAGACCGCGGCCGGTCGCGACGTCGATGAGACGCTTCGCCTGGTCGGGCGAGAACCAGTCGCGGTCCAGCGAGAGCGCGACGACGAACGCACCCTCTTCCAGGCGGGTCTTGCCCTGTTGGCGGAACGGCACGGCCACGGCGACGTCGAGACTCATTAGAGAGAGGAGACGCGAGCAGTCCACTAAACCTTGCTAAACAGAACGTCGAATCGCGCGGGAATCTACTCGGGCGTGACGACGACGCGGCCGTCCCCGTGGACGTGGATTTCACAGCCGAGCATGGAGAAGACGACCCGACCGCCCTCTCGTGGCGAGCCATCGAAGCGGTCGGCGAAGAGTCCGTCGAGCGCGTCGGGGTCAACGTAGTCGTTCAGTTCGACGTCCATCTGGGTCACGGGGACGCCGGTCGCTTGGCTGACGGCATCGATGACGGTCATACCGAGCGGTTCTTCAGGGTGAGTCTGTTGCTCGGTCACTTCGCTTATCCGGATTGTTCGTTCTGACATAACCTGCGTCAACGCGCCGCTCAGGTATAAGGCGCGCGTTACGAGAAAAGTGCCCGACCGTAGCCGAGGAAACGAATGACGTGTCAGGCTGGAGACGTGTCGGCGAATCCATCCCTGCGACGGCCTCGCGTGGCTGGCAGGGCCACCGTCCGGACCCGTTTCGGTTCATTCAAGTAGTTGCTGGCAGTTCTACCCGGTATGAAAGACCAGGGACGCTCCAAGCGAAAGCGTACCGGCGGCCGACTGAAGCCGTTCCGGAACAAGAAGCGCTACCAGCTCGGCCGCGAGCCGGCTGAGACGACCGTCGGCGAGCCGCGGATGCAGGTCATCGACTCCCGCGGTACCGAGACGAAGACCCGCGCGCTCTCGACGAACGTCGCGCAGGTCGCCGACGGCGGCGAGACGAAGCAGGCGACCATCGAGAACGTCGTCGACAACCCGGCCAACATCAACTACATCCGCCGGAACATCATCACGAAGGGCGCAATCATCGACACGGACCTCGGTAAGGCCCGCGTGACCTCCCGCCCCGGCCAGAACGGCCAGGTCAACGCCGTCCTCGTCGACGACGAGTAATCCCCTCGCTTCTTTCGACGTTCTCCGACTCCCGAGCGGTTGCTGTCGCTCGCGTCCAGCCTGAATCACAGAACCGAACCGTAGTGACGGCTCAGCGCGTCGCCTTCTTCCAGTCGCGGACGGTCAGCCGACCGCCGTCGAACTCCGCGGCGTCGACCTCGCTCGCGGCCCAGACGTACAGCCCGGCGAGGTCCGCCGGGTCCCGACCCTGGCCACCTGTCAGCTCCGTCGCGGCGAGGCCGGGGTCGACGACGCCGACGGCCTGCTCGACGTCGACGGCGAAGCCGCGCGCGACCGCCTCGGCGGCCGCCTTCGACACCGCGTACGAACCCATCCCGGACTTGGCTTCCTGGGCGACGGAGCCGGAGGGGATCAGCACGCGGCCGTCGGGAGCCATATGCGGCAGTGCCTCGCGGACCGTCGCGTAGACGCCGCGGACGTTCGTCCGGAGCGTGTCGTCGAAGGCGGTGTAGGATTCGTCCGCCAGCGGCATCCCGCCGGGGTCGCCGTGGATGGTGGCCGCGTTGGCGACGACGACGTCGATGCCGTCGGTCCCCTTCGCGGCGGTCTCCATCAGCCGTTCGACATCGAACTCATCGCGCACGTCCGCGCGGACCGCGGTCACGTCGCCGGCGACGTCTGTGATGTCGGCGACGGCGGCGTCGAGATCCGCCTGCTCGCGGCCACAGATGACGACGTGTGCGCCCGCCGCCGCGTAGGCGGCCGCGATGGCTTTCCCGAGTCCGCGACTCCCCCCAGTTACGACTGCCGTCTTGCCGTCCATGCCCGTCGTAGGGGGGAATCCGTCCTAAAAGTACGGCTCGCGGAAGCGACGGCCGACCCGAGCACCGAGCAGCAGTACCGACGAGGGCTACGTCGCGGCCCACGTCGCTTCTCATCCGGCGTCGGCGAGGACGCCGGTGGGGTCCCACAGGAGGTCGACGAGACTTCCGACACCGACCAAGACGAGAACCACGGGCAGGTCGGTCGGCGCGCCGAGGAGGAGTGCGACGACGCCGACGACGCCAAGTGGGACGGCGAGGACCCGCGAGGCGTAGACCCCCCGCCCGACGAACGAGTACGCGAGCGTGACGAGCGCGTAGCCGGTCAGCGAGACCACCACCAGGAGCCTGACGGGACTCCCGCCCCGAACGAGAGCCAGGCCCGTGGCGACGAGACAGCCGACGGCGAGCAGTCCGAACAGGAGCTGCCGCCAGCTCGGAGTCTGCCGGTTCGGTGTTGCGGACATGAGTGATATTTTCAGCCGTTCGTGAAAGAATCTTTCCCTGGCACGTCGCCCTCGTTTCGGTTGGTCGTCGGAATCCGACCGGCTCCGGCGGCGGCGAAACCGGGCAAGCGGCTTTGTCACCTCGCCTCGAACTCCGACCGAGATGAGTCCGCCCACTCCACGCGAGAGCGTCTGTCCCTTCTGCGGCGTCGGCTGCGGCATCCAGTACAATCCGACCAACGGAAAGGCGGTCGGCTGGCATGGCGCTGTCAACACGCGCGGGGAGGTCTGTCCCAAAGGCGTCGCCGCCTTCGACGTCGTCGGCCACGAGGACCGGCTCACCCGGCCGCTCGTCCGCGGCGACGATGGCCAGTTGCACGAGGCGACGTGGGACGAGGCACTGTTGCGAGTCGAGACCGCCTTCGGCGAGATCGTCGCCGAGCACGGTCCCGACGCGCTCGCCTTCTTCGCCTCTTCGAACTGCACGAACGAGGAGAACTACGTCTTCCAGAAGCTCGCTCGTCTGCTGGGAACGAACAACGTCGACAACTGCGCGCGGCTGTGTCACGCCTCGACCGTCGCGGCGATGAGCGACCGGCTGGGCGCAGGCGCGATGACCAACTCGCTTACCGATCTGCGGGACCACGCCGACTGTTTCCTCGTCGTCGGCGCGAACCCCGCCGAACAGCATCCCATCGTCTTCCGGTCGTACGTGCTCCCCGCGCTGGCCCGCGGGGCGACCCTGATTCACGTCGACCCGCGGGAGAACGCGACGACCGACGCCGCCGATCTCCATCTCCCCGTGCGCCCCGGCTACGACATCCCGCTGCTCAACGCGATGGCGAAAGTCGTGGTCGAGGAGGGTCTCGTCGACCGCGATTTCCTGACCGAGCGCGTCACCGGCGACGAGGACTTTCGAGCGTTCCTCGACGGCGTCGACGTCGACCGCGAGGCCGGCCGCGCGGGCGTCGACCCCGACCTCGTCCGCGAGGCGGCGCGAACCTACGCTGGCGCGGGGAACGCGACGACGTTCACCGGGATGGGGATGAGCCAGCACCACTACGGCACCGACAACGTCCACGCGCTCGTCAACCTCGCGCTGCTGACCGGAAACCTCGGCAAACCCGGTGCAGGCGTCAACCCGCTGCGCGGCCAGAACAACGTACAGGGCGCGGGCGACGTCGGCGCGCTCCCGAACCTCCTGCCGGGCTACGCCGACGTGACCGACGACGCGGCCCGCGCCCGCGTCGCCGACGAGTGGGGCGTCGACGCCGACGACCTCCCCGCGCTGCCCGGTCTCACCGAGGTGGAGACGACCCACGCCTTCGGCGACAGCGTCCACGGCGCGTTCGTCTTCGGCGAGAATCCGCTCGTCACCGAACCGAACCTCGCCCGCGTCCGCGAGGGGTTCGCGAACCTCGACTGTCTGGTCGTCCTCGACATCTTCCCGACCGAAACAGCCGAACTCGCGGACGTCGTCCTGCCCGGGAGTGCGTGGGCCGAGAAAGACGGAACGGTGACCAATACAGATAGACAAGTCCAGCGGATGCGGCCCAACGCGGACCTCCCCGGCGACGCCCGCAGGGACCTCGATATCCTCTGTGACCTCGGCCGACGGCTCACGGGCCGCGAGGACCAGTTCGGCTGCGACGGTCCCGAGGCGGTCTTCGCGGAACTCACGCGCGTCACGCCGCAGTACGCCGGGATGAGCTACGACGGCATCGGGACGGGGAGCCAGCGGTGGCCGTTCCCTGAAGGAGCCTCGGAGGGCACCGCCGTCCTCCACGTCGACGAGTTCGCCTCGGGGTCGAAGACGGCCAAGTTGCGGCCCGTCGTCCACGTCGACCCCGCCGACAGCGTCGCCGACGACGAACTCGTGCTCACGACGGGGCGCGTCCTCCAGCAGTTCAACAGCGGCGCGGTCACCCGCCGGTCGGGGATGCTGACCCGCCTCCGCGGCAGCGACGTCCTGCAGATACATCCCGACGACGCGGGGTCGCGAGGAATCGCCGACGGCGACCGCGTCGTCGTCGAGAACGACCGTGGAACGGTGACCGTCGCGGCCGAGGTGACGCCCGCGATACGGCCGGGCGTCGTCTTCGCGACGTTCCACTACGCCGAGCCGCTCATCAACGACCTCACCGGCGACGCGCTCGACCCGGTCGCCAAGATACCCGAGTTCAAGCACTCGGCGGTGAGGGTGCGTGTCGCCGACGACGTGTGAGGGTGCAGGTCGCTGACGACGTGTGAGCGGCGGGTCGTTGCCGACGCGCACGGTTCTCGACGCGTGCGAACCGACGGCACAGTCATCCTCTCAGGCGGTGTACTGTCGGGTATGAAAGAGATCGAGTACACCTACACCGTCGGGATGGACGACGAGGACGTCCAGGAGGTACTGACGAACCACCGGACCGGGACGCTCGCGCTCGCGGCCGACGGCGAGGCGTACAGCATCCCCGTGGCCTACCACTACGAGGACGGCGCGCTCTACTTCCGCCTCGGCGAGCATCCGGGCAGCGAGAAGATGCGGTTTCTCGACGCGACCGAGCAGGCTTGTCTCGTCGTCTACGACCACGACCCCGAGACCAACACCTCGTGGAGCGTTGTCGTCCGTGGGCCGGTGAGCCGCTCCGACGAGGAGGTCCCCGGCATCGCAGAGCGGAGCGCGTACTACGTCCCGCTGCGGGTGTTCGACGAACCGATAGAGGAACTCGACCCCGTGCTCGTCCGCCTCGACATCGACGAGATTACGGGGCGACGTACCGGCGACTAGACCGATGGGAACCGTCGTCAGCCTCGGAAGCATCAACGTCGACCTCGTCTCGACACTGGACACTGCCGCCCTCGACGACCTCGCCACCGGCCGCGAGTGGTTCCCCGCGGCCGGGGCGACCGTCCGAGTCGAGACGCTCCCCGACGAGATCGAAGCCCTCCCGCACGAGGTCTATCTCGGCGGCAAGGGAGCGAACCAAGCCGTCGCGGCCGCCCGCGCCGACGCGGACACGACGCTGCTCGGGAAGGTCGGCCGCGACGAGACCGAGTTCGGCGTCTGCGACGGCTTGCGCGAGAGCGGCGTCGACGTCGAGCGCGTCGGCCGCAGCGACGACGAGACCGGCAAAGCCGCCGTCTTCGTCGACGAAGCCGGGGAAAACCGCATCGCCATCGTCGAGGGTGCAAACGGCGCGGTCGACGAGGGCTACGTCGCGGCCCACGACGCCCGAATCCGCGCCACCGACTGCCTGCTCCTCCAGAACGAGATTCCGGTACCGCCGGTACTCGAACTCCTTGACCGTCTCGCCGAAATCGACGACGGGCCGACTGTCGTCGTCGACCCCGCGCCCGTCGACGGCGCGGCCCCGCTCGTCCGGCATCCCGCGGTCGACGTCGTCCGGCCGAACGAGTACGAGTACGTCGCGCTCGGCGACGCGCTCGCGGACTTCTCGGGGACGGTCGTCCAGACCCGGGGCTCCGAGAGCGTGCTGGTCGAGAACAGCGAGACGTTCACCGTCTCGCCGCCGCCGACGAACCCGGTCGACACGACAGGCGCGGGCGACACCTTCAACGGCTATCTCGCCGCCGAGTTGGCTCGCGGGTCGTCGCTCCGGGCCGCCGTGGAGGTCGCGACCGTGGCCGCCTCGATGAGCATCGAGTCGGCGGGCGCGCAGGCGTCGATTCCGACGCTGGAAGCGGTTCGAGCGTACGCCGACGCGGTCGACGCGACCGAGACCGGCGACACGGTCTGAACCCTGGCTCGGTCCGGGCGGTCGATTCGACGTAATCGCCCGACTCTGTCGACTCGCTCCGTTCGCTCGGAGCGGACAGTCCGTTCTCACGGGATGGGAACCACCCCTATCGGCTTATGTCCCCAGGCCCAAACACCACCTGATGTATTCGAAGATTCTCCTCCCGACCGACGGCAGCCAGACGACCGACGCAGTCGTCGACCACGCGGCCGCCCTCGCCGGCTGGCAGGACGCGACGGTCCACGTCCTCTACGTCGTCGACGACCGTGCCTTCCTGACGCTCAGTGACGACCTCGTCGACGACGTCACTGGCGAACTCGAACACGAAGGCCACGAGGTCACGGAGACGGCGGCGACGCTCCTCCGACAGGCTGGCGTCGACGCGGTCACTGCGGTACGGACGGGCAGCCCGAGCGACGCCATCCTCGAATACGCGGACGAGGAGGGCATGGACCTCGTGTTGATGGGTACTCGCGGTGCGGATTTCCGCCGTAACATGCTCGGTAGCGCGGCCCAGCGCGTCATCGCCCACGCGCCGGTGCCGGTGATGACCGTCGCGCTCGACGGGAAAGACGACGAGGTGACGCCGACCGTCGAGCCAGCGGGACAAGACTGAGCCGTCGAGAGATTTTTTCGCGCCGTCGAACGCTCTACAGACCAGATTCTCACTCGCGATTCCTTTCTCACGTTCTCGTGAGAGAGGTGATCGAGGTGAGAGAGGCGGCCGAGAAACGACCGAGAGACGCGCCCCCGAAGAACACTTATCCACGTCGAAACACTCCGTTGGGGTATGGGCCTTTTCAGCGACGTCGGACGGAAGTTCGAGGAGACGAAGCAGTCGCTCACCGATACCCAGCAGCCGGAGTACGTCTGTACTTCCTGTGAGGAACTCGTGAGAGAGGATTTCGAGTACTGTCCTCACTGTGGCGAGGATTCAGTCGAAGCAGCCGCGTAGCCACGCGTAGAAATCGCTGTCTCAACACGCCTTCGTGCGAAGGTTTCTGGTCGACGGTACTCACTTTCGGCCGACGCTATCCGCTCGCGGCCGACGTTACTCACTTCGGCCGACGTTACTCGCTCGCCGCACAGCGGTTCGGCCCGAGTTCCAACTCAGTCGCTTCCTGTTCGTCGTCGAGCCGGCGGCGACCCGTGTTGACGTCGATGACCGTCTCGTAGTTCGGCGGCTTCTCCGGCAGGCGGTCGGTCAGCCGCGAGACGAAGGTCTCCTCGTCGACCTGGAGCAGATCCTGCCCCGTCCTGAGTTCTCCGACCGTCGCGGAGATGGGTTCGCCGGGCGTGCCGTCGGTCGCCTCGCCGTCGTTCGAGAGCGCGAAGTGACCGGGGAGGACGGTCACGCTGTCGGGTTCGGCGAGGAGCGTGCGGTGGAGCGACCGGTAGAGCAAATGCGCGCCGTCGGCCGCGCCGCCGCCGCCGAACTGGAGTTCCGTGCGGCCGACACTGCCGACAAAGAGCGAGTCACCGGTCATGACGGCCTCGCCGTCGACGAGATAGCTCACCATCTCGGAGGTGTGGCCGGGCGTCGCGAGTGCCTTCACGTCGACGTCGCCGACGCGGACGACCTCGTTCGGCGAGAGCGCGTCGTAGGCGTACTCGACGCCGCGGTCGCGCGCGTCGGCTCCGAGATGGTAGGTCGCGCCGACCTCGTCGGCGAGGTTCCGGCCGCCGGAGACGTGGTCGGCGTGGACGTGCGTGTCGAAGACGTGGGTGATGGTGTAGCCGCGCTCTTCGGCCGCGGTGACGAACTCGTCGGTGTGTCGGGAAGCGTCGATGACGGCCGCCTCACGGCTCTCGACGTCGCCGACGAGGTAGCCGAGACAGCCTTTCGCGCGCCGTTGTATCTGGAGAATCTCGATACCGTCGCTCGCGGTCGGAATCTCGACGACGTCGTAGACGGCACTCCAGCCCTGCATCCCGTCGCTGACGACCGTGACGTCGTCGAAGCCGTGCTCGTCGAGGACGTCCGCGAAGTCGTTCGAGGAGATGCCCTTCGCGCAGATGGTGTAGATCGTGTCGTCCTCGGTGACGCCGGTCTCGGCTTTGAACCGCTCGGGGTCGAAGTCGTCGCCGGGCTTGTACGGATAGTTGACGGCCCCGTCGATGTGCCAGCCGGCGAAGTCGTCGGCGAGGCGGGTGTCGACGAGTTCGAAGTCAGCGTCGTCGATGCGGTCGCGGAGGTCGGTCGCGGTGAGTGTGTCGGTCATCGTTGTCGTGGAGAGAGGGTGGTAACTGAGTTAAGGGTGTGTGGCTGGTCGAAAAGCGGTCGAATCCGGTCAGATGAACAGTTGGACGTCGGCGTCGGCCATGAACTGCAGGGCCGTCGCCGCACCGACGCCGGTGGTGACGCCGTCGTAGAAGTCGTCCTCGTCGTAGTCCATCAGGTCGATGGTCATCTGACAGGCCTGGAACTCCACGCCCATATCGAGGGAGGTCTGAATGAGTTCCTCGATGGAGGCGGTGTTGTTGTCGGCGATCTTCTTCTGCATCATGCGCGTCGCCATCGAGTCCATGCCCGGCAGGGCGGCGACGGCGTTCGGCATCGGCATACTGGGGTTGCCGACGGCGCTCAGCTTGAGGTTCTTCGACCGCTCCTCGTGGAGGATGTCGAGTCCCCAGAAGGTGTGGAAGACCTCCACCTCCCAGCCGAAGGCCGCGGCCGTGCTGGCGAGGATGAGCGGCGGGTAGGCCATGTCGAGGGTGCCCTTCGTCGCGATGATGGACAGTTTCTTCTGTCCGTCCTCGTCGCTCACGGCGGCGAGCTGGCTCTCGAGTTCGTCGATACGGTCTTCGAGTGCGGCGACGGTCTCGGGGTCGACCGTCGTCGTCTCTGTGGTGTTCGGCGTGTCAGTGCTCATGGATTACTCCGTCTTGCGGACGTAGTGGGTGTAGACGCCGTCGCCTTCGACCTGGTCGACGAGTTCCACGCCGGCCGTCGAGTCGGCCCACCCCTTGATGTCGCTCATGCTGCCGGAGTCGGTGGCGACGACTTCCAGCACGTCGCCCACTGCGAGACCGTCGGTGGCCTGCTTGGTCTTGATGACCGGCATCGGGCAGTTTGCTCCCTGTACGTCGAGCGTGTCGGTGACGTCGATTTCGCTGCTCATTGATGTGTGGTCCGTTATTGGACGTACTACACAATATTGGGCCGCCCGGTAAAAGTGTGTCGATGAATGGGTATTCTACACACAACCGTGGTCGGCGTCGACAGCCGCACACGGGACACACACTATGTATTGGCGGTCTTGCTCCCATCATCTCCCATTCACTGTGACTCGGCCGAGAGACAGTATTGTGCATAGTGTGTATTTCTATCCAAACCGTTAAGGCAACGCGTCCGATAGGTGAGTGTGATGAGTGATTCAGCGTTTCCCGAACCGGACGTCGCGGTCGACGCGACGACGCCCGAGGAACTGAAGGCACAGCTCGACGACGGCGACGCGGTGACCGTACTCGACGTCCGCGCGACGAACGAGTTCGAGACGTGGCACATCGACGGCGAGAGCGCGACCGTCGTCAACGTCCCGTACTTCGACCTGCTCGACGGCATCCCGGCGGACCTGCTCGACCGGCTCCCCGACGGCCAGCCGGTCGTGGTCGTCTGCGCGAAGGGGGGCTCCAGCGAGTTCATCGCCGGACTCCTGAACGAGGAGGGCGTCGAGGCGACGAACCTCGAAAACGGCATGAAGGGTTGGGCGCGGATCTACGAGTACGCCGAACTCGACGTCGAGAGCGAGGCGACGGTCGCCCAGTACCGCCGTCCCTCCAGCGGCTGTCTGGCCTACCTCGTCGTCTCCGACGGCGAGGCAGCCGTTATCGACCCGCTGCGCGCCTTCGCCGACGAGTACGTTCAGGACGCTCGCGCGCTCGGTACGGAACTGACGTACGCGCTCGACACGCACGTCCACGCCGACCACATCTCCGGCGTCCGTGACGTCGCAGCCGAGACGGGTGCCGAGATCGTCCTCCCCGAGGCCGCCGTCGACCGCGGGGTCGAGTACGACGTGGACTACCGGACCGTCGCCGACGGCGACACCCTGACCGTCGGCACCGTCGACATAGACGTGATTCACACGCCCGGGCACACGAGTGGGATGACGAGTTACCTCATCGACGACGAGGTGCTTCTCACCGGCGACGGGCTCTTCACCGAGAGCGTCGCTCGCCCGGACCTCGAAGACGGCGACGACGGCGCGCCCGACGCCGCCGGAACGCTCTACGACACCCTCCAGGAGAAGGTGCTCACGCTCCCCGACGAGACGCTGATCGCTCCCGCACACTTCAGCGGTGCAGCGACACCCCGCGACGACGGCACCTACGCGGCCGCCGTCGGCGACCTGACCGCGCGGATGCCCGCGCTGGAAATGGATAGAGCCGAGTTCGTCGAGTTCGTCCTCTCGGATATGCCACCCAGACCGAGCAACTACGAGGAGATCATCGCGACGAACCTCGGGCAAGCGGATGCGACCGACGAGGAAGCCTTCGAACTCGAACTCGGCCCGAACAACTGTGCGGCCAGCAGCGAGGCACTGACCGACTGACGATGGTCGACATCGCCACGCTCTTTCCGAACGGCATCGCGCACTACGCGCTCGGTGGGCTGTTCATCGGCGTCGGTGCCGCGGTGATCTATCTCGGAACGGGCATCATCGCCGGTGCGAGCACGTTCCTGGAGTCGTCGCTCTCGTACGTCTCGCGGCTGCCGCGGTTCAACCAGGGGAAGTATCTCCAGTCGCGCGACTGGCGGGTCGTTTTCACCCTCGGCATCGTCGGCGGCGCGGCACTCTACACCGTGCTGTTCGGCGACTGGTGGACCACCGACGTCCAGTGGTGGCGGCTGCTCGGCGGGGGTATCCTCGTCGGCGTCGGCACCCGCCTCGGCAAGGGCTGTACCTCGGGCCACGGGGTCTGTGGGGTCGGCTCGGCGTCGCCGACGTCCATCGTCAACGTCGCGACGTTCATGGCCGTCGCCATCGGCACCGCCCAGCTGGTGCAGGCACTGGGGGTCGTGCCGTGAGCGAGGACCGCCACCCGCTGTTCATGCCGCTGATTCTCGTCGGCGGCCTGATCTTCGGGTTCGGACTCGCCCTGAGCCGGATGGCACGGCCCGAGGTCGTGCTGGACTTCCTCCAGTTCGAGGACTTGGGGCTCCTGTTCGTGATGGGCGGGGCCGCCGTCGTCACGGGCGTGGTGTTCTTCGTGGCGACCCGACTGGACCGGACGGCTCCGCTGACCGGCCAAGCGTACACTCGGCGGCTGAAGTCGATGGACCGCAACGTCCTGTTCGGCGGGGCGATCTTCGGCGTCGGCTGGGGGATCTCGGGAATCTGTCCCGGCGCGGCCTACGCCAGCCTCGGCGTCGGCAACCTCCCCATCCTCTGGGCCATCGCCGGGATGTTCCTCGGCGCGTACGCGCAGGGCTACCTCCGGGCGGCCGTCGCGGGCGACGCAGGGACCGCCGCGGTCGACGCTGACTGACCGCGGTCGACCCCGCTGTTCGCCCGAACTCGGCCGCGAGAACGGCTGTGCGCAATTGTGCACAAAGTAGACAAACCTTTTATCGAAGCGAATCTAGGATACAGAGAGAGCATGGCTAATTCGATGAACGAACTGATCCAGCAGGACATGGAGTGCGAGGGTCTGTTGGAGTGTATGCACGGGCTGAAAGAACTGGACAAGAAGTGCTTCCGTGCGCTGACTGCGAGCGCGGAGCCGCTCACCGTCGACGAGGTGGCAGACCGCGTCGAACGCGAACGCTCGACCGCCTACCGGTCCATCCAGCGGCTGCTTCAGACGGGCTTCATCCAGAAGGAACAGGTCAACTACGACCAGGGTGGCTACTACCACGTCTACCGGCCGACCGACCCCGAGCAGATCGCCGACGATATGCAGCGGATGCTCAACGACTGGTACGCAAAGATGGGGACGCTCATCCAGGAGTTCCGCGACAAGTATCCCGAGACCGAGCAGTCGGAGCAGCCCATTCCGGCCGAGAACTGACTCCCCGATTTTTGTCGAGCCTGCAACCGAGATAGCGAGATAGCGAGCTAACGAGCGAACGCGCCACCAACCGGTGAGCGACGTCGCCGACGTTGCTGACGAGGCCCGACAGGCTGACCGGCCTCGCCCAGTCCAGTGTATTGTGCGGTATTCCCAAAACTGTTAAGGCAACCGGTCGCTGAACTAGGATTGCATGAAGTACACAACACTGTCCGCCGCGGAGGAGTGGTAACCCGTGTTCGGTATCGAGACGCTCTCGGCCACGGCACAGGCGGCCGTGCTCGTCGGAATCGTTCTGGCCGAAGCACTCGCGCTGTACGTCGGCTACGGTGGGTTGACGCGGCTGCTCGCCCCCGTCGTCGCCGACGTGGTCGGTGGTGAGTAGTCGTGGAACTACTCGGCATGAGTGTCGCCCTCCTCGCGATGTTCGTGGGGTTCGGGGCGGTCATCGGCGTCCTCTTCGGCTTCTTCGGGATGGGCGGGAGCTTCCTCGTGACGCCCGCGCTGCTCGTTATGGGCTATCCGACGCGCGTCGCGGTCGGCAGCGGGCTCGCGTTCGTCTTCGGGACCTCCGTCATCGGCGCGCTCCGACACCGCTCGCTCGGTCAAGTAGACTACAAACTGGCGGCACTGATGACGCTGAGCGTGACCGCCGGCATCGAAGTGGGGAAAAATTCCGTGTTAGCACTCGAAGCACTCGGCCTCGCCGACGCCGTCGTCTCCGTCGCCTACGTCGGTCTTCTGGGCGTCGTCGGCGCGTTCGTCGTCTACGACTCGTGGGTGAGCGGGTCCGGCGACGAGTCCGACGACGCAGACGACGCTGACGACGAGAAAGCCGACGGTCTCTTCACCGGCATCCATCTCCCACCGATGGTCTCGCTGACGGGCGGGCCGACGGTGTCCGTCTGGGTCATCTTCGCTGTCGGTCTCGTCGTGGGCGTCCTCGCGGGCTTCCTTGGCGTCGGCGGCGGCTTCCTCCTCATGCCCGCCATGATGTACGGCTTCGGCGTTCCCGCAGCTGTCGCCGTCGGGACCGACATCCTCCAGATCACGGTCTCCGGTGGGGTCGGCAGCTTCCTCTACGCGCAGTCCGGCGGCGTCGACCTGAGCATCGTCGTCCCGCTTCTGGCCGGGAGCGCGCTCGGTGCGCGGCTCGGCTCGGCGGCGACGAAACTCGTCGACGAGGACGGAATCAAAGGCTACTTCGGGCTGATGCTGCTCGGCGGTGCGGTCGCTGTCGGTCTCCGACAGGTCGGCACCGCGACCGGTATCGACTTCCTGAACACCGCGAGCTTCGTCCTCATCGTCGGCTCCGCGCTGTTCGTCAGCGGCGCGATCGCGCTCCAGTCGGTCCGGGCCATGCGCACCCGCGACGGCGGGGCCGCCGTCTCGACCCGGTAGGGACGAGTCTCGGCGGTCGTGCCCGAACTACACACTCCCGTGAACATTTACCGTTGGCGTCCCTATTCAGGTTACATGACTGACTCACTGCTCGGTGCGAAACCGATCCGGCTCGACGACCGCGCCGCGCTGGATGCGGCTATCGCGGAGCACGACCTGCTGCTCGTCGAGTTCTACACCGACGGCTGCGGGAAGTGCAAGATGCAAGAGCCCGTTCTCGGGAATCTCGCCCGCGCGACCGACGTGACGGTCGCGATGATCAACGCCTCGCACACCCTGGCTCTCGTCGACGAGCTGGAGATGCAGGGCGTGCCCACGCTCGTCCTCTACGACGAGGGCGAGGTGGTCGAACAGCTCTTCGGCTACCACGGCACCGACGAACTCGTCGATATCGTCGAGCAGTACGTCGACTGAAGACCTCTTTTCGCGCCCGTTGACGATGCTGTTCGTCCAGACAGTCTCGCGAGAGCGACGACACCCTTTCGCGCCCTCGTCTGTTAGAGTA